>CAYRUY010000003.1:0-65522 GCA_964427455.1 uncultured Candidatus Bathyarchaeia archaeon | reverse complement strand
TGGCCGGGTGGGAACTTCGCTTCGGGCTATCATTGGGAGGACGGTGTCGGGCGTAGGGACATGCGACCGGTCCGGTATGACCTAGCCTGGGAGGCGGTCGAGCCGAACCAGTTTGGAACCCATGAGTTCATCGAGTTCTGCCGCCTTGTCGGCGCCGAGCCCTACATATGCGCGAACACAGGCTCAGGGACTGCTGAGGAGGCTGCTCACTGGGTTGAGTACTGCAACCGTGTCGGCGTGACCCACTACGCCTCTCTCAGAGCTGCAAATGGACAGCCCGAACCGTTTGGTGTGAAGTATTGGGGTATAGGGAACGAGGTCTATGGCAGTTGGCAGATCGGTCACGTGGACGCAGCGACATACGCGAGGCAAGCTGTAGAGTTCTCGAAGCTGATGCGGAGAGTCGACCCGAGCATCAAGCTAGTCGCGGTCGGCTGCGAAGACGACGAGTGGAACCACGAGGTGCTGAAGAAGACCGGCGACTTCATAGACTACATCTCGCTGCACAAGTACTACAACTACGAGGACTACCGTACGATCGTGGCGACGGCTCTCGAGGCTGAGAGGAGCCTAAGGCATCTAGCAGGCCTCATACAGGCGACCGTACCCGTGAAACGAGCAGGGTTGGTCAAGATAGCATTCGACGAATGGAATGTGTGGTACCCCGAGGCTAGGATCGAGGCTGGATTCACGGAGAAGCTGACGTTGCGCGACGGTCTGTTCGCTGCAGGGATGTTCCATGTCTTTCACAGGCTCTGCAACGAGGTCGCAATCGCAAACCTGGCGCAGCTCGTGAACGTCCTACCCGCGATGGTCGCGAGTGAAACGGGCATGTACGTGAACCCCGTCTACTTGGCGTTCAAGCTTTACGTGAACCACTTCGGCAGAGTGGCGCTCCGGACGAGGACCATAGCTGAAACCTACGAGGCGGAGAAGCTCAGCCTAAGCGAAGTCCCCCTGCTCGACTGCTCAGCGACCGCTGACCCCGACCTGGGCAAGCTCTACCTGGCAGGCGTCAACCGGAGCGACGTTGAGGACATCGAAGCTCTGGTCGAGCTGAGAGGGCCTACGCCAGCAAGCCGCGGTATAGCCTACGAGCTGAACGGCGAGGCAGCTACTTCGGCGAATGACTTCGACAAACCAGACGAAGTGCAGATACGCGAGAAAAGCATCGAAGGCGTGGCTGAGCGATTCAAGCACGTCTTCCCCGCCCATTCAGCGACCATACTTGAGATGCCCGTCAGATGGTGTCTCCGCTAGACGCGTTGCGTATGCCCTGGGCTAAACCTACAAAGTTTCATATGTGAAGTCGCTGTTATATGATACACCTCTGAGAGGAAGCGTGTTTTGCTCAGCCTACGCCCGTATACGCTTATCACCTGTCCATACGAGGACTGTAAGCGGTCTGGCGCCGTAGACGTGGATTTCAAGAGGCCTCCACGGCGGTCCGCGACCTTCGCATGCCCGAGCTGCAAGAGAAGGTTCGTTGCGTTCCGCGACAATCAAGGCGATGTGGTGACCGAGGTGTACCCAACAGTCAGAGCGAAGAGCCACGCGGGCAGCTGAAGTAGGATGCCTCCGCGCACCCGATGATGATACCGCCAGGCAGGCATGTAGTCAACCTTCACCGACAACACGGCTTCTCTTGTCTGCCGGATCGGGAAGCTCAGCTTGATCTACGGCCAAGTCTCCCCTCGGGCTGTGACGCTGCCCTTCTTTGCCAGTTTGCAGGCCTCTTGATATTTGCGGCAAGCTTGGATCCGGGGGATGGATGCTCTTATATGTCTAAGGTTCACAATCTCGGCTTGGGGGTTGATGGTTGAAGGCACGGAGGGGCTTCCCTGATGGTTTTCTCTGGGGGACAGCTACAGCGGCTTTCCAAGTAGAGATGGGCAGAGGCCCAGTAGATAACAGATCAGACTGGTTCATGTGGGTTCACGACCCGACCAACGTTGAAAGAGGCTTAGTGAGCGGGGACCTGCCCGAGAACGGCCCGGGCTTCTGGGAACTCTATCGTATGGACTTGAAGCTTGCTCGAGATGCGCTTGGTAACAACGCTGTGAGGCTTGGGCTTGAGTGGAGCCGGCTCTTCCCAGAACCAACGATGAGTGTGCCAGCTCGAGTCGTCCGCGATAAGGAGGGAAACATCTCACGCGTAGATATCTCGAAAGATAGTATGGAGATGCTTCATGAAACCGCGGAGAGAACCGCAGTTGAGAGGTACCGGGAGATCCTAGCCGAGGCTAGGAGGCTGGGCATGACGGTTCTCTTGACACTCTATCATTGGCCTCTGCCTCTTTGGTTGCATGACCCCATTGCCTGTAGAGACAAGGTGCAGTACGCTGAGAGACGTGGCTGGCTGGAGCCCTCGACTATCGTGGAGTTCGCCAAGTACGCCGCCTTCGTAGGGGACGCTTTCGGCGACCTCGTCGACCTCTATGCTACGATCAACGAGCCTATGGTCGTCAGCGGGAACGGTTACTGGAACGCATCCAGCGGCTTCCCTCCTGGCCTTGGAGACTTCGAGCTCTTCATGAAGGCTTCGAAGAACCTGGCTATCGCTCACGGCGTAGCCTATGAGATGCTCAAGCGATGGGACACCGTCTCGGTTTCCAAGCTCGGCCCTGCGACCGTGGGCCTCGTCCACAACCCGCAGTACTACGAGGCGTACGACGCGGCGTCGAAGGACGATGTGGCCGCAGCTAGGTTCCTGGAATACGTGTGGAATGAATGGTTTCTGAACGCGGCAATCAAAGGCGACTACGATATGGACTTGGACATGATCGTGAGCAGCGACGAGCAGCACCCCGGCTTGGTGAAGGGATGCGACTACTTGGGCGTCAACTACTACATGCGGAACAGGATCAAAGCGGTCCCCGACGCGACTCATCGGATGCTCCAAGGCCGCGGGGTGCCGTGTGAAGGCGACTGCACCGATATGGGCTGGGAGATATACCCACCTGGGATACGTTACGTGGTCAACTGGGCCTACAACGGCTACAGGCGGCCCATCATGGTAACCGAGAACGGCATAGCTGACGTGAAGGATGAGAAGAGAAGCCGATACCTCATCGCACATGTGGAAGAGCTGCATAGCGCAGTGGACGAGGACCGGGTACCGCTTAGGGGATACTTCCACTGGTCTCTAGTCGACAACTACGAGTGGGCTAAGGGCTTCAAGATGAGGTTCGGCCTCTTCCGGGTGAATCCTGAAACCAAAGAGAGGACACCAACCGAGGCGGTGAGGCTCTACAAGGAGATCGCCTCCAGAAACGCGCTTCTTGAAGGACGCGACTAGCGCAACAACCCTTCTCTGGTCAATTCGCGGTTCATATAGTAAGCGCGACAAGCGTCCAGCTAGGGGGATCGCCAATCGGCTGTGATGGCTAACCGCGGACGAACCACGCCAGCCTGCCAAGCTATCTTTCCGCCCTCTTGATGCGCCGTACCGATAGCCTAAAGAGTGACCAAGGAGGGTCACTGACAGCTTCGCGAGGGCTGCAACCATTGCCATTGCTGCTCACGTCGAATGAGCTGGTGCGGCTACTCAAGCGTCAAGTATTGTACCTGAAGTATGTTGATGAGAGATGTCTGAACGGAAAAGCGCAAGTTCAAAACAAAAAACTCTTGATGTCCAAGCGAGGCTTCGAACAGAACCCTAGTAGTCTTATCGGAGCGCCTCAGGCTTTGCAGGATTCTGCCGGTTACCTGTCCAGGGAGGCGATCGTGGCAGCCGTGCAAAGGTTCGAGGTGCCTGTCTTCCGTGGTTGCGCGTTTGCGACCTTCTACCATCAGTTCAGGCTGAAGCCATCTTCGTTCATAGCCCTTCTGGAACGAAAAGGGGGGTGGAGATGAGCTTCGGGGAATACATGCGTTTCACATTCATGTGCAAGAAGGAAAAGCCCGCTCAGAGGTTGGATGCGAAGGTTGCCATAATAGGTGCTGGCCCTGCTGGATTAGCTGCTGCCGGCTATCTTGCCTGCAAAGGCTATGGTATCACCGTATACGAGAGGCTTCCGCTCCCAGGGGGGATGATGGTCTTTGGCATCCCGGGGGCTAGAATACCCAAAAACAGGGTGTTCTTAGGGTGTAAGGAGTTAGAGGAGATATTTGATGTAAGAATGAAGACCTCGTGCAGGATTTCCGCTGGCGGAGAGGAAATTCTTGGAGACAAGCTGGCTAAGGAGACATTAGAGCTACAGAGAGCGATAGACGAATCTGATGCCACAGTAATAGCGACAGGGACATGGATCTCAAACGCTCTTCCAGCAGAAGGCACCAATGTTGATGGAATACATTCAGCTCTCGAATATCTGTTTAGAAACAGGTCGTGCGAGCTAGGTCTTATGCCAGAATGCGAGAAGGTCAAGCTCAGCTCCAAGGTGGCCGTTGTCGGCGCTGGATTGGTGGCCGCGGACGCTGCTTTAGACGCTATACGGGATGGATGTCAGGTTCACCTTATCTCAATAGAGAAACTCCTTGAGGCCCCTGCAGGAGGTTACGAGATAAATCGGCTGATTGAACTAGGAAGTAAGCATACAGAGAGGACCGTGATAAAGAGGGTGATCGGCGAGGAAAAAGTTGAGGCGATTGAGCTGATTGACGTCGACGCTGAAGTGAAAAATGGTGTGATCTTAAGGTTGGAGCAGATCCCTGGAACGGAAAGGACGGTCGATGCTGATAACATTATAGTGGCAATAGGTCAGAAGCCGACCCCGCCGTTCAGAAACGAAGTTTTGGGGATAAAACTGTCAAGAGGGGGACGAATAGGGATCGATGAGAGGTTTATGACATCAAGAGAAAAGGTCTTTGCTGCAGGCGACGTCGCAGCGGGCACCAGCAAAGTGGGGAGGGCCTTTCAATCCGGCCTAAGGGCAGCATACTGGGTTGACAGGTACCTTCAGAAGATGTTGTGAGGTGAACCTGGTGTCTAAATTGATGCTTGTAGATGTGGGAGGATGCATCGGTTGCGAGGTATGTGAGAAAGTTTGCGAGTTCGTGAACTCTCACGCTAGGGTGAACATATACTCCACGTCAGACGGCATACTCGTCCCCCTGACTTGCGTGCATTGCACAAATCCTGTATGTGTGCGCGTCTGCCCTACAGGAGCATTGTACAAGGATGGAGATGGCGCGGTGCTCGTCAGGGAGTACCGATGTATAGGATGCAAGTTGTGCGCTATAGCCTGTCCGTTTGGAGCGATCGATATAGATCCTGTTAAGGGCATCATAAGGAAGTGCGATCTGTGCGCCGAAAGGAGAAGGCAAGGACTTGTCCCCGCGTGCGTAGAGACGTGCCCCAGCGGGGTCGTATTCTACGGAGAATACGAGGAAGTAACAAGGAAGCCCAAGAGGAAGGCCATAGAGCTGCTTCGTCAGATGAAAGTTCTCTCTTCAGAGGAGGACAAGGAGTCTAACACTCAAGGGCGATAGCATGTTCTGGCAGGCTTTACTTGTTCTTCCAGCCTTGGCTTACATACGTGATAGAACGATTTCCAGGATACTGCTCGCGGTAACAGGTCTGTTTTTGCTCCTTCTGAACACGGCAGGAGTAGTGAGCTTTCAACCTTACCAAGTCTTTGCAGTAGTGCTTTCGCTGATTCTGCTCGCAAATCCCGGGGATAACTCTGCCCTCCTCTCGTTGGGGACGTTGATATCGGTTATGCCGCTCCCGCAGACGCTCATACTCGCCTTACTAGCCTTACTCATCTTTGTCGCCTTATCTCTTGGGAAAGAGCATGGTCGGTTCGGGACATACCTTCTTGCGGTTATTCCAATGACAGCTTTGCTCACTCAACTACAGCATCCTCTCCCAGGTTTCATCCTAGCATTATTCCTTGTAGGTTTGTCACCCCCCGGTGTATGGCTTACTGCGTCGTATTCGAGGTTCCCCTCCTTGGCTCTCCTATCGTCTTTTGTGGCATTGATGTACTTGAACACGTATCGGGTGGCCTACACATGGTTTGCTCCTGCCCTCTTGTTGTTTGGCGCCACGATGATGCTCGTCGGCGTGTTCAACGGCGCTATTTGCGAGAGTATGCCTGAAGCCCACTCTGTTCTACATCAGATTGTCCTCGGCCTACTATTGCTTTCCGCCTCCACCAACGAACTAGCCCCGCTGTTCAACTATCTCTTGCTTCCGTCCGCTCTAAGTCTTTCTATACTCTATCAGATCCATGGCTATCTTTGTGGAGCCGTGAGAAAGGATAGAATACTAGAGTTTGGCGGGCTGTCGAGCAAGCTGAAACTAGAGGGTGCATACACTTTCACGACGTACATCATCCTTTTCGCGTTGCTAAGTGTTGGGGCTGAGGCCCTGATGTACGCCGCATTGCACGTGGACGTAGGTTTTCTTCTGGCGGGTTGCGTAGCCTTGTTTGTGAGCGCTGGATCGCTCGCTGTATTCTTCCGTTTCTACACACTCGTTTATGAAGGTTTACCAAAGATCGATATACCGTCCAGTAGAGTTCAAGAGTTGGTGGTGACTGTGCTTTTAGCTTCGAACTTCTCGGTGGCAGTCCTTGCGGCCTTTTCCTCAAACCTGTTGTCGCTGATGAACATCGTGGGGCGTGCCCCAGCTCTAGGAGTTGAGAATGTGTTGCTTGTAATCATGTCGGTGGGTGGCGTACTATCAATCATCGTGGCAAAATGCATCAAAGTAGTGAAGACGGAGCTCTGGTCTACGGGCTATACAAGCACCGAGGAGCTTTCTAAACAGAGGGGGGAGGTATTCACGTTATGGAAGGAAATCTTCAAGCCCCTGTACGGTATCAGAGTGCCTGATCAAGCGTTCTCTAGGGTTGTCGGGAAGCTTCACCCCATAATACTCCTAGTCATCCTCATATTCGCAGCGTACTTTGTAAGGTGAAGCTGCGGTGAACTGGCCGATCTTGGTTCTTAATCTGCTTCTGGCGATATCGGTCGCGCCGACACTTGATGGTGTGAGGAGAAAGCTTACGGCGAGGTTGCAGAATAGGATGGGACCACCAGTATTGCAAACGTGGTACGATCTGTCGAAGCTCTTCCGAAAGGAAACGGTGGTGCCCGAGACAGGCAGTTTCCTAGCATTAGTGGTTCCAGCAGTCTCGTTTACTGTGTCTTTGTCTATGTTTGCGGTAGTACCGACGATAACGATCGACCCGCTGACAGAAGGGGGGATCGTAGTGTTCATTCACTTGGCTGTTCTGTCAGCTTTTCTACTGGCAATCGCCGGAAGCGTAAGCGGAAATCCCTATGGGATCGTGGGCGGCTCTAGAGAAGTGATCCTTGCCACCCTGATTGAACCGTCAATAATAGTGTCGCTAGCCAACTTAGCCATTTTGGGGAGGTCCCTGTTCTTTGGCGACATCACAAAAAACATGGAAGGTCGCTATCTCAGTGTTTGGCTCGCTGCAGCCATGATAGCATACTTCCTTTGCCTTATAGCCGAGAGTGGGAGGGTGCCGTTCGACATACCCGAGGCGGAATCCGAATTAACCGGAGGCCCTCTGACGGAATTCAGTGGAAAGCTTCTTGCTTTCATCAGATTCGGCCAGCTTGTGCGAGCCCTCGCTCTTTTCTCTATGGCAAAGTTCTTCATCGGCGCGCTTATCCCGCTGAGGGTTACACCGGGAGAGTTCTCACTTGCCTCCGTCCTTCTGTACGCTCTGAGCGTACTGCTATGCACTGTTGTTATATCGCTAGCTGAGTCTCTAAGTACGAGGTTTAGGTTATTAGAGGCGGCAAAGTTCGCCGGGTATGTTTTGGTCATTTCGTCAGCCACGTTGATTGTCTCACTTTTCGCGACTAGTGCGGGGTGGATAAGATGAGCGGCTCACGCGCAATTGAAGAGCTGAGGGCGAAGTTTGGTGATAAAACGATAGAATACATGAGAGTACGAGGAAACATCCATATGTTCGAGGTCAGGAAAAAAGACTTACCAGACATCTTAGACCATGCATATAACAAGCTTGGCGGGCACTTTATGACGATGGCTGGAACAGACACCAGGGATCTTTCCAACTGCTTTGTGCTTGACTATGTCCTGGGATGGCGTGAGAAAGGCATCCTTGCAGTATTCAGGACGAAGATACCGAGAGGTGATGAAGACTTCCCATCCGCGACGCCGTACGTGCCGTGCGCGGACTGGTATGAAAGGGAAGTGAAAGACTTTCTGGGGTTAACTCCTGTCGGCCACCCTCGCCCTCTGAAACTTCTCCTTCCAGACGATTGGCCAGAACAAAGCTACCCCCTGAGGAGAGATTACCGATATGATCAGCGTCCACCTTCTACGGAGAAGGAGGGCTATCCGTTTAAGGTTCCAGAGAAGAGGGTCAGCATTATTCCCTACGGGCCTTATCACTTCGCGATGGAGGAGCCGATGCACTTCAGAATCTTTGTGGATGGCGAGAGGATAGTAGATGCAGACTTTAGAGGCGGTTTCAACTACAGGGGAGTGGAAAAGATCGCTGAAGCAAAGCTGAACTATGGGAAGATACCATTCATCGCGGAGAGGATCTGCGGCATATGCGGATTCACTCACTCCGAATGCTTCGTTCAGGCCTTGGAAAAGGCGGCTGAAGCAAACATCCCTGATAGAGCAAAGTGGATCAGAACCATTCTGTTAGAGATCGAGAGGATACATAGCCATCTTCTATGGCTCGGAGTGGCGTCTCACTTGGTTGGGTTCGACTCTGGGTTTATGCAGTTCTGGAGGGTTAGAGAGAAGATCATGCTCCTAGCCGAACTGCTAACGGGCAACAGAAAAACTTACGGTATGATCGCTCTTGGCGGGGTCAGAAGAGATGTAAGCGAACGTAAGAGAAAGGAGTCGCTTAGATTGATCTCGGAAGTCACTAAGGGATACAAGGAATTGCTTGAAGCCGCTTTGAACCTGGGAACTTTCATCAGAAGACTCAAAGGTGTAGGTTACCTTTCGAAGGAAGATGCTAGGAAGTATTCGGTGGTTGGTCCCGTAGCCCGGGGCTGCGGAATATCCATGGACGCTAGAAAAGACTATCCTTACGAGGCTTACGAACATTTCAATTTCAGGGTCCCCGTCATGTCTGAAGGCGACGTCTTTGCTAGAACGGTTGTGAGAGCAGAGGAGGTGCTAGAGGCGTTGAGCATCATAGAACAAGCCTTGAACTCCATGCCAAACGGCCCTGTCCATGCGTACATAGACTACATACCTCCAGAGAAAATCTCCATAGGGCTTACTGAGGCCCCAAGAGGAACTAACGTTCACTTCCTAATGACCGGAAAAGAGAACACTGTGTACAGGTGGCGTGTTAGAGCGCCTACCTACGCGAACCTCCAAGTAGCCCACACCATGTTAAGGGGACACACGCTGGCCGATGCCCCGATAATTATAGGAAGCGTTGACCCCTGCATTTCCTGCATGGAAAGGTTCACGGTAGTCGATACCAATAGCGGAAAGGAAGCGACTGTCTTGAGCGAAGCTCTTCTGAACAAGGCGGCTGGAAAGTGAGCGGTCTCTTAAGGTTGCTTAAGGTCGCGATAACTCGAGGGCGTGTAACCTTCAGATACCCAAAGGAGAAAACGCCTGTTCCTGAAGGCATAAGGGGGAAGCCTGAAATCGACTTCGAAGCCTGCGTAGGTTGTGGGGGCTGCGTCAGTACTTGTCCACCGAACGCATTAACGATGGAGGACAACAATAACGTTAGGACGATAAGGTTGTTCTACGGTAGATGCATATTTTGCGGCAGATGTGAAGAGGCTTGTCCAGTAGGCGCTATAACGTTGACTGACGTTTTCGAGCTCGCTTCACTAGGCACCGTGCGCCTCGACACGGTGGCTGAATACAAGCTTGCCAAGTGTGAAAGCTGTGGAGCATATCATGCTACTGAAAAGTGCTTGAAGGACGTTCTATCAGCATACGATGAGGCACTAACTGATTATGAGGAGGAGCTCAGAAAGATGATCTTGCTTTGTCTGGAATGCAGAAGGAAGAGGTGGAGTGAGAGACTAGCTGAAACGCATAAGGGAGGCCTGAAGTATGGATGAACTTGACGAGAAGGTAAGGAAAATCGGGAAAAGTGTTTGGGTTTTTCATGTTAATACTGGTGGATGTAATGGATGTGACATAGAGATCATCGACGTGTTCACACCGTACTTCGACGTTGAAAGGTTTGGGATCAGGCGCGTTGCTTCCCCTAGGCAGGCTGACGTCTTTCTGGTAACAGGCCCTGTGACAAGGCAGTCCCTCAAGCCTCTCCTCACAGTGTATGGAGCCGCCCCAAATCCGAAGATAGTCATAGCGATTGGCTCGTGCGCCTGTGGAGGAGGAATATGGCATGACAGTTTTGCCACAATGGGTGGAGTTGATAGAGTCCTTCCAGTTGACGTTTGCGTCCCAGGATGTCCCCCGAAGCCCGAAGCAATAATACACGGCATCCTTCTCTGCTTAGGGAAGATGGAGCAAAAGATTGCCAAGGAAGTCTACGTTGAGGGATCTGGATGAAGCTGGGAACCTTGAGCAAGAGGGCACTCTATAAGGAGCTTGTGGGCTCTATCGGATACCACGACGCAAGACGGGTTGTCAGATTTGTCGACGAAGGAATTAATGAGAACGATGACTTGGACAAGTTGAGCTCGTTGCTAAAAGAGAAGGGATTCGATGAGAGACAAACACAACTTATAACAGAGACGGTTAAGAATCTGAACCTGCTGGGGTAGGAGCGGTATCCTTCGATAACGTCCTACAGGAGTCCTTCATCGGCGACAGCATGCAGTTCAGCTTTGCGTAGGGGAAGGGTCACTCGCTAGGTTGCACTCAAGCAACTCTTATATCTCGACCGCTCGAACGGAGTCGAGGCTGAAGATGCCTTCGCCTATACGGTTGTTCAGAGAGCGACGGGGCAGAAGCCTCGCCGTAGGTGTAGTCGTCACCTTCCTGCTCGTCCTGATATTCAGCCTAGCCTTTGGCTGGATCAACCCGATTGCAAGTGTTGCCGCGTTGTTCCTCGCAGGCCTCGCGGGTGGTTACGTGGCGGGCCCCGGGGCTAGAAGAGGAGCGTCCGCAGCCCTCGCAGGCGCTCTGATGGGAGGCGCCTTAGCGGTCACGGGCCTCATGGCGATCATCACGTCTGGCATCTACGACCTGCCTCTCATACCGAAGAACCCCACCACTCTCGAACTGGCAGAGTTGGTTGCTGCCACGCTCTTGCCAGCTCTGTTCTTCGCTGCACTCGGAGGCATAGCTGGGGGCTCCTTAAGGGAACGGCGTGAACGCGCCGTGCCTCCACCTCCCTTCGCAGCCGTAAGCCGATGTCCGCACTGCGGCGCCCAGCTACCAACTGAGGCAGTCTACTGCCCGCAATGCGGGGTTAGAAGGCTGTAGCCCGCCTGGCACAGGTTAGGTGCCAAGGCTTTGAGAACCGTCACGCATGAGGGCTAGAGCGATTTACCGAACCTACAGACTACTCGACCTGCAGGTGGACGTCTAGACCCGAGCCTGCTCCTGATCAGGAGGCCCGATGTTTCCTCTGGGCTCTCTCAAGAGCGTGAGCGAGGGAATCCCGTAGGCATAAGTGCTAGGGCTTGAAGTCATCAACGATCTTCGACACGAGTCGAACCTTCTCTACGTCGCCGTCTGGCGGTACCATGTCGCCGACGCCGAGCACAAGGCGAGGGCTGAAGAGTTCTAGGGCTTTCCTGGCACATGCCGCGACCTCCGTGGCGCTTGTGGCGGGCAGGAAGTATGTGGCGGGCATCCCGTCCATCAGGGTGACTGTCTTCATGGCTTCGCGCAGTTCTTCAAAGGTCACATCTCCCTGCGGCTGGGTGGTCAGGCACTCGATCGCGTCCAAGCCTGTCTCCTTCATGAAGGGCAGCAGTTTCTTGACGCGGCCATCCCAGTGAGACGTGCAGAGCTTCCCAGCGTCATGGAGCTCCTGCGTCCTTCTTTGATAGTAGGGGAGGATGTACTTCCTGAAGATGGGAGGCGTCGAAAGGTCGTGATGGATATTGTCGCCGAAGTTGATGACCTCGATGGGCGACGCCTTCAGGGCTACCAGCCTTTTGTCATCGTTCTCCTCCATGACTTGAAGCAGCTCTTGGACCTCCTTTGGGTGCTTCCATAGAGCGATGATGCCCCGCTCGTAGCCCATATACCAGATGAAGAGCCTCATGACCGGAACATGTGGGATACCCGCGATCGACGGGGCTCTGTCCCCGATCCTCTTCCGCGCGTACTCGTACAGGCTCGGGTCAAACTCGAAACGTTGATTCTGCAGGATGTAGGTGAGCACCTTGAAGTCCTTGACATCTTTCACGGGGTACTCCCTGTGCATGCTGGAGGTCCCCCACTCGGTGATGCGACTCCACTCATGTAGCTCACCTACGGGCGTCACGTATCGAACTGCGAGTGTATCCGTAGTCCTCCTTGTCCAGACCTCTACATCGTCGCTCTCGATCGATTTGACCGCGTCGCCGAAATAGTGGTATGAGCGCGGGGTGGCCATCAAGTCGTCGTAGATATCGAGGATATCCCACCCTTGATACCTTGGGGGCAGTGTTCCCCGCTTCCTGTTCACCTCATACCAGTGGTGCAATCGAGGCTGCCAGACGATCTTGTCAGCCGGTTCGCCACGAAGAGCTGCCAGCATTCGTTCACGGGGTGTCACGTAGAACCCTCAGAGATGTTATCGACGTCCTGTTTACGCTTAAAAGCCTTCAGATCGCTGTGTCGTTGTTCTTTCACGCCGAAGACAATACACTCCGCGCAACTCTAATTAAGAGGGGATGTGGGAGACACAGCCGATGGCCTTGAGCGCTGCGACAGTTTCCATCGTCAGGGCAGAAGACCTGAAGGAGAGAATCGTTCAGGCAGTGAAGCTCATCGGCGGAATGGGGAACGTGGTACGTAAGGGCGACAAGGTTCTCGTGAAGCCCAACCTTGTTGATGGCGCCTCTGCTGAGACCGGGGAGACCGCGGACCCAAGGGCGATCAGAACGGTTGTCGAACTCTGCTTCGCTGCCGGTGCAAGTGATGTGTTGGTCGGCGAAGGCGAGGTCTACACTGGGCGCCGAGCTCGGCTCTACGACCGAATCCGCGAGTTGATCGAGCCGCTCGGAGCGAAGGTGGTCAACTTCAACGACGAACCGTTTCCAGAGGTCGATGTGCCCAACCCCCTGTTCTTCAAGAAGGCCCGACTCGCAAAGGCCGTGCTCGACTGCGACGTCTACGTCAGCCTCCCCACGTTGAAGACTCATCCGTTCGGCGTCACTGTTTCTCTCAAGAACATCTATGGTGCTATCCCGCGCAAGGATAAGGTGTGGTACCACATGCTAGACAGGGTTGAAGAGGCGATCGTAGACCTGAACAACATCAGGAAGCCTGACCTGACCATCGTTGACGGGACCTACTCGACTCTTCACTGGGGCCCCAGGAAAGAATTCCCGGAGACGCATCGCCTCGACCTAACCTTGGCGGGGCTCGACCCCGTCGCTGTAGACGTGACCTCGGCGAAGGCCATCGGCGTTCAGCCCAGAACCGTTCGGTACCTCTCATGGGCCGAGGAGAAGGGCCTCGGCACCGCGATGGAGGACCGCATAGAGACGATAGGCCTACCTCTGAGCGAAGCCTACAGGAGGAGCACGACTACGGCGGTGGAGTTCGACAATCTCCGGAACAAGCACATCCATCTTGTCGACTGCGGATCCTGCACTGGCTGCTACGGAAGAATCGCGCTATTGGTGTATGGCACAAATGATGAGGGCATGAAAGAGGGCCTTCGTATCCAAATGGGGCCAGAAGCCAGACCGCTTAAAGCGGCGACGAAGGTCCTGCTGTGTGGAAGCTGCGCCGCCCCGACCTTCTACAACAGGCTTGAGGGCACCTTCATCCCTGGATGCCCTCCGCCACTTGCTCCACTGCTGGATACGCTTGAGGCTCTCGGGGCGGAGGCGGGGAGACTGAGGACGATACTTGCGGCGAGGGCTCCCAGGGAGGAAACAGCTGAAGCCATCGCTCAATCCAGCGGGGGACTAGAGCCCTAAGGCGCCGCGCTGAAGGCGCATCTAGACGCCCTAACAAGCATATATATCCTCGAAGGCCTGTCTCTGCCAGTGAGAGCCTCCTACAGAACCCTCTTCGAAGAGTTAACCCAACCTTGGGGGCTTTCGGAAGCTAGCGACCTTGGGCATGTCTACAGCTGTTCAACGAGCGTGTGCGCCGTCTTCCGCCTCGATAACTGCCACACGGCGACCACGGCGGCTACGAGGACGCCGACTCCGATGTACGTCCATGGGAGTTCCTCGCTCACCACGGGTTTCAGCCTCAGGTTCTCGTTTGTGAGCGCCAAGGACTGAGCAGAGGGGAGGGAGGTGGCGAAGGTGGGAAGGCCCTCCTTCTCCTCGAGGTCTATGGACTCAAGGATGATGTTCGCGTCCGCCGAGAGCTTATGCGTCCCTGTTGGGATGGGGAAGTATCCGTCCGCTGGGAGCCTCACGGTGACGTCGTCGACGCTTAGGACGGTCTCTTGTGCGGCGAAGGCGTAGGTCCAGCCCTTCGGCACGTTCACGTAGGCGGTCTGACCTGCCTTAAGCCCTGCAAGTCCTATCCCGCCTGCTGAGTACGGCCAAGTTTCGCCTGACTTGCCTCCCGTGCGGGTCTGGAGCATCACCATCACAGGCCGGTCGCTTCTCAAGACCATTTGGTTCGTCTTGAGGTCGGGGCTACCAGCGTCGATCTCTAAGATCTGACCTGCCTGCACGTTCGTGTCGAGAGTTTTCTTGCCGTACTTCGCGTCATACAGAGTTATCTTCGAGTCTTCGACGGCTGTTACTATGAGGGAGGCTTGGAGGAACTGGTATACCGTGGTGCCGGCGGAGGAGATTATCCCGTAGAAGATCTTGCCGACGAAGCCTCCCTCTACGGCGGGGTAGTAGAGCGACCGCGGCGCAGCGAAGCCTTGTACCATCACTCGGCCGGTGGAGACAAGCCTGTAGACCGCGGTGGATATGAGCGCGAGGCCCCTCTCCTCGTTAGCTAGAAGCCTGAAGCTGGCGACCGTCGAGCCGTTCGCGTCCGAAACAGTCACCTCGCTGTCCTCTAGGGCTAAGACGCGGACCGGTAGGTCGGAGTAGAAACCAAGCGACTTCGCGTGCACGGGGATGAAGATGAACTCCTTCCCCGCGTAGCGGCCGTCCACATCCGCATAGAAGGTGCTCGTCCCCTCCACATGGCGCGGCTGGCCGAACAGGCCTCGCTCAACCCCGACGCCTCCCATCAGAACCGCCGTTACTGGCGCGGAGGACACGAGCTTGAAGAAGGAACCGTTAGGCAACGCGAAGACAGCCTTCCCCAGCTTGTCCAACCTCGTATCCGCCAGGAGCCTACCGCTGGGAAGCTCATACAGCTTCACGCTCGTGCTGTCATGGTTCCCAGCCACGGCGAGGAAGGCCTCGCGGGTGATCGTCTCGTTGACCAAGGTCGCTTCCTCTGGGTTGAACCAGCCCTTCTGTCCTAGTTTGTACCAGAAGATTCCGGGTGGGACGAAGCCGTAATAGATCTGCGCGTCGTCAGCGCCATGGACAAGCATACCCTTAAGCCCACAGAAGGCGAACGGCTGCAGAGCAGTCAAGCCTAGCGAGCTGAGCACAAACAACGACAGAAAGCAACGCGAATGGTCACGGCCCGGTAGCATCTCGACACCGGATTCCTAGACGAAGTGCGGAACTAACTTAAGGCTTTTGAAACCAGCTGCGAGTCGTTGATCGTGGAGAGGAGAGCTACAGAAGAGCGCGGGCGAAGCCGGGTTCGTGGTCTCTCCAGGCAGACATGCAGAGCGCCTACAAGGGAGTCTCGGCAACGAGGACTTCCAGTGAAGGAATGACTGAAGCATTCGCTCAGTTGATGGCAGGACTGGAGCCCTAACGAGCGGCGCCGGAAGCGTCTCTAGACGGCCTAACAAGCCTGCGATGCTCGCTACCACAAAACCTCGACGGTACCTCTCTTCGTTGGTCAGCTGACAGACAGTGGTCTCGCGATCTCGACGCGTGAGCGCCAGCCGGTAGGGATATATACATCCCCGTGGGGCGGGATAGCTCCTCCGTCGAGGTCTGCAAGACATGACTGTGAGGAATTGGCGAGACTGTCCCGTCGCCCTTAGCCATGGGAACATTGTCGAGAGGACTATCTTCACGAGGATTGAGCTGCGAGGGCCAGCTGGACCAGGCGCAGTCCTCAGCGTCCTCAAGAGCTTCTCAAGAGGCTGGATCGATGTCGGCACCACGCCCGAACCGACGACACATCGAGATGAACAAGAGGTGCTCTACGTCTGCAGAGGAACTGGCATCATCACATGCGACGGCCAGGATACGACCATCAGGGAGGGCTCAGCAGTGCTTATCCCTGCTGGGTTAAGGCATTCGGTGATATGTGGCGTCGAGAGACCGCTCGAGCTTCTGAGGATCGTGGACGAGGTGCCCCGAGAAGCTGTGGGAGAGCCCAAGGGCTTGGTCGTGAGAAACTACCATGAGGTTACTATGGGCGGTCCCTGGCACTGGGCGCACCTCGGGCGAACGCTGCTTGGAACCCAGGACGGGCTGGTGAGCATCCGTGGAGGCATAGGGCACATAACCATTCCTCCAATGAGCATCGCAGAGCCGCATCCGGGGTTTGCGGACGCGGACGAGGTCTGGTATCAGCTGAGGGGCACAAGCCTGCTCTTCCTAGGGCAAAGCATCCGGTGGCAACGTGAAGGGGACGCCGCGTTCATCCCTGCCGGCGTGAATCATTCGTCCATCAACCACACTGATGAACCGATGGAGTGGCTTTACTTCTTCACGGGTGTAAGAAGCTAGGGCGCCTCGCTATTGTCGCTAACCGCTTGGAGAACCCTCCCCACATGAGGAGGAGAGTGTAGGCTACTTCCCGAGCGGCTGGAAGGCCATAGAAGGCATCCCCATACTTAAGGGGGCGCTTGAGGGCTTCAAGTGGCTACACCTCATCGGCTGTCGATGGGTGACTCTCTTCACCTCAATCTCCCTCTTGACCGGGACACGCGCATACGCACACGTACACACGCATGCACGCTTATACCGTAGAGTCTAATGTTCCTCTGAAAGTCGGCCGAACTTCGACCGAAAGTCTTATAAAGCATGTGGGAGGGCTTACTAGCCTTTCGGCTCTCTAGCTGTCACAATGCGAGAGAGCAACAAAGAGGTGTCTCAACGATGAGCGATGTTGAAACGAAGAGCGTAATGACGTCACGGATGTGGGTTTTCATCATAATCTTCTCAGCTCTTATGTCAACGGTAGGCGTGTTGGCAGCTCCCTTCGCGCCAACTTGGACTTGGTCGACCCTTTTCGGCACCGCCACGGGACCCATCGTCGTCCTCTTCCTCATCCTTCTCCTAGTGTCGGGCTCGCCGTCACTCAGGAGATACATGTCCCCGCAGAAGCTGGCAGTGTTGTACACCGCCGCGAGCATGTCCCTAGCCTTCTCTTGGAGCATGGTCCCATATGGTGAGCTTCACAACTCTGCCATGACGCACCTAGTGACTTTCCCACCGTACACGGACTACGTCTCCTGGGTCTTCGGGCCTAAGGACGTGGAGCTGGTCCGACAGATCACGACGGGTGGCGCACCAGTACCATGGGCTGAGTGGACGCCGTGGCTGGGCTTCTGGATCACCTACGCCATCGTCTGGACATTCTTCTGGGTAGGATGGATGGCCCTCTTGCACGAAAGGTGGATAGAGGTCGAGAGGCTGCCATTCGCCTTCGCAGCGACCGGGACAGAGCAGATAAACTACATAAGCCCTCCACCAGACGCCGACAAGACAGTGCTGCGGACGAAGCTGAAGCTGTTCTTGCTCGGTTGGGTCCTCGGCCTACTGGTGATATTCCCAATAGGCCTACACTACCTCTTCCCGTGGATTCCTGATCCTTACGGCTTCGCTTCGCCGCCTTTCATTAACTGGTACTTCGGGGTCTTGATCCTGGACACGATCTCGCCTATCAACAACCTCATCCCGGTCTGGTGGGCGATGTCTTTGAACCCGATGCACTTTGCGTTGTTCTACCTGTTTCCAGTGAAGACGTTGTTCTCGATCTGGTTCTTCGACGTCTTCGGTATCAAGCTGCCAAGCCAGGTGGCCTACTGGCTGGGCTACTTCCCCGCGGGGGTAAGGGGAGTCGGCGCGATGTCTGGACCGCCGTTCAAATGGGCCACGATACAGGTCGGGATGTTCATCGGCCTCATCGTGATCTGGTTTGCGCTGAACATAAGGTGGTTCGTTTCCACGATCAGGTTGAAGAGGACGCCTGAAGACTCGAAGAGAGCTCTACCGAACCCCGTCGCATGGATAGTCATAGCGGTCTCCACGATAATCCTTATCGCGATGCTGGGCGCTGCAGGTTCGTCCATTACGTCTGCAATACTCATAATGATTGTCATGCTTTACACCTACCTTTCAAGCATCAGGATCTTAGGCTATTGTGGCCCGGTCGGCACAGCATGGATGGCGATCGACAACTGGCCGGAGTTCCCTATGGTCTTCCGCTGGTATTATGGGCCGAACGTCACACTGCAGACTGTGAACTACGAATACGTTTCCACGATGATGATGACGAATAGGTTCACCAGCCAGCTCATGAGTGAGGCGAACACCCAGTTCGGCATGGCCTTCGCGATGCCTCTGTGCTACAAGGTTGGGTTCGAGACTAAGACTCACCCGATGGACCTCACAAAAGTCATCCTCATAGCGGCGATAATCTCCGCGGTCATAGGCTTCCCGGTGGGCCTCTGGTTCGACTACACGTTCGGCACCGCTAGGACGCCGATGGGCATGTACGACGCCTGGTGGATCTGGGCCTTCCCCACGGTCGGGACTCTTTACGGCTCGCCTAGCCCAGACCCCATCATAGAGTACCTCATAGTCGGAGCCCTGATCACGGCCGTGTGCGGGTTCCTGAACATGAGGTTCATCTGGTGGCCTCTAGAGCCTGCAGGCGTGACCCTATCGGTGAACCTACTAGGTGGCAGCGTCTGGCTCCTGCCAGCGGCCGCCATGTGGGTCGTTAAGGTCCTCGTGCTGAGGATCGGTGGCACGAAGCTGAGCGACAACTACGTCGTACCGCTCTGCCTGGGCTTCCTCGTCGGCTACTGGTTCCTAATGTTCATCAGCGGCCTCATGGGCATGGCAAGGTTCTTCCTGCCCGCGTAGGCAAACGAAGACCACGCTCGAGACCCCTTTTCTTTCTCATCTCCGCCTCGTTCTGAAGAAGACACTCTTGACTCTCCAACTCAAGAGTGCGCGATGCTTATCACACTTGATGATAACGAGCTCCCCGAAGCCCCTGACCAGCGCTACTCACTTCAGGGCGAGGGAATCAGAGCCACCTTTACCACTGGTCTGAGCGTCTCAACCCTAAGGGCAGTCAGCGCAGCTGGCTATCCGTCATCTGCCAGAACCTCGCATGGGGAAGCGAGAGGTCTGGTCTTCTCTCTGGTCAAACTTCATAGCTGCCGTCGCCACGAGTTGCGTGTGCGATGCGGAGGGTGTGGCCAATACGTGCTGGTTTGCGGCCCTGCCACTCAGCTTCCTTGTGATGGCGAGCAGCTTGGTGCTCCATAGAAGCACAGTGACGAAGCTGGTTCTACCGTACCGAGCACTGAAGGAGAGCATTCTCAGCATAGCCTCAGATCTCGACCGGGCTCTCGCCCAATCG
Organism: uncultured Candidatus Bathyarchaeia archaeon; assembly: GCA_964427455.1. Lineage (GTDB taxonomy): Archaea > Thermoproteota > CALKCG01 > B24 > JAWCPE01 > JAWCPE01. The sequence goes on along the minus strand of CAYRUY010000003.1, from coordinate 45,841 downwards.
TAGTAACCGTTGCAGTCGGCTTTCGACCTGGAGGCTGGGGGACCTTCTTCCTATACCATGGGGCTACGTGGCCTAGCTCGATCGAGTTAGGCGGAGTGCCGCTCAGTAGCTAGCCCCGCCCATTAAAGGCCTTGAAGGGCTCTGTCAACGCATCTCTCCGCGGCCCTGTACTCTTTGACGAGGGTTTTTCCCGCCTCGGTGAGGCGAGCTCCCCCACCACCCTTGCCTCCCCCTCTCCATGTGTCTACAAGCGGCTCTTGAAGGATACTCCTCGCCTCTGACACGTAGTCCCAGACGTACCTGTACGACATGCCGAGGCTCCTAGCAGCGCCGCTGATCGAGCCTACCCGCTCGATCGCTTCGAGAATCTCAGCGCCGCCCTTCCCTATCACCGGTCTCCCATCGACCTCAAGCCAAAGCTTAAACGCAGGGCGGAGTTCTCTCCTCGATCCTCTCATGCTCTTTTCACTCATCGCTGACGAGCCATACTCTTATAAGACTGACCAGGTCCGAGCCGCCCGACGTGTACGCGAGATGATCAGGCAGGCTCACCAAACTTCGGAAACACGGCTCCGAGATGTGGTATCTCTGCGAGGCGCTGCAGCTAGACGACCTCTACTGAAGAGGCCTTGAAGGCTAGGAAGACCTCTAGCCCTAGGTTCAAACCCATCTCGACGAACGACTGCTTTGTGACCACCGCCGCTAGTTCCTGGCCCACATCAACAGCTAACGCGACGAGGCCATCTTGATCCTCGACCTTGACGATCCTCCCCCTGAGAACGTTCCTCGCGCTCGACACGATCGGGGTCTTCGAGACGATTATATCCTCAGGCCTCACGAAGACCGAAACCTTTCCCGTCCTGTTGGAAGCCGCCTCGATCCGAACTCCGCCTCCTAGCGTAATGACCGCTAACCCTTCCTTGGATAACGCGACAGAGCCGTGGAAAACGTTCCGGAGCTGGCCGAAGCTGGCGAGGAAACCTGACGGCCTTCGAAAGAGTTCTTTCGCGTCTCCAACCTGGACAAGGCGTCCCTCGTTGAGAACCGCAACCCTGTCGGCAAGTCTCTCAGCCTGGTCCATTCTGTGGGTTGCCAAGACGACAGTGTTTGCCTCCTCCCCTAGGTTGGAAACAACGTGTTCAATGGCAGATGCATTCGCAGGGTCTAGGTTGGCGGTAGGCTCGTCGAGAAGCAGGAGGGCGGGTCTAACCGCGAGCGCTCGGGCTAGAGAGACCCTCTGCTGCTCTCCGCCTGAGAGCTTCCGAGCCTTCCTCTTCTCAAAGCCTTGAAGCCCTACCTTTCTCAGTGCTCTCATGACTTCCTCCTCTATCTCTCTCTTCGCGAGCCCCTTCGTATGGAGCCCGAACGACACGTTCCCATACACGGTCGTGTTGAACATCACGGTTCTCTGGAAGACCATAGACGCGATCCGTCTGAGCCCTGCTGCGTCCTCCCTTCGCCCTTCGACCAGGGCCTCGCCTGATGTAGGCGACTGCAGACCCGCCAGTATCCTAAGGAGGGTCGTCTTCCCTGACCCACTGGGGCCGACCAGAGCCAAGGTCTCCCCTTTCTCAATCTGCAGGTTCGCGCCGGCCAGGGCGGTGGTAGGCCCGTAGCGCATCTGGAGCTCTCGGGTCTCAAGGAACGAGGCCATCATCAAGCCTTCCTCAGTAGGTTGAGAGCCAGGCTTACGCTGTACACGATGCCTAGGAGTACTATGGCTAGTGCGAGGCTGAAGGCGATCTCGCCCCTCGCTGTTTCGAGAGCAATGGAGGTTGTGAGTACCCGCGTTACGTAGCGTATGTTTCCGCCCAGCATCAGGGCGATTCCCAGCTCCGCGATAGCTCGGTTGAAGGCAGCGACCACGGAGAGGAGAACGCTGAAAGAGGCCTCGCGTATGATCGCCAGGGAAGTCTGCATCTCAGAGGCGCCTAACGTTCTCGCCAAGTCTCGAAGCTCCGGGTCAACGCTTTCCAGGGCCGAGGCTGCGAAGGTCACTATGATAGGGGTTATGAGCACTGCCTGGCCTAGGCTGATGGCGAGAGGCGTGTAGAGGAGGCCGAAGACTCCTAGGGGTCCGCTTCGCGAGAAGAGCATATACAGCACGAGGCCGAGGGCGACGGTCGGCACACCTATGAACGCGCTGAAGAAGCCCCTAGCCAGCCTCTTGCCTCGGAAGTTCGTCAAGCCGAGAATCGTCGCGGCAGGTAGGCTCCAGAGGCAGGCTAAGAGCGTCGCAAAGCCTGAAACCTGCAGGGACCTCAACGTGACAGAGGCTACCTCTGGGTCCCCTGAGACTATCAGGTTGAAGGCTTCAACCAGGGCCTCCCAGAGGGATTCAAGGACTGGTGAGAACGTTGCCTTCGACCCGCCTTCCTGTCAGTAGAGATCGCCTGCCTTATACCTATACTCAGGCGGGCACTCGGTTCCATCAAAGTAGGCAAGCTCCTGTATCCATCCCACCTTCTCCGGGTCGCTTCCATCCTTCAATACCTTAACGTATGGATAGAAGAGCGTTTGACCGTATTGCTCTTTTCCGAACTCCGCGAGGACCGTCTGTCCTTCGTCGGAGGCGAGGAACGTGATGAATCTCATAGCGCCGTCGAACCGGACCTTCGTCAGATTCACGTTTTGCGGATTGCAGGCTATGACGCTGTACACGTTGAGCAGCTCCTTGCCTGCGCTGACTAACATGACTAGGTCGATGTTCCCGTTCTTGAGGTTCATCAGGTACGTGCCCATGTCCGTGAGAGTGTAGCCGCGCTTCTCGTTCGCAAGCTTCAACGTGGCAGTCATGCCGCTGCCCGCCTCTAAGTACCAGCTTCCCGTCCTGATGTCGGTGAGGTTGAGCCTCGCCGCTTTCCACAGCTGCTTCTCTTTCGTATGGGTTCCTGAATCGTCTCCTCTCGATACCCAGACGACGCCTCCCCGCTGAGCTGACGAATCGATCTTCCGAAGGGCGTCGAGAGGGGGCAGGCCTTTGATCCCCCCGGGGTCTTCGCTCGGGCCTACAATGATGAAGAAGTTGTAGGCGATCACCTTCCTGTTCACGCCGTAGCCGTCTTGGAGAAACTTGAGCTCTCTGGCGGGGTCATGGACAAGTATCAGGTCTGCATCTCCCCTCATAGCGGTCTGGATCGCCAAACCTGTGCCCTGCGAGATGAAGGAGACGTTAACGCCGCGGTTCTGGGCCTCAAACCTTTCCTTCAGTACGTCCAAGACCCCTGTCTCGTAGAGGCTTGTCGTCGTTGAGACTATGATACTCTCCTTAACAGTCGCTTGGAGATAGTAAGCCCCGCCCACGCTGATAGAAGCTACGACGATCGCCGCGAGTAGAACAGGCTTGGCTTTCACACGGGCCTCTGCAGCTAGGACGATTCGAGGCATAACGCATCGTTATGCGTGAGTAGACATAACGGCCGTCATATAAGCCTTACGCGAAAAGCGCTGTATGCAAGCCAATCTCACGCTGCTCATGGGGTCGCGAGCTCTGCACGGGCCTGTTTGGAGCAATCTTAAGTAAGTCGGGGCAGCGATCCAGGGAGGAGGGCATCGTTGAGCCGTCTGGGCCGCCCGTCAGGCATCGTCCTAGTCGTCTTGATGCAGGCCTTCATCGGCTTCTCTTCGCTCGCTGAGGGCGTCGTGCTCCTAGCCGGTTTTCTACCTGCGGCCGGCCTTCCACCCGGGATGCCAGCCGGGGCTGTGACCATCACGGCCAGCGTCGCTAGCGTCATCGGAGTGATAGGCCTCTGCCTGACTTGGGGCGTCTGGACAGGCAAGGGATGGGCTTGGACAAGCACCTTTGCCTACGCGCTCATCAGCATCCTGGTCAGCGTCGCCTACGTGCCGCTCTCGATCCCTCAGATGTTCATAGACGCACTGATCCTCTACTACCTGACGAGACCAGAGGTGAAGGCGTACTGTCGCAAGGGGCCACCAGTGGGATTGCCGGTCCGCTGGGAGGAGGTGCGACTGCCCAGCGGGACGTATCCGCGCGGCTTGCCGCAACCGCAGGTTCGATGCAGACACTGCGGGACACCGAACCTCCCGGAGGCTACCTACTGTCAAGAATGTGGTAGCATTCTCAAGTAGAGGCCAACTACCCCAGTCACTTGGTTGAAAGGTACTCTGTGTACCTCGCGCAGATGGCCAGACGTGATGAGAGGTCTCCAGCTGGCGCGTTGCGCGCTCATGCGGTAGTATGGCGGGGCTAGGCGAGCAGATAGCTGGGCACTAGGTCCTTCAGCCGCGTAACCTCGTCGAGGCCGAACATCAGGTTCATCGTTTGGACCGCGTTGCCGACATCACCTTTGAGCATATTGTCTAGGGCTGACAGGATGCCTATGCTTCCCCGCTCTTCGTCCAGGAAGAAGCCTACATCACAGTAGTTGGACCCACGCACATACTTGGCGTCGGGCAGGCTTCCCGGCCCCGGCTGCTTCCTCGCCCTGATGCGGATGAACGGCTCGTTGCCGTACGCAGTCCTGTAAGCCTCCCAGAGCTCTCTCTCGTCAACTGAACGCGGTGGAAGAACGTGGCCGATGCACTCGACGCCGCGGACCATGTCGACGGAGAACATCGTAGCCGTCACATTCGACGCGGGCAACCGCAACTCCTGCCTCACCTCAGCTAGATGTCTATGCTCTTTGACCGAGTAGGGCCGCGTAACTCCTGACCGTTCAGCGTGATGCGATGAGCGCGTCGGCTCAGCCCCCGCCTCGGAGGAACCCACCATAATGTCGAAGAAGAGCTTGAAGCCCTCGAACCCTTCAAGCTTGGTAAGCGGATAGGCTGCGAGGATCATCGCGGTGGCGTTGCAGCCGGGGCACGCAGCGTACTTCGCCCCTTTCAGCTCGTCGCGGTGAAGCTCTGGAAGCCCGTACACGAACTCCCGTAGCAGCTCTGGTAAAGGATGGTCCTGTCCGTAGTATTGCTTGTAGGCCTCAGGGCTCTTCAACCTGAAGTCAGCGCTCGTGTCGATTATCCTCGCCCGGTGGCCGTGAAGCTGCTTCACTACACCCAATGAGGCTCCTGAGGGCAGGCATAGGAAGACTACATCGGTCTCCCGGGCTTCTTCAAGGAGCCTCTCGTTCGACTTCGTCAAAGCCTCATTCGCAGGATCGTACAAGGTGAACTTGAGCTCCGTTACGCCGAGCAGGTTCGGATGTTCCACGTGAACATTTGTCCCTGCTAGTCGTCCCTGGCGGGTCGTAGCGAAGGCCAACTCCACGTTCGGGTGCCTTGCCAGGACCTCGAGCAGCGCGACACCCGTGTAGCCCGTGGCGCCGATGACGCCCGCACGCAGGGATGAAGCCATTCTTGATCAAGGGAGCCAATTGAGCCCCGTAGAGACCTTAAACCTTTGGCTTCGAGTCCCCTTAATCTCGACGGGCTACCTGCATCTCCACCGACCCCATTTCTCCCGTGCTATAGGCTCCTCATCCAGACCAGCCGTCTTCTTACCACCACCATCGCTGAGACGAGAACTTTCGAGGCTTCTTAACGTTTATATTCATAAGGATACGGATAAAGTTCATCGATTGTGAATTTCCTTACCTTCGATAACCCTAAGTCCGCACACAAGATAGTAGTATTCCCAATTCCATATGGTTTTATTGCTTCTCTGCACATTCCACAAGGCATGATCATTTCCCTTGGAGAACCCACCACTAGGATGATTCTGAACCTTGAGTTCTCACCCTCTTCTGTCAGCATTGTACCTATTGCATTTTCCTCACCGTGGGTCCATCTGGCTACCTCAAAAGGTACTCCATGGTAAATGTTATTCTTCTCAGACAGAACGTAAGAGCCCGCTCCCGGTTCAATCCCTTCCTCTTTGCACATTTCTAAGAATCTCTTGAGGAGAGGGCTTACACGTTCTATGAAGTCTTTTTCATTCTTAGTCAGTTTGGCCATGATTCAGACCAGGTTTGAAGACTATTTACGTCTTCCTTTAACCGGGTTCGTTGTGGGTTTGGCTGTTTCCGGGTGGAACATGGACCTAGGGAGGGCTCGGCAACTTCCCCGAAAGCTCTTGTGTAATGAGAGCTTTCCCCGCCTCTAGGATGGCTGTCAGCTGCTGTTGGCCTCTTGCCTCCCCGTAGACCCTTACTATCGGCTCAGTTCCCGACGGCCTTATCAGGAGCCATGAGCCGTCCTCCAGGAGAAGCTTCGTGCCGTCCAATCTGTTGACGCCGACAACCCTCAGTCCTGCAACCGTCTCTGGCGGGCTTGAGGCAAGCCGCGTCAGGGAAGCCTCCAGGTCGACGGGCGGAGACGGGGATGAAACCCTGCCGCTAACACATTTTCCATACTCTGCGAACAGCTCTTCTAGGAGTTCGTGAAGCGGTCTACCCGCCTCTGCTCTGGCCTCGGCCACCATGAGGCAGGTGAGTATTCCATCCTTCTCGGAGATGTGGCCCTTGAAGCTGAAGCCGCCGCTCTCCTCGGCGCCTATCACGACATCCTTCTCGCGAAGGCATTGCCCCACATACTTGAAGCCTACGGGAACCTCGTAGACCGGCAGACCGTGGCTCTCAGCGATCCGGTCGGCTAGATGCGTGGTGGCAACGCTTCTTACAACGCCTCCTCTGCGGCCCGTCTTGATCAGGTGTTCGAAGAGGATCGGCAAGAGCTCATTAGCCGCAAAGTAGGAGCCGTCGCTGTCGTAGACCGCCAGCCTGTCCGCGTCGCCGTCAGTTGCAAACCCTAGGTCTGCGCCAAGCGCCTGAACCCGCGCCCTCAGCTCGGCGAGAAATTCAGGGGCCGGCTCGGGCCGGTGTCCGCCGAAGGCGGGGTCAGGCTCCCCATGGATCAACTCAACCTTGCAACCCGCGTCTCTGAGTAGCCTGTCTAAGTAGCCTCTTGAGGTGCCGTGCATTGGGTCGCAGACGATGCTCAGGCGGGCTTCCCTTATCGCCTGCAGGTTTACCTCCTTCTCTGCGAACTCGACGTAGGGCTCCAAGGGGTCGGTGAACTGCAGAAGCGCCGACTCCGTGAGCTCCTTAGGCGAGGCCTGCTTGGCGGCCTTGGTTGTGAGAAGCGCGCCTATGCGTTCTGCGAGCTCATCGGTCACATCGGGGAGTGCAGGCCCAGCATAGTACGGTATGTACTTGATGCCATTCCATTCAGGCGGGTTATGCGAAGCCGTTATCATGACTGCACCACCCGCTTCCCTACGTAGGACCTCGAAGGCGACCGCCGGGGTTGGGCTGTCCCTCTCTGTCATGTATGCCCGTATCCTGTTCGCTATCATGACGCTTGAGACATCCTCTGCGAAGCGGCGAGACCACCTGCGTGTGTCATATCCAATGACTACGCCCTTCTCGGCGAGACCATGCTCGTTCAGGTAGTCGGCTATCGCCTGGGCTACGAACTTCACCCTCTCGAAGGTGAAGTCTCGCCCCATAATGCCACGCCACCCGTCCGTTCCGAAATGGATTGCTTCCATCAAGCCTCTACCTGTGAAATGCTCTGCATAGCGTGAGCCTCTGGTTTCACAACTTAGAGGTAGTCTCGCCAGACCTTCCCCAACTTGGCAGGTTCAAGGTTGAAGACGATGGTCTTGATGTTCGTCATCTCCTCGATGCTGTAGCCGACTCCCTCACGGCCCACGCCTGACTCCTTCCACCCACCGAAGGGGAAGAACCCGACGCCGTGCCTCGGGAAATCGTTCACCGTCACACCGCCGACCTGCAACCGTTTCGCGATCTTCCAGATCCCGTAGAAGCTTGTCGAGAAGACGCAGGAGTCAAGGCCGTAGAGTGGCTTGTTAGCGATCGCGATCGCCTCGTCCTCGTCCTTTACTCTGATGAGCGTGACGACGGGGCCGAACGTCTCTTCCCACGCGATCTTAGCCTCCAACGGAACGTGGTCCAACACCGTTGGCTGGTAGTAGCAGCCCTCGTAGGCGCCGCCGCGCAGGAGTCTCGCGCCCTTCTGAACAGCCTCCTCTACCAGGGCGTGGATCCTCTGCGCAGCCCGCTCGTTTATGACAGGGCCTATCGTGGTTGAGGGCTCCCTCGGGTCTCCGAGCTTCCAAGTGTCGACCTCCTGCAGGACGAGTTGTACGAAGGTCTCGGCGATGTCTTCGAGCATAATGATGGCGCTACCGGCGTCGCATCTCTGCCCAGCGTTGCTCAGGCTGCCGTGGACACACTTCACTGCGGCGAGCCTCAGGTCAGCGTCGTCCAGCACGATAGCTACGCCTTTGCCGCCGAGTTCCAGGTGTTGCTTCCGTACCCCTGCTATTGACGCGATGTGTTTGCCGACCTCCGTGCTCCCGGTGAAGCTGACACCTCCCACCTTCGGGTTTGAGACGAGAGCGTCGCCGACCTCACCTCCCCTGCCTGTTACCACGTTGAACGTGCCTGACGGAATGCCTGCAGCCTCTAGGGCTCTGCCGAGGAGCAGGAGCGATAGGGGCGCGTCGCTCGGCGGTTTCGCGACGACCGCGTTGCCTGAGAGGAGGGCTGGCACCACCTTCGCGGCTGAGATGAAGAGCGGGTAGTTGAACGGCGAGATCGCGGCGACAACGCCGATGGGTTCTCGGATTACCAAGCCTACCTTGCCTAAGGTGTCTTTAGCCCAGTCGCCTGGAAGGTACTCGCCGAAGATCTTTCTCGCCTCCTGCATTGTCAGCTCCATCCTGTCAGCGGCCGCTCTGACCTCGCCTTCAGCGCTAGGCCTAGGCTTTCCCGCCTCGAGGGTGAGGACCGTTGCGAAGTCGTGCATGTGTTCAAGCAGAAGCTCCCCGGCCTCTTGGAATGTCTCGATGCGTTGAATCGCGGGCATGTCCCTTATCTTGGCACGGGCCTCGTAGGCGGCATCAACCGTGCGCTCAACGTCCTCAACTCCGGCTGACTGAACCCTAGCTATGACGCTGCCGTCGATCGGCGTATGCGCATCGAAGGTTCGGCCCGTTGCGGAGGGCGTCCATTTTCCGTCCGAGAAAAGGTTGAAGACGGGCAGTCCATCGGGGCCGACCGTGTACGTGGGCTCGAAGAAGTCGCCCAGCTTCAGCTCAGGCCTGGCAGCTCTTTGGCTCATCGCAACACCCACGGGAATCTGAGCAGCCGGCCTTTTCTCCTTTTGCCAATGACTCCTTCCAGGGGACCATGGGAAAGACGCGACGCACGTGGCTCGAGCCTGTCAGGAGAAGGCTTTGCGATTCGCGCCTGCCTATCTACACTGCTCTAGGCCGGAACGCAAGGTAGGGTCGCATGTGCGCTTTTTCACGTGTATGATTTGCTCATTAAGGACGGTGTTGTCTTACGCCCGTCCCGGGCCTTCACAAGCGGTCTAATGCAGCTGTCCTTCGAGGAACGGTTGAGGCTATGGACGCGGATATCTCCCCTGACCAAGCGAGTGGGCGGCTGACGCCTCTGTCCACATCGTCAGAAGAGGCAAACAGTCGCAGGGCTCGTCCGGCGCGCCCCAGTGCGACCTTGCACGCGGGTGAGAGCGGGGTATCTGAGGGAAACTCTCGTTAACCCGTTGTGCATCGGCCCGTAAGATGCTGCGGAGGTTGGAGGTAGGCGCCTTTCAGCGCAGGCGTCACCTCTTGGATGTAGCGGGCGAGGAATCCGGTCTTGAACTTGGGTTCAGGCGGTCTCCATTTCGCAAGCCTCGCCTTGACCTCGTCCTCAGGCACGAGCAGGTCTAGGCGTTTGTTGGGGATACCTATGCGCATTAGGTCGCCGTTCTTCACGACGGCTATGGGGCCGCCGTCGAAGGCCTCCGGCGTGACGAAGCCCACGATCGTCCCAGCGTTGCCTCCTCCTGAGTACCGTCCATCAGTGACCAGGTAGGTGGCCGATTCCTCTGTGCCGAGCATCTCGCCTTCGGAGCACAACTCCGGCATACCTGGGCCGCCTTTCGGCCCTTCATTCCTGACGACGATGACATCGTTCGGGTCATAGTCCTCCGTCAAGAGGGCCTCTGTAGCCTCGATCTTGTTCTCGAACACCCGGGCCGGACCTGTGTACGTGTACTTCTCCTTTCTGACTCCGGCTGTGCGGATGATCGAGCCTCCTGGCGCCAAGCTGCCTCTGAGCACCGTAATTCCGCCGGTCTTGAGCAAAGGCTGGCTGAGCGGCCTAAGCGTGTCGAATGAGGGCTCCATGTATGGGGGTTGGATGCTCATCCACTTGTCGAAGTCCTTTAGGTTCTCTCGAAGCGTCTTGCCGGTGCAGGTCACCACGTCTAGGTTAAGGAGAGGGCTCAGCTCTTTCATGACGCCGAGGATCCCACCCTTTGAGTCGAGCTCATCGAGGCTCCTAGGCCCGTTCGGGGAGAGGTGGCTCAGGTATGGCGTCTCGTCGCTGAGCCTGTCGAAGTCGTCGACGCCTATCTCTATGCCGAGCTCATGAGCAATAGCTGGGAGGTGCATGCAGTAGTTCGCCGAGCCACCTATCGCGAGGAGGACTCGGATCGCGTTCTCGAAGGAGGCGCGGGTCATGATATCCGACGGCTTGATCCCGGCTTTCACGAGTTCCACGGCTATAGCCCCGGCCCCACGGGCAAGCTCCTCATGAGCCGGTGTAAGCGTATACGTGGTCGCAGTCCTCGGCAACGCCATGCCTAGGGCCTCAGCCATACATTGGCCCGTAGTTGCGGTTCCAAGCCCTGTTCCAGGGCAGCGGCGGAAGTTTAGCCCCGCAGGCACAAGGATCGCCGGTATGTTCAATCGAGCCGCCGCCATCTGCATCCCTGGGTTGCTCTTGTCACAGGCGCTCAGCAGAACCATGCCGTCGAAGTCAACGTGTCTAGCCACCAACTCTATAGAGTCAGCCGTGACATCCCTGATGGGGAGGCAGTACTTCCACGTGTCAGGCTTCTCGTAGCCGTACCCGTAACCATCGCATGTCGCGATCGTGTTGAACTCTAGCGACGCGCCTCCTGCAGCTTTGACGCCGTCCTTGACGAACCGCGACACTTCACGGAGATACAGGTGGCCGGGGACGATCTCGCTCCAAGTGTTGGCCACGCCTATGAAGGGCTTCCTTACATCCTCTGGGCTTAAGCTGTTCTGAACGAGGATGTACCCGCCCTTGCGTCCCTTGTAGTACTCACGCCAGTAAGCGCGCGCCCTGCTCCTAGCAGACAAGAGCTCGCAGCCTCCCACGTAGACCGAGGCTAGTGTGAGGCACACCTCGGCTTAACTCTTCCCCGTGGTCCTAGGCCACACAACGGGTCACAATGAAGGTGTCAGAAGAAGGGTTAGATGCATGCGCGAAAAAGGGTTCACGCAACAATAAGCTTTTCGTCAAGGAGGTTCTTCATCGCCCTGAAGCTTGAGAGGAAGCGCGCCCCCTTCCGCGTCGTCATATACGTGGCTCCTCGCTCGCTTTCGGCCCTCACCTCTATCAGACCTGTCCTCGTGAGATGTGCGAGGTAGTCGCCGGTGACCCTATGGCTTAGGTTGGCCTTATACATGATATGAGTCTTCCCCTCGCCGCTTTGAGCCGTTAACAAGATATCTGCGATGATATCGGTCCTAGACCGATTTCTCCACCTACGACGTGATTTCAAGGCTTAGCCTTACTGGAACTGCGAGACTGTGCTGCCCCGGTGGTCAGCGTCTGTGACGGAGTCCACTTAGGTTTTACGTAGTTTTAGCATAGGGTTGAAGCATATGCTTTGACAACTGGCTTCGAAGGGGATCTCCCGCATAATCTATCCAGAAAACCTCTTCCTCTGTCTTGATAAATGCGCCTCACGTCTCTCATTGTGCCGAGTGGCGTCACTGTTGCGGGTCAGGTAGGTGTCGCCCTTGGTTTCGAGCTCGCTCCCATCAAAGAGGGGTGGCACAGTGGCCGCTATCGAGCAAGGGCTTCTTTCCGAGGTGAGAAGGCAGTGGGAGGAGATGTGGGACAGGAGGTTTGAGGACAAAGAGAGAGCTGAAGGTATCGCTGACAAGGACTACGTCATGCTGCTGGTCGAGAAGGGCTTGGTCATCGCTGCTACAAGGGACTACCGGCTCCCGACCCTCGGGCAGGTCCTAACATACTGGGGGCTGGAAACTAGGGGCAAACGGTATCTCGGCTCGCAGAGACCCGGTTGGGGCGTCTTCATAAGACAAACACTGCGACAGAGGGCCTCAACGGAAACCCAGCGCGCTGGGCCTCCGATTGTGGCGTCTCGCCGCAACACGCTCCAGCGGAAGAAAGCGGGGAGAGGCTGGCTGCACAGATAGACGAGCCGAACTCAGCCTGGCCATCAAGGTAAAAGGTCTTTCCGTCAGGCTGCCCTCGTTCACAAGCTTCTCTTCGTCTTCTCAGGCGATCAGGAGGGTACGGTGATGCGTCAGGTAAAGAATCGAAACAGCTTGGACATACTTGCCGCCATGCTATCGGCCTCAGAGACCGCCTCCGGGAAGACGCATATCATGTTTGGGGCGAATCTGAGCTACAGGCTTCTGGAGCGTTACTTGGCTGAGGCTCTCAGGGCCCGCTTGATCGCTCAGACAGGTCAGAGGTCCTACGGCATCACCGGGAAAGGCAAGGCGTACCTCAGGAAGTACATGACGTACGTGGTCTACCGGAGAGCCCTGAACAATGCCGAGCAGAACTTCCAGAGAGCCCAGTCAACGTTGAGGAAGATGTGCTTGGAAAAGACAGAGGGGCTGAGCCTCACTTCGGCAGTGTCAGGGAACTCCAAGAGCCGATCACGGAAACAACCGCGGGAGTAGACCGCGTGAGTACACCTACCCCTTGGTCGTCCTTCTTGGGGCGAGGTGCAGTGACCCGTAACCCCGTTCCTGGCGCGCCGACTTGAGACAGCTGAGGACTACCATGCGCTCGGAATCCTACAGACTCCCCGTTCTAGCTCTTGCGTTGGCCACAACATTTGTGTTGTCTTCGAACCTGATCTACGGGCTCTTCCCGAGCCATGACACCCGGGAGCGTTTCACCGAACTCTGGCTTCTCGGGGCAAACCACAGGATAGAAGGGCTCTCCTCTCACGTTCTGGACGACGAGCCCATCGAGGTCATGGTTGGGATACGAAACCATATGGGAGACTCGGTTCAATACTCTCTCATAGTGAAGCTCAGAAACGAGACCGAGCCGTTGCCAGACCCAAGCAGAGCTCAGCCGAGTCCCCTACCTATGCTATGCAGGTTCGATGTCTCCCTTGACGAGAACGAGGGATGGGAGGCCCCTGTCACGGTTAGAGTCGTTGAGGCGGATATCTCAACGGGTCAATGCCTACTACGCAAGATCGAGATCAACGGCGCGATCGTCACTGTCAAGAGTCTCGCGACCAGGAACGAGGAGACAACAGGCTTCTGTTACGAGTTGTTCTTCGAACTCTGGACGCGCGACTCAGCAAACGACACGCTGCTGTATGACAACCGTTTTGTGGGGTTCTGGCTAGATGTGAGATACAATGCCAAGGGAAGCCTACGAACAGACCGCATCACCGCCAATGGTGGAACTTGAGACCATACTCCACAAGGCTAGGCTGGCCTATCAGCTGGGCTAGGGCAGGCGCCGGCTTCATCGGCATGCTTCGTCCAAGACCACGGCCTGCAGGGCGAATAAGTCTGGGCGCAACACGACCGCTGTCAAACCACTAGGTCTCACGGGACCTTGCGGCACGGTGTGAAGGGCTCCCTTGGAGTGTTCAAAGAGTTTCCTGAAGGAGTAGGAAACACGATGGGCAGGCTTAGAGTTGCGGTCATCGGCGTGGGGTATTGGGGCACCAAGATCGCACAGGAATACTCACAGCTGGCAGGTGAAGACTCGGATGTCATACTGCACAGCGTTTGTGATGTGTCAGAGGCAAACCTCAGCAGGTGCGGCAACTCCGTTGCTGTCAGGAATCTCGAAACGGACTACACGCGCGTGCTCACCTCCCCCGAGGTCGACGCAGTGCATGTGTGTACCCCTAATGAGACGCATTACTCGATCTGCAGGGACGCCTTGGAGCAAGGCAAACACGTCTTGGTCGAGAAGCCTCTCGCACTAAGGTGGACCGAAGCCTGTGACTTGGTTGAGCGGGCAGAAAGGCAGCGAGTAGTCCTGTGCGTTGGCCACATCTTCCGTTTCAACAATGCTCTGAGGAAGGCCAGAAGGCTGGTCGAAGAGGGATTCATCGGCGACGTCTTCTACGTAAGACTGCAGTGGACGACCAGAGATGACGGGATCAATGGTCGCGATATCATCACTGATCTGGGGCCTCACCCCTTCGACATACTGAACCACCTCCTTGGGAGGTGGCCTAGAGCGATCAGGTGTTTCACGAAGGCCTATCGAGCAGGCAGGCTTGACGACTGGGCGAGCATCATCGCAGAACTCGACGACGAGATAGTGGCGCAGATCGAGTTAAGCTGGCTTGCTCCACCCAAAGTCAGAGAGGTCAACATCGTAGGCTCTCAGGGAACAGTCAAGGTCGACTGCCTCGCGCAGACGCTGATGGTTCACGAGCGCGAGCGCGCATACCAGATCAGGATCGAGAGGAACAATACCATTGCGAGCGAGCTTAGACACTTCACACACTCGATCCGAAAGAACAGAGACGTCGACAAGCCAGTCTTGGAGAACTCGGGGCAGATCGGGGCTCAGGTTGTCAGGTTACTCGGAGCCGCAAGGAGAGCTGCAGAGGAGCAAAGAGTGGTTACTTTAAGCCCGACCCCCGCCCGCAACCGGGGCACGCCCCTTTACTCAGTCATCACCGGGGCAGAGATCGGCGCTGGAACCAGAGTCCACGATCAGGTCAACCTCTTCAAGTGTCGCGTAGGCAAGCGGTGCAAGGTCGACGCATACGTATACATGGAGGAAGGAGTCGTTGTCGGCGACAACTGCAAGATAAGGGCGTTCAGTTTCATCCCGACAGGCGTCACAATAGAGGATGATGTCTTCATCGGACCTAACGTCGTCTTCACGAATGACAAGTACCCCGCCGTTAACGGCGAATGGCTTCTCCTGCCTACTCGCGTTAGGAGAGGGGCGTCGATAGGAGCGAGCAGCGTCATACTTCCCGGAGTCACGATCGGAAGGAACGCAGTGGTCGGCGCCGGGTCAGTTGTCACACGAGATATACCTGACAACGCGGTCGCAGCAGGCAACCCCGCACGCCTCCTGAACCACAGGACAATAACTAATCCCGCGATCCGGGACCTCACGGGGATCAATTCCCTTCCTAGGCTCGAGTCTGAGACCTAACAGGCAGAACATGGCAGACACGCCGCATCGTGACAGGGAACAACGAATGAGGCCTCGAGTGGCAGCTCTGGTGCCCGTTTACCGAGAAACGGGCAAGATCGGGAGAGTGCTATCCCGTTTTGCGGGAGTGCGCGTCGACCAAGTGTATGTGATCGTTGACCGTCCAACAGAGGCGCTTCTCAGGGAGATCCGGTCTGAGGGCCAGAAAGCCGAGGTTCCCCTTTGCATCTTGGAGAATGCCCAGAGGAGAGGGATTGGACACGCCCTGAGACAGGGCATCCATCACGCTTTGAACGCTGGCTGCGAGGTCATCGTGGTGATGGCGGGCAATGGGAAGGATGATCCGCGGGAAGTTCCTCGAATCCTACGTCCTATCTTGGAGGAAGGCTACGACTACGTCCAAGGCTCAAGGTTTCTGCCCGGAGGAAAAGCGGCCAAGACCCCGATCCTACGAGCCATCTTCACCCGACTCTACCCCTTCGTCTGGAGAATGGCGGTAGGGGGCTATCTCACTGACGTGACAAACGGCTTTCGCGCCTACAGGGCCTCGGTATTCCGCGATGGAAGGATCGATATCTCGCAGAGATGGCTAGACGGGTATGCCCTAGAGTTCTACACCTTGTACAAGGTGTTAACGCTAGGATATAGAACACGGGAGGTACCGGTTTCAAAGAGATATCCCTACAGGCATAAAGGGGGATACTCGAAGATAGCTCCCCTTCGAGATTGGTGGGACATAGTCAGTCCTCTGCTGTACCTCAGGTTGGGAGCGAGAAGGTAGCCCCTAGGTCTTGCTGCGGCCAGCTGGCGACTACCACATGGAACCCCGGCAGAGCTTCTGAAGGCGGACTCCCGTCGTGCTGGCTGGAGAGGTTCTCGGTTACTAGGCCGACTGTATGGGCGAGGCTAGACAACTGATTTGAGGCTTCTACTCGTCACACCTAGGTTCTCCCCAGAGGTCGGCGGGGTCGAGCGCTACGCCGAGTCCATAGCGAGGTGCATGCCCAAGCTTGGCGTTGAGGTCACGGTCCTCACAACGGATGCAAGGCACAGCCTTCCTGAACGCCAGGTTGTCGACGGAGTCCCGATCGTCCGTTCCCCCGCATTCGCTCCTGGAGAGCTATACTACTTCTCGTGGCCTCTGTTGAACCGTCTCTTGGACGCCTCGGGCTTCGACATCATCCATACCTTACAGTATCAATCCTTCTCCTCTCTCGCTGTTGCCCTAGCTAGGAGACGGAACAGGATTCCATGCGTCCTGACGACTCACTTAGGCTACTTCAAGGTGGGGCTGCTCGCCCATAGCGGGTACAGTTGGATTGGCAGGTTCATTGTGCGCCAAATGGCCAAGGTCATAGTTGTCTCACCCCATGAGGTACAGATACTTGACAGGCTTGGGGTCCGGATCGGAGATAAAGCCGTCCATGTGCCCAATGGCGTTGACGAGATCTTCTTCAAGATCGCGCGGACAAGCAGCGGCAACAAGCTCCTCTTCGTCGGGAGACTAGAGAAGTACAAGGGCGTGCAGAGCATCCTCTTCGCCCTTCACCACATCGGGGACAGCAAGGTAGAGCTGCTGGTCGCTGGTGACGGTCCCTACCGCGCAGAGCTAGAGTCGATGACGCAGCAACTAAGGCTAAGCAACCAAGTCTCGTTCCTCGGAAGGGTCTATGGCGAGCGTTTCATTGACCTGTTCAAAGAATGCGATCTCTTTGTTCTTCCGTCCCTCTACGAATCCCTGCCTATCGTGGTCCTTGAAGCGCTCGCGAGTGGAATGCCCGTCATATGCTCAAGGACACCGGGACTTAGAGGTCTGGTGGTCGACTATGAGAGTGGCTTGACGTTGAATGATCCCCGCGACCACAAGGAACTTGCGCAGAAGATCTGTTACATGCTGCGTGACAGGGCAAGACTCCGCGCGTACGGCCGGAACGCTAGAGAGAAAGTGGTAGGACTATCCTGGGAGAGCATTGCTTCAAAGACGCTCGAGGTCTATCGACTGGTTTCAGGTAGCTGCTGAACCCTTCTATGTGCCTGAGCCTCCGCTCAGCCGGGGTTAGGGTCTAGAGATGAAGGTGCTACTGCTAACCGATTCCTTCCCACCAGCACTAGGAGGCATCGCTGCCCACGTAGGCGCCTTGTCGACTGGTCTGGCAAGCCGAGGACACGAGGTACGGGTCCTCGTCGTTGCAGACCACAACGGGTGCGCGCGGTACCAGGGCGTCGATGTCAAGAGCATGAAGAGCGTGCTATCGTATCTGCCAGGGCTCTGCAGGAACGCGTTCGCTCCGCCGTTTGCAGACGCCCGTCTAGTTGAGAAGGTGTCAGAGGAGATCCGCCTCTTCACGCCTGACGCCGTCCATGCCCACGGTAGGGTTGCGTTAAGCCTGGCAAGGCTGAAGCACAGGTTCGAGGAGATACCGCTTATCGCCTCGATTCACGACTACTTCTTCTGCTGCCCGAAGTCCTCCTTACTGAGGGAGACAAATGAACCGTGCGAGGCGCAGAGACTTTCCCGTCGCTGCTTCACATGCCTACGGCAGGAGCTTGGCGTATTGAAGGCTGGGGCTCTCCTCTTCTCAAGCATAGCCTCCCTCGATCTTCTGCGCCAACTAGATTCACTGGTCGCCGTCAGCGAGTTCCAAGCATCGGTGATTAGGAAACGGCTACGAGCGTCGCCGGTGGTGATTCCGAACTTCATCGATGCGAGAAGCTACAGGATTGAAGAAGGGCCAGCTAAGTCTATTGCACAGGTACTCTTCCTGGGCGCCCTTAGGCCGCACAAGGGCATGCACGTGCTTCTCGAGGCCTTCAGACAGTTGAGGCATCGCCGACAGCTGGACTTGACCCTGGTGGGCTATCCCGACTACCCGCCGGGATGGCCGCGCGCAGGCGTGGATATCTTGACCCGTGCTTCTCGAAGCACCGTGGAGAAGAAGCTAAGCGAGTGTACCCTCCTAGTTGTTCCGTCCATCTATCATGACCCTTGCCCTACGGTAGCCCTTGAAGCGATGCTCTTCAAGAAACCTGTGGTCGCGTCAAGGGTCGGCGGCCTCCCTGAAATAATGGTCGATGGTGAGACAGGCGCTCTAGTGGAACCGAATGACCCACTGGTCTTGGCTTCGGCCATAGAGCGGCTCCTAGTGGAGCCGGCCGAGGCATCCCAGATGGGAGAAAGGGGCTGGCGAAGGTTGATGGACCACTTCACGTCAGATGTCGTTCTGCCCCGCCTAGAGGATCTTTACAGAGGGTGATCAGTCCGCCATCCTGTTGGGACCGGGTACCAAACGGTCCCGTAGAGGGCGGTTGAGTCTTCTAGGCTGTGGGGTTGGGTTATCCTGAGGATCCTCCTAGTGCCTACAACGGATTGGCTTCGGCCCTCGGCGCCAACACGGTTGCACCACGTCTTCGAGAGGATCGCGGGTAGAAACGAGGTGCATGTTCTACGCTTCTCTCTCGGGCGGGGAAGAGAGACAGCCACACGTCTGGTCCTCCATGAGGCGCGGGGCTGTATCCGTGCGGGGCGTTGGCCCCCGGCATATTATCTAGCCAATTCGATAGCTCACAGAGAATCGCTGCGCACTATTCTTCGCGGTCAGGGCTTCGACGTGATGGTTCTTTCAAACCTCCTTCCTGCATATGCCGCAGCAAGGTTGAGAGCGGCGGAGCTCTGCCTCTTCGACCTTTCAGATCATTTCCCGCTGTCAGGGGTAGAGTATCTGCCCGGTTCTAGTTCCCTACGTTTCTTCGGAAGACTTTTGCTTGAAATGCTCCTCAGGCGCACTTTGAGCCGGGCAGACCTGTGCGTTGCGTCATCGACGACACTGGCAGAGTATGCGACGCGTCTAGGTGCCAAGGTGCGGCTCATCACGAATGGCGTCGATGACAGCTTCCTGTCGCAGGCATCTGGAAGAGACGAGATCCGTGAAAGATATGGTTTGACCGAGTCTTTCGTCGTCGGCTTCGTCGGCGCAGTGAGAGACTATCACAACT
The DNA here is from genome assembly GCA_964427455.1 of uncultured Candidatus Bathyarchaeia archaeon. GTDB lineage: Archaea > Thermoproteota > CALKCG01 > B24 > JAWCPE01 > JAWCPE01. Next base: position 26,681 of record CAYRUY010000003.1, on the reverse strand, counting down.
TCGAGCCCTTGCTGCGAGCGATGAAACGGATGACCAAGAAGGCGGACGTAAGGCTCCTGTTGGTGGGACCGAACAGCACAGCTCTGGGCGCTAAGCTGCGCAAGTGGATGCGAGACCTCAGATTGGGCAAGCGTCTGGTACAGGTGACCGACCTGCCTGCCGCCGAGGTGCCGGGCCACATCGACGCAATGGATGTTTGCACCATCCCACTGGACCCTTCGAAAGCAATCACGCACTTCCTCTACCCTAACAAGCTCTGGGAGTATCTTGCAAGAGGAAGACCTGTAGCAGCTACGCCCCTCGGCGAGATCATCAGGGAAGCCAGCTCATTCATCCGGCCCGCTCAGACCGAAGAAGAGTACCTCCAGGTCTTCGATGACTGCGTCAAGAACCCAGATGCCTTCGAGGCAGCTGGACGCCTCGCGTGGGCTCACGCTAGGGAACATACATGGTCGAACATCGCGTCGAAGTACGAGGCAACGCTCTTTCGTCTAGTCGCCGAACGCACCTGAACGGCGAGGTACCACGCAAGGGACTCGCGTCAGTCTCCGGCATTGCGTCGTTCCCCCTCGATGCTGAGAGGTCAAGCGTACGTTCATGACCTATACCGTGCAGGACGATCCGCAGATCGTCAGAACGATCACGTCTCACATCGAGCAGGTGAGAGATGAAGTACTCAGGGGAGTCAAAGATACTGTTGCCCTAGTCTTTATGGGTGGCTTCTCGAGAGGTGAAGGAAGTGTCGTCCGGGAAGCAGGCAAAGTCCTGCCTCTTGGAGACTACGATCTCCTAGCGGTAACTCGGTATCCCCGTCTGGCGAAAACGTGGCTGCCGGCCGCGAAGTTGGCATCGAGCTTCGGGATAGACCACGTTGATTTCGGGATGTTCTGGAACGTCTTGCTGCCATTTGCCGGAAGACGGATCTTCTGGTATGAGTTGAAGTTTGGAAGCAGGTTGCTCTTCGGCGATGGCAGAGTCCTACGACGCATACCTATCCAAGCCGAGAATGAGATCGACCCTTGCGATGGCCTCCGGTTGGTGTTCAACCGTATGCAGGGCATGATGAGGGAGTTTGACCCTCTTTTCCTAGTGGACGAACCCCCTGTTTCGTTGAAGCGGAAGCTGGTCTTTGAGTCTGTCAAGGGAATCTTGGCGTGCGGGGATGCCCTGCTCACTCTAAGAGGTATGTACCACTACAGCTATCGGCGGAGGCTCCTCAATCTGAGAGAACTAGCATCGACAAGTCCCCAGAGCCTTCCCGAGTTCACTCTAGAGCTCTTGCACGACTTCGAGAAGGCGACGCGTTTCAAGCTTCAGCCGGTGTTCGCCGACTATGACAACCTTCTCCACGTTTGGCTTCTCGCAAGAACCCATCTTCTGAACACGATCAGGTACTGTTGGGAAAGGTGCAGCGGACGCGGGGCGGAGGGCTTGGCGGGCTTCTCTCAAGCCTTCCTGAAGAGCAGCGGCTATGGATTGCTCGATCACCTCGCGTACAATGGTTTGGCAATGGCTAAGTTTGGGCTCTCTCGGGCTTTCCTCCGACCTGATGCATCTCCCTCAGCTATCGTTCACGCAGCTCTGTTCGACCTGGCGCTCGCGATTCAGCCGGACGGGATCAACGAGGAAGCGTTGGGCGAAGCCTCAAGGTTGGTGGCCAGCCTACTGCCTCATGCGACAAGAACGTCGAGGCTGCGAAGCCCGATCGCACAGTGGGTTCAGGTCAGGGATGCGGTGAATGAAGCATGGAGCATCTCTCGGAAGTAGCAGAGCAATGAGAACGCCAACCCTCTTCATCTATCTCGATGGCTGTCGCTACGACTACGTGTCCAAGGAATACACTCCTTGGCTCCATGAAATGGGCCTAGAGGGCGTCCAGAAGAGGGTGAGAACAACCGCGGGGTTCACCCAGAGAACGCCTATGCTGACGGGAGCCTACCCTGAGACCAGCGGACATTTCACTTGGTACCGGTACGATCCCAAGAACTCGCCCTTCCGCTGGGTTCAGCCCTTTAGCTTCCTCAAAGGAGCGGCGTCATACAACCCACTGGCGAAGGTAGCGATCAGAATGGTGACCAAAGTGGTCACGAGAACGGTTCGGCCTGACCCAGCTTACATCCCTCTTGATCAACTTCCTTGCTTTGACCTGTGCGTCAACAAGCGGCCTCTCAAGCAGGAGCTCGGCCATCTCGTGAACCTGCTCTCGGTCTGCGATGGGAACGGAGTGAACTATCTTGACGCCCTGAACACGTTCCGAAGCATAGGCTCGAAGCGGTACGCGAGCTTCTTCAAGCAAGCTCGAAGATCACTGACAGCGAAGGTTCGGTATGAGGCCTACTTGGTGCATCTCGGCGACCTAGACGTATTGGGGCACAGGTATGGTCCTGACATGGCAGCACTGGGAGAGACGTTACGCCTGATCGATGAGGAGCTGAAGCATCTATGTGACGCTCTGCGCGAACGCTACGGCGGGTACAAGGTTCTAGTCGTTAGCGACCACGGAATGCGGAGGGTAACGGGCGTGGTTGACGTATGGGGAAACCTTAGGAAGCTGAACTCCCGTATCGGCGACGATTACCTCTGTTTCTTAGATGCCACTTTAGCAAGGTTCTGGTTCAATACCGCTAGAGCTAGACGTGAGGTCTTGGAGATGCTTGACGACACGCGAAACGGGCATGTGCTGTCTCGTCAGGAGATGAGGCAGCTCCACATCGATTTCCCTGACAACGCGTATGGTGACGTCCTCTTCTGGTTGGATAGAGGCTTCTTGGTCTGCCCTAACTTCTTCCAGGCGGAGCAAGCGCAAACCCTTGGGATGCACGGCTACCTGAACGATGACGAGATGCTAGGTGTTCTGATAGCTTACTCGAGTGGAGAACACCTCCGGGGCGACGAGCGAGAGATCGTAGACCTAGTAGATGTCTTTCCAACCCTAATCGACCTCCTTGGGCTCAGCCTTCCGGCCCAATGCGAAGGAAGAAGCATACTAGCCATGAATTGACTCTCGGGCCCCTGGCGCCAAAGCGGACCCCACAACCTTCTTGTATCGATTCCACGCCGAGGCGGTGACGCGCTTCTCTGCTTCCCTTGGCCGTCGTCAGGTTGCCACCTAGGCGCGCTTAACGATTTGTTCGGTCTCTCGAGCATCCACCGTCCACGAGCCACAGAGTTGCCTCCGGGCAGCTCTTGTGGAGAAAGGCGGCTCGATCTGCTGATGGCAAGCGGAATCAACGGTCGAGTTCCCACTCAGGTAAGCAGGGCGGTCCCGCTAGTCATACTCGCCGTGCTCGCGGTGGCTTCCTGTGCTACACCCGTTTTCTTCGAGAACACGCTGGGCCTCGATCTCTATGAAGCGGTCTCTCCCCTCTTCTGGGCGGCGCTGGGCTATGGCCTTGTGTTCCCGTTCGTGTCGAGGCGGAATGAAGGCGCGCTCGAGACTGTGGTCTGGGGAGCGATCGTCTTCGGCCTCCTTTGGGGTTATCTTGTTGCGGCTGAACCTGGGGTTAGGTACTGGGATACCTTCGCTCACTCCGAGACAACGTACGTGTTGGTCTCTGCTGGAGTAGAGCCCGGCTTGAACCGGTACCTACTGTGGCCTAGCTCCTTCATCTTGCATGGGGCCTTCAGCACTCTTGCAGGCCTGCCCGTCCTTGACGTAAGCAAGTCTCTGGCAGTTATCTTCATCCTTCTCATCGGAGCCGCATCAATGAGGCTCTTCCTCCTCTTCTTCCACCCAAGAGACGCTTTTCTCTGTCTTCTCGTCTTCAGCTTGACGCCAAACTCTTTGATTCTCAACCATCAGCACTATTCGCCCCAGACAGTCGCCTACTTTCTCTCCTTGCTTATCTTACCATTCATGTACCGCGGCCTTGACCGGCAGAGGAGCACGAGGGTTCTGTTCACTCTCCTGCTCTTCAGCGTTGTAATGCTGCACCCAGTCACTTCGCTCCTGCTCTTCCCTGTGTTCGTCGTCTTCCTTGTCCTCAACCGTGCAACCCGTAGGCCATTGACCAGCGCCATCACAGGGCCTGCAGTCATCCTCTTCTTGACATCTATCGCCGCTTGGTGGACCGTCCGAACTGTCGCCTTAGGCACGAGCGCCTCGCTGCTATCCGCCAGTGTTCGTAGGCTGTGGGACGCAGTAACACTGGGAGAATTCAGGCTTAGCGAGGGATTGTTCCGCCCCGCCTACCAGCCAGCCTATTCTCAAGTCATTCGTGGCGTGACGTTCGGCTTGCTCGGCATTACCGTAGCCCCATCTCTCGCTGGGCTCGCCCGGAGCTTGTTCAAAGCAACCAAGCGGTCGCATCGATTGGAGGCCGAAGAGGTCTTCTTCTCAAGCATTCTGCTTGGCGCAGCCGTGAGCACGGTGCTCGCTTGGGTTGCTACAGGAGGCCTCTACGGAGACCGGGCATGGGGAGTCGCGGCGCCCGTGGTTGCGATCTTGTGTACAAGAAGCCTGGTCTCAAAGCCCACGGCAGTGAGGATGAGGCAAGTCGTTGCTGTCTTGGCTACTCTCGCGGTGGCACTTGTGCCCTTGAACTTTCTGGCAGTCAACTACACGGAGAGTCAACGGCAGACATCGCTGGCTGAGATGGCTGCTATTGAATTCCTACGAGCACAGAGCCTCCGCTACCATAGAGTGTTCAGCGACAGCGACCTGACGCTGATCCGATTGAGGTACGCCTTTCAAGATGGGTCGAATGTCTTCTTGAGAGCTGAACTAGACCCTGGCATGGTAGGGAACAGCTCCCGTTTGGCCACGGTGCCTTGGACTTGCTTTGTCCACACTGAGAGGTCTGCGACTCTCCTTCTCAGCCGATACGGCGTGATACCGGGAAGCCTCAAGGAACTCGACCTCCGTGACACAGCCAAGGTGTACGACAATGGTGAATTGAGGCTCTACGAGCGGCCCAACCCGGTGCCGTGATGCAAGGAGTGACACGAAGGGGCCTCGCAAGCTACGGTTAGAGAAGTCCCATGCCTAGAGGTGGCAGCTCAGCGAAGTCTCCGCATGTACGATGACAGAGAGACAAGGGCCGGACTAGGCATCCCATCGGCGTGAAAGAAAGCAGCATCAGGTTGCCGCGCGCAATTCATGGGAAAGAGAACAACGACGCTGGCACCATGCTCGAACGCTGAATCAATGTATGCCGCCGTTAGCTTCGAAGCATCCATCTTCCATACAATCGCCGGGTCTGGCTCCGTTTTCCCGTTGAGTTCCGAAGCCCACCATCCGGTTTGACGATGCCCACTCACAGTGAGGAAGGCGATGGCCCGGTCGAGCTTCTCATGCAGGGCCGTCAAGTCGTATGCATACACGTCCATAGCCGCGAAGTCCACCAGCGATAGAACAGTTTTCTTGACATCTAGCCTGACGTTCGTCTCAGCCGTCAGCTTCGAGGTCAAGGGCAGTCTTGTCTCGCACCGGACTAGTCCGAACAGCCATCGTAGGTACTCGGCGACGTTCTCAGCTGAGTAGGATAAGCCCTGCGGAGGCACATCGAGCTCATTCTCAATAGACAGGGCAACTACATTCCGGTAGCTTGTCACGATGTCAAGCCACCGATGGGCCCAGTCTCCCATGGTGTCTGCCCCGTGGCCCCTCAGTCTGATGGCGAAGTTCATCGTGGAGTTCCTAGGCCCGGCCAGACTGAAGCCCGGCAAACCCTTCCCTATCAACGCGGCGAAGACGAACATCTTATGCTCGAACAGCATGTCTAGGACGGGCGTATAGAGCGCTCGCTCCCTGTCCTTCCCTACATAGAAAAGGTCTAAGGCGATGAGCCTTACGCCTAAGGACTCTAGGTAGCCGAGTTCCTTTTCGATGACCTTCAGGTCATTGTCGTCCCAGAAGGCCCTCGCCATTCCGGTCGTGCCAAGGTCGAAGCCTATCAGCCTCCTTCTAACCCCATCTAGGGCGAAGAAGCCGTCTCGGGAGATCTGTACGTGCTCTCGCGCTCCGTCTCTCCAAGTGATCCATACGTCGAAGATGAAGGGGTTCCGAGCGTTCACGTTTGACTCGATAGGAGTGCAAGTACTGTTAGGTGGGCGTTCAGAGCTGACCACATGGGAAGCCTGTATCGTGGATAGGGGCGCAACTGAGAGAGCTGGTAGGGAGACTAGCATGAAGACGCATATGGCTAGAATGCCTTGCTTGGCAGTCCCCGACAGCAGTCATAACCTTCTGGCCAGGCCGGGCAGAGCGGTCTGTTGAGCTTCGACAGCGGGAAATCAGCACTTAGGTAACGTTATCTCCGAATCGGGCGTGGCATGAACGAGCACAATATGCTCCCGGCCTAGCGCGTTTGGGCGGAGAGCAACGTCGTGTACATATAGCATATTACCGAAATATATCGGCATTCGATACACGAGAAAAGAGCCCTCAATCAGAGCTTGTCCGCGCTACGTTTCAGCTGGATCAGGGCCTGAGGCGCGCTCCTTTGGTGCTGATAAACGCACGGTAAAGCATGGTGAAAGGCGCCATGAACGCAGGTTCTGAGGGCCCTTCTCAGTTGACTTCTGCTAGAGCCCTCTGGTTTTGGGCGGTCGGAGCTGTTGGCTTAGCCGTCGCCGCAATTGCGCTGCTGCCTGGTCTGAGCGAGCCGCTGAACACGTTGCTCAAGCTGGCGTGGAGCTTTCTCCTCGTCTTCTGGCTGCCCGGTTACTGCTTTACAAGAGCTCTCTTTCCGCGGGGGAGTTTGAACGACATAGAAAGAGTACTTCTGAGCGTGGCGATGAGCATCGTCCTTGTGCCCGTGGTCGTGCTCTTGCTTGACGAAGCCTCCGTTAGCCTAAGGGCTTCTTCGTTGGCTCCCAGCCTCATCATACTGAGTATGATGTACGCAGTCGTCGCCGTCCTCACGGAGCGGCTTCAGGCCAATGGCGGGCCGCAGAGATAATGGCTAGCTTTGGACAAGTCTTGATCGGACGGAGACGGCCCATAAGAGCCCCAGCCCGGTGACTGCCAAGAGAGCGGAGAGCGTAGCTATCTCTGCAGAGCCGCCTCTGTTCACGTTGATCGTCTGGGCCATCACGGCCGCTGCGATCAAGGCTACGCTCAAGACACGGAACAGAAGAGGTTTGAGCCTCAGCCTGACGCCCCCCGGCCCTCTGACCTAGCTCGGCTAGAAGCTTCAAGATTGCTCAAGCTGGAAATCATAGTCTAGAAGCCCTGAGTCATTCAGAACCCTGAGCCGAGGCTATGCGGGAACCCGTCGCTTGGTTGCCCTTGGAGCTTCGTGACCTACAGCAGCGGGGCTCGCAGGGCCAGGGGCTGTGCCATATCCTCTCGCTGATACGCGTAAGCGAAGCCCTCCTGACGGCTTGTGGCAGCCCCCGGGTTGCCGTTCTTGCCAAGTGCCATGACTGAGACCTCGCCAGGGTAGCCTCGCGGAAGTCGGGTCTCATCGATCGCGGTCTGGCATGCTTCATGAGGCTTCAGTCCGCCGGCCATCAGGTCGCAGACGCGCTTTGACAAGCAGTAGACAACAGCGATCTCGCCGATGCCTGTTGCAGCCGCGCCGCCAACACGGTTGTCCGCGTACAGGCCTGCGCCGATGATAGGTGAATCTCCCACCCTGCCCGGAAGCTTCATGAAGAGCCTCGTCGTCGAGTTTCCTGCCGCAAGCTTCCCGCGTCGGTCGATCGCGACGGCGCTCACGGTGTCACATGAGGCAGGAGGCCGCGGGAAGGGAAACTTGGCTGAGAACTCTCCGATCCTATCCAAGTAGGCGTCGTTCTGTCCATGGAGCTTGGTCGTCGAATCCAGCTCGGCGCGTGACTTGCGCCAACGCTCTTGGGCCTCAGGTTTCCAGGCTTGCTCCCTTCGGAAGCCACAGGTCTGGGCGAAGCTTAGCGCACCTTCGCCTACAAGGAGCACGTGAGGCGTTAGCTCCATGACTTTCCTCGCCACCGAGATGGGATGCCGGATTTCTTTCAAGGCTCCTACGGCTCCAGCTTTGAGGCTTTCCCCATCCATCACAGCAGCGTCGAGCTCCACTTCCCCGTTCAGGTTCGGTAGGCCGCCTAACCCAACCGACAGAACCTTAGGATCGTCCTCGACAAGCCTTATTCCAGCCTCAACGGCGTCCAGAGCACTCTCGCCAGCCTTGAGCCGCGCGACGCCCTCCGATACAGCCTCCAAGCCCCAGTCCCAAGTCGCGATCATCGCAGCCTTCAACACGTAATCCTCTCCGACCTTGGCAACGTGCGTAGACGCGTCTGCGGCAAGAAAAGGGCTGCGATGATGGGCAGCTAAGCGTATCTCCCGGTTCGAAGTGACCGTTGGAGCTCCATAGGGTTTAACCATCCGGAGGCCGCATTAATCCTTGAGGTTTGAGAGGGGTGAGAGCATGAAGCTGTTTATCATGACGGACCTAGAGGGCGCCACAGGCGTAGCCGGCACCTGGGAGGATTTCAACCCTGGAGCTAGGCAGTATCAAGCCGCGATCAGGTTTCTGACAGGGGATGTGAACGCCGCAGTTGAGGGAGCTCTCGAGGCTGGCGCGCAGAACGTTGTCGCTCTTGACGGACATGGCCCCGGTTTCAGCATCGACTTAGAAACCCTGGTGCCTGAAGCTCAGCTTATTCGGGGCCGGAGGGTCTCCGAGCTAGAGGGCTTGGATAGCAGCTTCAACCTCATGTTCGGCATAGGCGCGCATTCCATGGCGGGCACGCAAGACGGGCTTCTCAGCCACACATTGTCGTCTTCCTCCATAGTGAACATGTGGCTTAACGATCGGCTAGTCGGCGAGGTTGGGCTCTGGGCGGCGATCGCAGGCCAACTCGGCGTTCCTATGGGCTTGGTTGCTGGGGACGCCGCCGCTGTGAAGGAGGCAAGGAGCCTCCTAGGCGACATCGAAGGAGTCGCGGTGAAGGAGGCGACGAGCAGGTTCGCGGCACGCTGTCTACACCCGTCTGTGACGAGGCCGCTCATCAGAGAGGCGTCGAAGCGAGCAGTGCTGAGGGGCATGCAGTGGAAGCCTTACGTGCCCGAAACACCGGTCCGGTTGAAAGTTGAGTTCGTGGATGTACAGACAGCCGACAGGGTCGCGAAGAGGACGGGCGTCGAGAGGATCAACGGGCGAACACTGGTATGCACGCGTGACAAGGTGGCAGAGGCGTTAATGCAAGTGCTCTAGTGCTTGCGCCGCTGATGTCCACGGTTGCTCGAAGACCCGCAACCCTTAAGCTTGGGGCGTGTCGACCCGGAGGCTGCGGCAGGGCTGATGCATGAAGGTACGTGTCTCGGCTCCGGCGAGGCTCCATCTCGGCGACATAGACCCGTTCGGTCTCGGTAGGTTCGGGTATGCGCCCATAGCTGCTATAGACCAGCCTAGGGCCGTGGTCGATGCTGAGGACGCAAGGGAGCTGACGGTCGAGGGCACTGAGGAACGCGAGGTTGCGCTCTACGCGCGGAGAACACTAGCGGGCTTCGGCCTGGACGGAGCCTCCGTGAAGGTGCTTTCAGTGGCGCCGAGACATGCAGGCTTCGGCTCGACAACACAGCTCGCGTTGACGGTCGGCAGGGCTGTCACGGCAGCCCACGGGCTGAAGCCCGACAGCATCACCTTGCTGAAGGCCCTGAAGAGGACCTCGACGGGAGGCGTTCACACGTTTCAACGCGGGGGCTTCGCTCTAACGGGCGGATTGAGGCTTAAGGCCGGAGCTAGGTCCTTCCTTGAGGGAGAAGAGCCCCTCGTACCTCCGTTGATTCTCCGAGCCAAGTTTCCGGCCGAGTGGCGTTTCGTCCTCGCGAGGCCGAGGGGGGTCGTCACTCCTCCTCACGGGGAAGCGGAGGACCAATCCTTCAGAGAACTCCACTCGACGAAGCCACCTGAGGCGCTCATCCACAAGACGTACTTCATCACCGTGTCGCGACTCGTCCCGGCGGTGCTGGAGGCGGACTCAGAGAGCTTCGGCAAAGCCCTGACTGAACTCCAAGTCTTAGTGGGCCGTATCTACTTACCGGTTCAGCGGAGCATCTTCAACCCCGCCTCGATGTGGCTGATCCCGATTCTTCACAGGGCCGGCGCTCAAGGAGTAGGCCAGAGCTCTTGGGGCCCAACCGTGTACGGCTTCGTAGACTCCGAAGCTAAGGCTGAGAAGCTGCAAGACGCCGTCAAGGAGAGAGCCGGGGAGAAAGCTGAGGTCCTTAAGGTCAGGGCGGACAACAGGGGCGCGCGGACAGAGGTCTCAAGCCGGTAACCTACATCCTCATGTCGGCCATTCGTTTCCTCATGATCGCTTGGAGATTGAAGCCGGGCAGTCGAACGTAGTCTAGGACGGTGCCGCGGGCCTCCTTGATCTTGATGGCGTCAACGAGACCTTGGTAGGCGCCGCCTCCGATCCCGTTTGCGAGAAGCGCGGCTCCCTGCGCCGCTTCTTTCACCTTCCCCGTGAAGCCTTCGAGCCTCCGTGCTGGCAGCCTCGAGACCCGCTCGATTACCGGCGACAGCCTCTCGAAGAGCGCAGGGACCCTTGAGAGCCTGCCCGAGAGCAGAATCTCCTTAGGAGCCTTCTCAAACGAGGCAAGTTCCATAACAATTGATTTGATGACGCCCTCTTGGAACGCTCTCCAAGCTTCTCGAAAGCGCGGGTCGCCAGTGAGCCTCTCTGCGAATAGCTCTGGGCTCACGACTCTGCCTGACGCTGCATAGCTGGTGCCTCCCTCCGCCAAGTGGAGTTCACTGAAACCCTTGAGGAGGTGAGGCAGTTCGAGGTCCATAGCGCCCATCGTCAGGTAGCCAGGCCCAGGAAAGATCGTTCCGCCCACGCCGTCGACGATCCGTCCTTGTTCAACCGCTATGGCGGCGTTGAAGCCGAAGCCCAGCTCGACAACCACTAGGCTTGCTGCTTCATAGTCGACGCCGTGCTTTCGCGCGTGGTCCCATATCGCAAGAGCGGCGATGCAGGTCTTGTCCGCGGTGCCCATGTCGACCTTGTTCAACTTTCGGTACTGAGGGACCGTCGGAAGCTGTATGACGCCGGGCACAAAGTAGACGTTCAGCCCAGATGCCTTAAGCATCTGTATGAACTTCCTGATGGCGACATCGACCTCCGTGTTCTTCGCCAGAGTGGCGAAGGCAAGGTCCAGCTCGGTGGCCTCGGAGATATGCTTGAACGCCATCCCCATCGCCGAGGGCCCTACCACGATATCCGGCTTGGCCTCAACGACAACTCGATAGAGCTCCTCCGGCTGCTTGGCGACCACCTCGGTCGGGATGCGTTCCCCCAAGAGAACCTCTTCAGCCGAGTCGCCGATGCAGCAGACATCGAAGCTGCTAGTTCCAGGGTCGATGCCCAAAGCCCTCATGAGCAACCCGCAAAGAAGTGTCTCAGAACCGGCTCAATAAACATTTCTTGGACCGCAAACCGTGTCGCCCTTGTTGCCCAGAACGGTAGGTCCCAGGCTCAGCTGGCGGTTACGCTGATGCCAATCGACAAGGAGAACGTGAACAACCTAGCTACGGCTTAACACGAGTAGCCCATGACTTCTGCCGCCCTTTCCCCGGGCCTCTCCGCTGCGACGAGGGCACCCGTTCACCTCGACTTCCTGCAGGTGAGGGTGAGAGACCGGACGCGTGAACAGAGTCAGCGCCGCCGATGTCGAGTGAACCAGAGAACGATCGCAGAGACCGAGACTGCGGATGCGGCGGCACCGACTCCTACCAAGAGGAGGCTGGAGTCGCCTTGTACATTAGGCTCGGGCAGCATAGACGTGTCGGCTGCCATCTCTGAAGCTGCCATGAGGCACGTGCCCCAGTTGTTGAAGAAGTTGTCTTCGCCGAGGGTCTCTACGACGACTGACTCGTCGGACCTTAGGTGATAGAATCCCTCGGGTACGTCCAAGTGTCCATCGGCCTTGATCGTCTCAACCGTACCGTTCAACTCGACCGTAGTGTCCTTCCACGCGAAGATCACGGCGGCCGGGCCGGCTTTCCTATGGACGGCTTGGAACCAGAACTCCCTTGCGTCCTTGCCGCCTGTGAAGGTGATGTCGTCCCCGAGCGACTTGATGCCCATCAAACCCTCTATGTCACCGCTCCAGACAGCTACATCACCGGTGCTGTCAAAGATCAGGTCTGCATTCCCGACGTTTTCCTCGTACCAATACTCACCCCTCTTCAGGGCTGCGGTGTAGGAGCGCCCGCCTTCCAGATTGGTCACGCTTACTGATGCGTCTTGGTAAGCGAAAACGACGAAGCAACCGTTGAAGCCAACCCACGTCCTCGCATAGAATGTCCTGCCGACAAACTCGCCGGTGAAGGACGGAACGGCGGTGAAACCATCGTCAGCCCATGTGGACACAGTGATGTTCCCCGTGGAGAGAAGCCTGAAGACGTTATTCGCTGCCAGCGTGACCGTTCGACGGCCTTGAACACCTAGGTCGAACTCCTCTAGAACGGTTCCTCGGGCATCTTGAACCGCAACGTGTGAGGCATCGACGGCGAAGATATGGTAGTTCGAGGTTCCGAACGTCCTGAGGATGAACTCCTTTCCGACGAAGCTACCACCTACGCCTGGGAAGAAGGCCGATCCGGCCGAGCCCTCGACGGAGCGAAGCTGCGCCACAGCTCGTCTGTTGGATACTACCTTAAAGTATCTTTCAAACGGTACATCTCGGAGGACCAGGTCCTCAAGCCTATCTATGACGCCAGATTGGACGACCTTCGGTTCTTCCTCGGTGATGTCAAGGATCCACACCTTCGTGTTATCGGTGAGACCTACCACGTGGAGTTCGCCTCCGACCGCGGATGTGGGCACGTAGCAGTAGAAGACGCTGTGGGCGCCGACGTCAGTGAGAGCTGTGACCTCCAAGAACCCAGAGGAAAGTGCGAGGAGAGACGCGAAGGCGAGGAAGCGACTGAGACCCCGAGGAATCATAGCAGCACCGGCAATCGATCGCAGCCTGAAACCCAAAGATAAGGCTTCCCGCTATCTGACGCCGAGAACTTCTGTTCGGAGCAGGTTTGGCGAGGCATGGCTAAGGTCCGGAGAAGCGTCCAGACACAGCCTTCTCGTGCACCTGCATGCGCGAGTGGTCTTCTGCCATGCGTGTCAGCGTTTTCTCCTCGTCCTCATGAGGAGGGCAACTGCCACGACTGCGACGACAGCCGCCCCGCCTGCGATGTACACCCAAGGGAGCTCCTCTTTAATCACGGGTCTAGCTCTAACGCCGGTATTCCTGAGGCTTAGGGACTGAGCCGAGGGTAAGCATTGGCCGAAATTTGCCACAGATGAAGCCTTCAGGTAGTTCGCGGTCTCGACGATGATGTTCTCGGACGTGGACAGTTTGTGGAGGCCTTCGGGGACTGTCAGGATGCCGTCAGGCTGGAGCCTAACCTGGGCGTCGTCGAGGGTCACGACTGTCTCCTTGTACGCGAACACGTAGGTTTCCCCGTTCGGCGAGACGATATACGCCTCTTGGCCTGCTGCTAGACCAGTGACCGCGACGCCGCCCGTGCGGTCGTCGCTCTTGAACATGAGTAGAATAGGCTTATCGGTCTGAGCCGACATGTGGCCAACCTTCACCGGGAAGGAGATATTCTGCCGAGGCGCGACATCCACCTCAGATTCCTTCTTCCAGAATCCTAGGTCTGCGACCGTGACCTTCGCGCCCTCAGCTGATGTGGCAATGTAGCTGAAGCCCGCCTGCGTCCAAGTTGCGCCCCACAGCTCCTTCAAGGGGGCACTTCCATAGAAGAGCTTACCGACGTAGCCTCCTTCCACCGCAGGGTAGAAGCATGACCGGTCGAATGAGAAGGTTTGAACCATAACCGCGCCTGTCGAGAGCAGCCTGTAGACGCCGAACGCGGTGAGTTCAAACTCGCGGAACTTGTTCGCGGCGATATGAAACTCAGCGGCCTTCGTGTCGTTCACATCCGAAACGGTGATGTCGCTGTCTTCTAACGCGTAGACCCTTATTGGCAATCCGGGGAGGACGGCCCAGACACCAGACGCGTAGGTCATCATCTTGGCCTCTATGGCCATGAAGATGAACTCCTTTCCCACATAGCCTCCCTCGGTGTTTGTGAAGAATGTGCTGATCATGGCCTCGCCGGTCTCAATCCCGAGGCCGCCCATTAAGACGATTGAGAGAGGCTTGTCACTAGTGGCTTTGAAGAAGGTCCCATTAGAGAGATAGACGAAGGCTCTCTCTAGCCTGTTCACAGTCAGGCTCTTCACAAGGCCCTTATCGGGAAGAGTGTATACCGCGACCCTCGTGCCGTCGTGAATGCCCACGATCGCGACGATGCCCCGGACCTGACCGGTCACGTTCGTGAAGCTGTAGTAACCCGACGTGTAGACCTGGGTGATGTTCCGAGGCACGTAGCCGTAGTAATCATACCCTTCCGCCAGCGGCGCCGCCCCTGACGAGTCGACTGTGCCCGAAAGCATAGCGGCCGCAGACAAGAGAACCAGCAGGCCTAGGACATGAAGGATCCTTGGACTCAACTCCGCTTGGCTCCATCGAGGCATGAAAGGGCCTATTACGCCGCATGATATTGCGGAAAGGCGTTTTAAGCCTTGGCGATCGAGAGCGTTCTCCGTTGTGACCGCAGAGCACAAGAGTCGATCTAGCTTTCAGATAGTCCTCTAAGCCCACGCCTGACTTTCCACAGATCTCCTATCGGCAAGCCTTGACCCGAGGACGACGAGCGCCAAACTCTTAAGTCAAGGCGCTAGCGGACGCTGCTCTCTGAGGCGGTAAGTTGCGCGAGGTAAGGGTCGGCTTGATCGGCGCAGGTGGGATCGCGGGCGTACACCTGGAACGCCTGTCGAAGATCCCGCAGGCGAGGATTGCGGCGATATGCGATATTGTTGAGGCGCGGACCAAGGAGCGTGCAGGCGTCTACAAGGCAGCCGCCTACACGGATCATCACCAGATGCTTGAGAAGGAGAGGCTTGACGCAGTCTGGGTCTGTCTCCCACCATTCGCTCACATGGAAGAGGTGACCGTCGCCGCTGAGAAGGGCGTTCACATCTTCATCGAGAAGCCGATCGCGTTGACGCTTGAGCTAGCGCAGAGCATGCAGGCATCGATCGAGTTGGCAGGCGTGAAGAGCTGGGTCGGCTACCATATGCGGCAGTATCTCTCCGTCAGACGGGCCAAGGCTGTGCTTCAAGCGGAAGGCGGCCCGATCGCGCTCTTTGAGGGAAACTGGTGGGGCGGCATCCCCGGAGGCCCCGACTTCTGGTGGAGGCGGAAAGACCTGAGCGGCGGCCAGGTCGTCGAGCAGGCAACTCACATCTATGACCTAGCGAGATTCCTGGCAGGCGAGGTTAGAGAGGTCTATGGGCGACTGGACACCCTTGTCCATAAGGATGAGCCCAACTTCACCGTGGAAGATGTGGGCATAGCCCTACTCCGCTTCAAGAATAGGGCTCTGGGCGTCATAACGAACACTTCGGCGGCTCAGCCGAGCGGAGGCTACGTGGGAGCGAGGCTTGTTGCGAAGAACCTTCAGCTGACGGTCGAGGGTTCAAGAGCGCGGGTGCTGAGGGGACAGGAATCGACCGAGTTCCAGTCGACGAACGACCCGTACTTGGACGAGGACAGAAAGTTTGTCCAGGCGATCCTTGCCGACGAGCCGACGGAGGTGCCCATACGGGAGGGTGTCAAAACCCTCGCTTTGACCTTGGCGGTCGCGAAGTCCGCGGAGACGGGCAGGGCGGTGAAAGTCCCAGTCTAGAACGCGCATCGATGCCCGTTTGGCTGCCTTGACGTCTCTCTCCGCTAATGGCTAGCTCATGCCCTCTCGCGATGGCCCCGTTTAGGCCCTAGACCTACGTCTGAAGGCGAAGGCCGTAACTATCACTGCGAGCGCAACCGCAGCCCCCGCTGCGATGTAGGTCAACGGTAGCTCCTGGCCTATCAGAGGCTTCAGTTCCAAGTCCTCGTAGGTGAGGTCGAGCGTCTGTACTGAGGGAATGCAGGCGCCGTAGTCCGAAAGCCGCATGAAGCTAGGGATTCTCCCCGCGTAGGTCCACTGGATATCTGACGCTGCGGGCCAGTTAGCCACCTGGAAGACAACGTTCTCCGAGGCTGACAGCTTGTGTAGGCCCCCGCGGAGGGGCAGGTACTCGTCAGCGGCCAGCTTGAGGTTCACGTCGTCCAGTGTGACGGTGGTCTCCTTGCACGCGAAGAGGTATGCTTCTCCTGAGAAGTTGCCACCGGAGGGGATGTCGAGGTACGCTGTCTGGCCTGCCTTAAGGCCGCCCTGGGCTAGGCCCGTGTTCCTTACCATTACGATGACGGGCTGGTCTGCCTCTACGATGATGTGTGCCGCCTTAGGATAGACGGCCAGCTCTCCCTGAGCTGGGACTGTGCCTTTCAGGGCCTCTCGCCTGTTCTGAACATCTGAGACTTTCACGTTAGCTTCCTGCCCGCTCGGGACGAGGAGTTCGCCTGCGATGAACGTATGCCATATATACGCCGGGTCGAAGGCTCCACCGTAGAAGACCTTGCCTTGGAAGCTGCCCTTCACCGCCGGATAGTAGCATGTGCCTCCGAAGAGCCAGGCTGCATACCAGCCGCCGAGGAAGAAGGTCTGGAGCATGACGCGCCCGGTTGAGACAAGCCTGTAGACCTCTAGGGGCACTAGTGAGAGTTCACGCCGTTGGACTGAAGTTTGAACTCCGAAACCGTTGAGCCGCTGCTATCCTGAATCGTTACGTCGCTCTTTTCGAGCGCGTAGACCCTGTGCACCAAGCCGCCCACGTAGCCTGTGGGTAGGCTCTTTCCTTGAAGAGCTATGAAGACGAACTCGCGGTCCACGTAGCCTCCACTAGTGCCTGTCCAGAATGTCGTGGTGTAGGCTTCTCCCCGCTCCATGGCTACGCCGCCCATCAAGACCACTGTCGCAGGCTTGTCTGAGACGACTTTGAAGAAGGTCCCGTTCGGAAGGCTGATAGAAGACTTCTCCAACTTGCTCAGGCTGATGCTCTTCACCAGCGCCTTGTCTGGAAGAACGTACACCTCGACGTGAGTCTGGTCATGGGCTCCTATCACCGTCACTCGGCCGTAGTCCACAACGGTCTCAGGCCTGATCACGTATGGCTTGTTCGCGTCGTTATCATTGGAGGCCAGCCAGACCTCTCCGGGGATGTGACCATAGTAGGTCCATGAGCCCTGGGCTTGAGCGGCGTAGCCCTGTAACGAGAGAGCGCCTGCGATTGCGAGGGCGCTCAAGAGGAGGACTGAGAGAGAGGCACGGCTCCACATCCTGCATCAGCGGGCTAAGAGTTGAACATGACTTCAACCTTTCCGGCGCTTTGAAGATGCGCTCCCGAAGGTTTTTCACCACAGGACGCAATGCGAATCCATGCTAGAGGTGGGGAACCGATTGGTCGAAGAGACAGGTGTAAGCTATTACGGGGTCGCCTACCCGGATAGGGCTGTTCTGGACTTCCAAGAGATGCTGGAGCATGGCTGCAGCTCTGTTCTGCTCGCCGTCTCCGAGTTTGACGTGGATTTCTGGTTTCAGAACGTTAGGAGGCTCATCGACGAGGCTAGGGCCATGGGACTGAGGGTCTACTTGGACCTATGGGGCTGGGGAAAGACTTTCGGCGGTGAGCCTCCGAGCATCTTTCTTCAGGAGAACCCGGGAAACCGTCAGGTGTCAGCCAAGAACGGGCAGGTCTTCAACGTTGCCTGTTTCAACACAGAGGCCTTCAGGAGCTATGCGTTCGAAGCCATAGAGCGGCTTGGCCGAGAGACAGACGTTGATGCCTTCTTCTGGGATGAGCCTCATTACGCGCATGGGGCAACCTTGGATGAGTGGGGCTGCTGTTGCCCTGTCTGTCAGGAGTTGTTCAAGAGAGAGTATGGCTTCGAGATGCCTAGAGCCCTCACGGCGGAGGTCTTAGAGTTCAGGCAGAGCATGATCCTCGGATTCCTAGGCGAGATGTCCAAGCGGGTCAAGCAGACAGACCTAGGCAAGGAGGTCGTCCTATGCCTTCTCCCGAGGGAAGACCCACGGTACGGGGTTTCAGACTGGGAGAAAGTCTTCAGCATAAAGGAGATGGACATCTTCTCAACCGACCCCTATTGGTACGACATGGCCACTGAGGAAGGCCTGAGGTTCTTCAGAGAACGAGCCTGGAGAGCCAAGAGCCTCTCAGACCGACATGGGAAACGTTGCCAGATATGGGTTCAAGCCTTCCGTGTTCCCCACGGCCGAGAATGGGAGCTTGCCAAAGCGGTCGAGATGGCAGCAGAGATGAACGTTTGCTCAATCTACGCCTGGCCCTTCAGGGGCGGGCTCGGCAGCATCCTGGCCTCAGACCGGCCGGACTTGGTCTGGCAAACGCTCGGCGAGGCCTACAGGAAGCTCGGAGCCAAGACGCACGCGTAGCAGTGCAGGTAGTCGATAGGGTTCGATAGCTAGGGCAGGCCCTCCGCTGACCCTTGTCCTCGTTCATCTGGCGCCT
Organism: uncultured Candidatus Bathyarchaeia archaeon; assembly: GCA_964427455.1. GTDB lineage: Archaea > Thermoproteota > CALKCG01 > B24 > JAWCPE01 > JAWCPE01. Next base: position 8,243 of record CAYRUY010000003.1, on the reverse strand, counting down.
ATGTGGAGCAGAGGCCAGCTGGACGACCAGGCGTCGTGCCCGGGGAGAAGGGTCTAGGTGCGTCCAGAGGGTTACCTTTCAACCTCGAAAGCGAGTTTGACTGTCGCCTCGTACTCTCTAATCGTGTCCTTCTCAACGTGGGCTCGGAGGTTGACGACCTCAACCCATTTTAGTCCTCTCAAGGTCTTCGCAGCCTCGTGAACCGCGTTCTGAACCGCGTCTGAGAAGTCCTTTGAGGAGACGCCTACCAGCTCAATCTTCTTATAGACCATACGCCTCTCCGCTCCTGGACGTTTCCGTCAGCCCCCTCTTAAGGTTTGAAGGGGATCTCCACGCCCTCCGCCAGCTTCCATCTCTACGCGGACAGGCTGGCCTACGCCAAGGTCTTCTGCCCATGACCTGAGACGAGAGCCGACACTCTTACCCCTACGAGCCTTACCTTTCTCTTGTCGCGCAGAAACCTTCTGGCTAGAATCTTCGCCTTCTCCCGGATTGGTTCCAGCTTGTCTGTTGTGAAAGGCAACGATTCAGCGTGCGTATGGGTCTCAAAGTCCTCGTATCGAAGCTTGATGGAGACAGTTCTATAGCTGAGGCCAGAGGCTTGAAGGTCGCGGTGGACCTGCCGAGCCAACACGTCTAGGGTTCCAAGGATTACTTCACGGTCATCGGTGTCTTCTTGGAACGTGGTCTCTCTGCTTACCGATTTGACCTCGCCTCGCTCCTCCACAGGGCTCTCGTCAACGCCGCTAGCTAGCTCCCGGAGCCTACGGCCCCAAGCACCGAACGCCTTCTCCAAAGCGGTAGGGTCGAAGCTGGCTTGGTCGCCTATAGTCCGTATGCCCAAAGATTGGAGAGCTTTCTCCGTTTTCGGCCCGACACCCCATAGCTTTCTGACCGGGAGCGGGTAGAGAAAACCTCTGACCGCCTCAGGGGTGACGACTGTCAGTCCTGAGGGCTTCTGGAAGTCCGATGCGATCTTCGCGACCAGCTTGTTCGGCGCTACGCCTACTGAACACGTGAGGCCTTCCTTCTCCAAGAGCTCTTGCTGGATTCTCTTCGCGAGCCTAGCTGCATCCTCGAAGCCTTGGACTCGATTGGTTACGTCGAGGAAGGCTTCGTCGATTCCTGCCTGCTCGAACCTGTCTGCGTAGCTCTTCAGGAGCGCCATCACCTTCGCCGATGCCTGCTCGTAGAGGGGATAGTTCACCGGGAGATAGATTGCCTGCGGGCATAGCCGCCAAGCCGTTGAGACGGGCATCGCCGACCGTATCCCATACTTTCTCGCTTCGTACGAAGCGCTGCTGACTACGCCTCGGCCCCTGCCCTGCTTCGGGTCTGCGCCTACGATGACAGGCTTGCCCTTGAGGTCAGGGTTCTGCCTCGCCTCAACGGAGGGGAAGAACGCGTCGAGGTCGATGTGGAGAACAACTCTGCTCGGCAAATATCTCCACGGGATGCCTCCTGCAGGTCTGGTAATAAGCCTTGACCGAACGAGTTCATCCTATGGAAGTCTGTTGGCTGTGAAGCGTCGATCCGAGCGTGCCTACTCGACTAGCCTGAACCAGTTCCTGGTGATAGTTGATGGCACTCCGTCATACCATCTGTCAAGGTGTTCTAGAAGTTCTCTGGCCGAGGCAACCCCCGCCAACTGCGCATCGGAGTCCTTGAGCTTCGCCGTCTCCACCGCCTCAGTCTGGTACACTTCGATGATGATGCCAGTAGGCTTTGCGTCAAACCGGCTCCCCGTGTGGACCTCGTATAGGCCGTTTCTAGCGTTCGGCCTATACGTGCATGTGACCTGTCGGGCCTTGATCTTGTCGAGCATGCCCGGAAGAGCGAAAAAGATGCGCTTGGGCTTGTCCTTTGGAGGCGCCATCGCCTCGACCGGGAGGGCCTGCGCTTGCGAGAGGATGTAAGCGTTCGTCCTGTCGAAGATACCGGCCAGATTCCCACCGCCGTCGGTAGGCAGGACGTTGATGCTGATTCTCAAGTCGTCTATGTTGTACTACTTCCTCTCACACGCCTTGGCTGCGATGCGCCACGTGTATCAAGCCCGCTCTGTGAGCCGAGAAGCCTCCTGAGGGCTGAGTCATAGCATGCTTTGTCATAGAACCTGAGGCTGACGAGGTAGGCTTGGACCGCCCACTCGCCTCTGAGAAGGTAAGAGTCGTACTCCTTCGCGTAGCCCGCGTTCTCTGTCAGAGTCCCCGCTGGGCCCCACGAGGCATCCGTTCTCCTTGCCGCCTTCTCAACGACGCTCTCCCTTGCAGAAGCAGCGATGACTCGCCCTATGACGAGATGGTAGTCGCCCTGCCTCTGAACCTCTGTCACTTTGCACTCGAGGTGCGCGAGGCACTCTGCAAGCCTCGGCGGCTCCACCTTCTGCGACTCGACAGGTGTGAGCCCTAGGCTTAGAGCCTCATTCCTAGCCTTGGGACGCGTCAGCCCAGCCTTCTCGACGGCTTCGATTATTTCTAGTCCCGGCGTGTTCACGACGAATTCGCCTGTCTCATTCACGCACTCGTAGGTATGCCTTGACCTATGGACCGAGAAGCTCACAAGGTTCGAGGCGAGCGGGCTTCTGGGAGTGAACTGGTAAGATATGATCTGCGATGAATACATGGTGGCTACGTTCACCCGTCCGTCTGTTGAAACGGTCGTCACCAAGTTGCACGGTCTCGGTGCTAGGAGCCAGATCCACTGCTTGAACTCCGCGGGGATCTCAACGAGGTTCATGGGGATCAATGGGCGTAGCTTGGCTTCGTGAGCCTTTAAGCTCTGGCCTGAAGCAGGAGCAATGCTGTAGGGGCCGCGACCATCATGAAGGGACGGCCTAGGCGATGGGTTTCGAGTAGACGGCTCGTTCCTCCTCAACCTCGAAGCCCAGCTTTCTGTAGAGCCTCACAGCCTTCGGCAACGCAGACTGCGTTATCAGCCGGGCCTGCTTCGCGCCGCTTGCCTTGAAGAACCTCAGGGCTTCGACGACCAAGGCTTGGCCCAGCCCCCTCCGTCTGTGTTGAGGGAGGACCCCAAGCCAGTGGACCATCTCTCTTTCAACGTTGTGATACGGGAAGACCCAAGCCGCAACCACACCTACGACCTCACTGGAATGTTCAGCGACGAAAATCCTGCCTCTCTCAGAGTAAGGGCTCTCGGCGAACTCTCTCCTGAAGTCTTCGAGGCTCCATGCATGGCGCGCTATGGGCTCCTCGCGGAACGATTCATTCCGAACCCTCAGCCAGGCTTCCTCCTCCCCGGGCCTGAGCGTTCTGACCCTGTAAGATGATGGCAGAGGCGAGTCTGGAAGTGGCGTTGCGACGTTTCTCACCATGAGCAGTTGATGGTAGGCCACCTTGAAGCCTTGGCTCTCAAGGAAGCTCTTCGCATTCAGGTCTCCCAGCCCGACCGAGTGAACGGACAACTCACCGGCCCCAGCCACACGGAGCGAGTCAACGCATCGCTCTAGGAGAGCCTTAGCCACGCGTCTCCTCCTGTAGCTGGGCAGGACGCCGATCCATTCCAGCCAGCCTGTTGTGTCCCCTTGCCGGAGAATCGCAAGGCAGAGTCCAACAGGCTTGCCGCTAAGGTAGGCGGTCAGCAGGAGCTCAGGCCTAAACCCTGCCTGCGCCCTTAGCTCCTCGAACTGCTTCAAGGTGAGAGGGGAGAAGCCTGGGCTATCCGCGTAGCAGCGATTACGCAGCTCCACGATGTCACCTGGAGGGCTCTCCGGCGAATACCGTTCAATGACCAACGCCATGGCCTAGTCACCAGCAGATGGTAGAGCGTGGGGAACCTCGCGACACGTATAGACGAATCGGACCGAATCGGCCTAGCCGCAACTCCTCAGGGGCTCTTGGGCTTGGACGCCGTGGGTATAGACGCCGTATCGTCGTGCAGCCGATATCATCGCCAGGAGGTTCTCAACCTTGACCGAGTCGTGGATCGAGTTGCTCGAGGTAAGCACGTGGCCACCCCCTTGAGCCGCCTTAGCGATACAGCCTTGAACCTCAGCCTCGACCTCAACGACAGTTCCTAAGGGAAGCGTGATCGAGCAGTCGATATTGCCGAGGAGGCAGATCCGGTCCCCGTGAAGCTCCTTGACGCGCCCTATGTCCATGCCTGCGGCGGGCTCTATCGCGTGAAGCCCGTCGATGCCCGTCGTGACTAGGTCGTCGAGGACTGGGTAGAGGTTGCCGTCGCAGTGGAGCACGGCTGGGACACCCCCCTTATGGATGGTCTCGACCGCGTTTCTGATGATGGGGGCTAGGAAGCGCCTGAAGAGGCTGGGAGGCATCCAGGGTCCCTTCACGTCCGCGAAGTCGTCTTGAAGCGAGACTACGTCAGCGCCGGAGTCTATCATGCCCTTGATGACTTCGACGAAGAACCGGTTGTTGTCTTTGAGCATTCGCTCCGCGAAGCTAGGCCTCAAGTATAGGTCTGTGAGGATGCCGCTGATGCCGCGCATCTGGAAGGCTTGCTTCCAGCCGTGGTAGGCTTGGCCTAGAACGGCCATCTCACCCCTTGTCTGGCGAACTGTCTCTCGGATCATCTCCAGCCTGCCCGACGCGCAAGGGTCAGGCTTCTGGAAGGCCTCGTAGTCCGCGGGGCCGTTTATGGTACCTCTAACGTACCAGAGCCCTGAGTATGGAGGCTTCGCCTCGTAGAGTTCAGCCCACTCGCCTAGCACTTGGTTCGGCCCTAGGGGCTTCGAGACGAAGCTGTCTGCGACCCCGTAGGGGCTGCCGACCATGTCCATGCCGAGCTTCCTGTAGCATTCCACCCGGGCCTCCACTTCCTGCTTCACGCGTCGAACTCTAAGCTCGGAGTCACTGAGCGAGGATGCGTCCGAGTACGCGGGAACCGTCTGCTTGCCGATCACCTGCTCCATCACGGGCGGGTTGATCGTCAGCTCCGAGACAGGAACCTTGTCAGGCTCCTCTAGGTGGAGCGCCCTCAGAACCCTCTCTCTGGAATCCATCCTTATGCCGCCGTCACCGATGCGTTGCCGCGCCGATAAATCGTTTCCCGGGTCTGCCGGGTAGCGCGAGTAGGGTATTGGCCTGCTTACGAGGATCGGTCGTTTAGGCTGCATCGCGAGTGTTGTTCCGCACTCCCTCTAGGTGATAGGGATGAAGATGGGCGATGAATATGGCTCAGTGGTGGAGAGTAGCTGAGAAGAAGGGGATATGGGGCTGCTGATCCGCAGTCCCTCTGCGTGAGAGTATTCCTACGCTCTGCCGCTTGCTGAGACGTAGAGCCATCGCATGAGTTCGTCGCTGTCGTTGATGGAGGAGTGTTGAACCCCAGGTGGGACTGCGACGGCCTCGCCCGGGTATTGCCTCCGGATCTCTTGGTCTAGGAACATGAGGCTTATGCCTTCAAGCTGGTACCAGACCTCATCCCTGTTCGCCGGATGCGCGTGTGGTTCAGCGATCTGCATGCCGTCGATCTCAACCATCAATACGTTTCCAATGGTCACAAGCCCGTCTCCCGAGTCTAACAGCCCTCTCACAATGTGGTGCCAGTGAGACGTTGTCGTCCCAACTGGGATCTCATGATAGTTTCTGACCACCAGTTGTTTGGCAGCCTTCTCTTCCAGCCCTGGGGGAACATCGTCTATCATGGAGACCATCTCAAGTGGCTCATCGGTATCATTGATGATCGAATGGGAGAGTCCTTGCGGAATGAGCGCGATCGAGCCTTCCCTGACCTCCCTCTTCTGCTCTCCCGCCGTGACATAGCCCTCACCGTACTCCACGTACAGGATCTCCTGATAGTCGCTGTGAGCCGTGGGAACAGTTGTCGTGTTAGGCTCTAAGCTGGCGTGAGATATGCTCCCTATGTTGAACAGCTCAGCCTCGGGCCTTGTGGGCGCGGATGGGTCTTTCCGCGTGAAGATGACGCGCTCGATCAGGTTTCCATGCGTGGCTGTTGAGGGGCTGTCTAACCAACTCCTGATCCACAAGAAGCTTCACCGAGCAGCCTGACCTTGACGTTGCAGATATAAGAGTTGTCCCAGCTGCTGAGAGAGGCCTCGTCTCAAGCTAGCTCCGTAAATGGTGCCTCGACTTCGCAGGCGAAGGCAACAGTTTTATCCCTCCAGCCTCCGAGCCGGTCGCTAGAGCTTGAAGGACGGCCTCGATCTTGGACGGCAGGGAACGGTTTACAGCGATCATGAGCTTCCGGAGACCCGACCGTTTCCCGCTCTATGAGTGGCTTGGGTATTGGAAGGATACGCTAGACCGCTGGTACGGCGAGGGCCTACCGGCCGGCATGACCGTCGAAGACTACTTCGATTTCGACCGGATCGACAGCCTACCGATAGACTTCGGCCCTATCCCTCGCTTCGTCCCTAAGACGCTGGAGGAGGACGCAAGGTACCGAGTGGCGGTCAACGAGATGGGGATAACCACGAGGGCTTTGAAGACCTCAACCTCGATGCCCACCTTCCTCAGCTTCCCCGTCAAGAACGCGGAGAGCCTCGTGAAGGTTAGAGAGCGCTTCAACCCGCTAGACCTGAGACGTTACCCTTTGACTTGGAGCCCAGAGCTCATCGACTACTATCGGACGACGGACCGACCTGTCAGGATGCGTTACCCAGGCTTCTTCTGGCAGGCAAGAGACCTGATGGGACTACCCTACCTGTTGACAGCCTTCTACAGGGAACCGAGGGCGCTACACGGCTTCTTCGACTTCTGGGCTGACTTCCTCATCGAGACAAGCAAGGAAGCCCTAGGAGCTGTGAAGCCGGACTACGTCGACTTCGCCGAGGACATGTCGTATAAGAACGGCCCCCATATCTCGCCTAGGCTGTTCGCCGAGTTCATCCAACCAGGCTACAGGAAGGTCGCAGCTTTCCTCAGAAGCATAGGCGTCCAAGTGATCGCTGTCGACACAGACGGTGACCCGACGCTCCTGCTTCCGCTCCTCATCGATGCAGGCGTCAACTGCCTGATCCCCCTAGAGGTCGCTGCGGGCATGGATGCAGAGAAGCTCCGGGAAACCTATGGGAGAAGCCTACTCCTGATAGGGGGCGTTGACAAACGTGCCCTAGCGCACAGCCGCGAGGCCATTCAAGCAGAGGTTGCGCGCCGGTTCAAGACCGCCCGAGAGGGAGGCTACATTCCCTGCGTCGACCACAACGTCTCGGCGGACATCTCCTTCGAGAACTTCTCGTACTACGTAGAGCAGAGGAAGCTGCGGCAGTTGCCGACATGAACCTGAAGCCTATACTCGAACAGGTCGCTGAGGTAATCTCGAAGCCTACTCATTGTTTACGCGTCTTGCGTGCCGTTCATCGGAAGTCGACTACGACTCCCATCGCTTCAGTCCTGTCTCTCAGCAGCATCCTGTAGGCTTCTGGGGCTTCCTCGAGCTTGTAGCGATGACTGATCAGGTGCTTGACGCTCACGTGCCCGTCAGCGACGAGGTTGAAGAAGAGCTCGGTGTTCCGCCGCCTCGTCCACATATTGTAAGGGGTCTCGAACGCAGGCGCGCTGCCGAAGTGCGTCCCTATTATCGTCCGGCTTGTGGCGTTAACCTCGTCGTGGAAATCGACCTCGCTCTTTCCCGTCGGAGAGCTGAGCTGGATGTACTTTCCCTGCCGCTTCGCAAGGCTGAGCGCCCAAGGGATAACCTTCGGGTTGCCCGTCACCTCGAAGATCACATCTGCCATACGGCCGGAAGTCAAACGCTCCAGCTCTTTCTCCACGTTGTCCACACTTGGTTGAAGCACCGCCGTGGCGCCTGACTCCTTCGCGAGCGCCAACCGTCTACGCGAGAGGTCGATTGCCACGACGGGGAACCCTCCGCAGAGGCGGCTGAACTGAACCGCTAGTTGACCTAGCAGCCCGACGCCTACCACAGCTATGCTCTCGCCTAGGGTGACGCCTGCCAACCGGACGCTGTTCATCACCCCTGACGCCAACGTGTGGAACGAAGCCTCTTCATCCCCAATCCCGTCTGGAACCTTGACCAGGTCATCCTCCTTCACCAGCGCATACTGACTATGAGGGGCGCTGCTCGCAACGCGTTCCCCAGGCTTGACGGTCTCCACCTCGGCGCCGGCTTCGAGAACTCTTCCCACGTTGCTGTACCCTGCGACGAAGGGGTAACGCCCATACCTCGCCCAGGCTGAGCCCTGAGGGAAATCGCCGCTCAGGATCGTGAGCTCCGTCCCCGTGCTGATCAACGTCGCGAGGCTCTGGATGAGGACTTCTTTCCCCGTGGGCTTCGCGACCTCC
>CAYRUY010000002.1:0-73868 GCA_964427455.1 uncultured Candidatus Bathyarchaeia archaeon | reverse complement strand
AACCCGCGTCGGGAGCTCTCCCCGCTTCTCTCGAGAGGCTCCTATGCTTGACCGGTCTACACCACCGGAGCGGCGCGAGGCAGAGGCGGGCATCTTCGATAAATACCTTTGCGAACCCGGCTAGGCCCTTGCCAAGCTAGTCTCTCATCGTTCCCCTGGCAGCAAGTCGGATATCCTCTGCCCTGACAGTCTTCCGACCAGCATGGCCTGCGAGAACCGCGGCCTCGCGGGCGATCCTCACCGCGATCTCCTCGAGGGTTCGTCGCATCTCCTCCGCAGCATCTTCGCTGACCCGATTAGCGCCAGCCTTCTTGATCAACCGATGCATCGGGGCTATCTGCAGCTGTATTTCCGACGTTCAGAGACCTCCGAGGGAGTATTCCGTAAAGAAACTGCTATTTAACGCTTTTGGCCGAAAAGAAGCCGTTCATAGCCACTACATAAGGCGGGGTCTAGCCTAACCCGTGGCTCAAGGCACTCCCTAACGGTACTCGTCAAACACTATGGAGGTGCTAGTCTCTAGGATCTCCCTGTTCTCTCGCCGGATATGGTCTGTTACCTCGTCCAGTTGCTCTGGAGACGCTACTCCCGAGGCGTCTACGAGAAAGTCCCAGTCCCCTGTGATGTCTCTTATCCGAACTGGGATCGAGTGCCTCATGAACTCTTTCCTGATCGCTTTGACGAGGCTTAGCTCGTCGCAGGAAGGCTTGACCTTAAGGAAGACCACCGCGCTGGCTGACCAGCTCACCTTGTGTGTCGCCTCAGGCCTGACCCCGGCTATCTCCTCAAGAAGCCTATAGACCTCAGGTTCACGAAGAGGCCTCCCTTTCTCCATGGACAGGCTCCTGATAGTCTCCATAGCCTCGGCTCGACACCCCTCTGGGACATCGTAGCCTTCGAGCTGTCTTGCGAGCAATTCCTTGGACTGCATTGCGCCAAACTCATACTCTCTCTCCAAGCCGTACCGTGACCAGTCGATGGTCTCATAGGTCGCTGGTGAGCGGAGCACTGCCTTCTGATGTGGGCCAGCCTTGTGCACGCGGGCGAAGGGACCCATCACTGGCGCGTTCGGCGACGGTAGAATCCCCGAAGCAGCAGAGACGAACGCGTAGAGCTCTGGTAGACGCGTGAAATTTACACCCGTCTCGACATGGTAGAGGCTCTCTAGGTCCTCGACCAACGTTGCGAGGTCCGCGATGCCGCAGCGTTCGCCAAGCCCTAGCACCGTGGTGTTTACCCCCGTCGCTCCGGCCTTCAGGCCAGCGATGGAGTTTGCCACGGCGAGGCCGCGGTCGTTATGGCAGTGGAGGTCTAGTGGAACACGAAGGTCTCTGACAAGCGCCGACACTAGGACTTTGAACTGGTCGAAATCTGCCTGGCCTTTCGTATCAGGTATCTTCAGAACATCAGCGCCGGCGTCTCGCGCAACCTCGCCGACCTCCACTATTCTTTTGGCTGGCAGGCTGGTGGCATCCTCGAGCGTGTACTCGACAAACTCGAATCCCACGGTGTTCTTAGCGTACCCGACCACTTCGCCTATCCTCTTCAACGCTGCTTCGTAAGACATGTCGTTCAGCTTGTGGAGCAGATGGTCCTGTGACGCAGCCATATAGACCGTTACGCCCCATGTTCCACACCGCCAGGCAACGTCAACATCCTCCTTCACTGTCCTACAGTGGCCGAGAAGTCTGACGTCTGAGAGGCCGCTTTCCCTAAAGTGTTTGACGACGGCCTCTACGCCTTCGCGATACTCGGCGCTGTAGGGCTGGCCGATCTCTAGAAGAGCCTTCCGTCCAACCGTTCTATGGAGCTTCTCCGCTATGAGGCACTTCTCATCAGGCTTGAAGTAGACGGTTGGGGTCTGCTCTCCTTCTCTCAGCGTTGTGTCTAAGATCCTGTCCAACACGATGCTAGGCATCAGGGTATCACACAGGCTTGCCTTCACGCTTCGGTCATTGATGGATGATGTAGAGGGCGCCAAGGCTCATTTAAGGATTTCGTACCCCTAGTCCCAGATGCGGAGGCTGACGAGGGTGTTCGTTCCGATGACGCCGGGGATTTTGCGAATTTCGTCTATGGCCTTGTTAAGGTCTGCGACGCTTGCCCCGGATAGGATCACGGCTACGTCGTATTGCCCAGTAACCTCGTACACCGACTCAACGCCTTCCACCGCGCGGATATCCTCCGCGATCTCCGGCGTCTTCGCAGAGGCGGATGAGGAGACAAGCGTGACCGCCTTCACTCCTTCCTCGGCGAAGGTCTTGATGGTGAAGCGCCTGATCGTGCCCGACTGAACCAAGGCTTGAACCCTCCTGCGTACGGCTCCCTCAGTGAGCCCCACGCGCCGGGCGAGCGTGGTGAACTTCATCCGGGCATCTTCCTTCAACAGCCTGAGTATCTCCCTGTCAACCTCATCCATCCTCGACACCGACGTTTACAGGATCCTACCGCGAATTAACTCTGAGGACGAGGTTCTGCGGCCTGTCAGTCACGGGGGACCAACGGTCTAGGCTGGGCAGTTTCGGCCTATCTCGGCGCTCTTGCCTGAAGATTGGGCCAGCTGACCCGATAGAAACGGGTTCCCTACTCAACAAGTGGGAAGACCTCGTTCTCCACGAAGTTCAGGTAGTCGCTCTTCTCGACCTTGCTGAATATGGTGACGACGCCATTCCGCGTTATGCCGACGATGCTGCCGTAGTTTCGAGACGTGGCCACAAGGTACCATATGTTGCCATGGTTCAGGTAGCTGTTGTAGAGGTCTGTGTTGGCCAGTCCCGCCCCATAGAGCGAGAGCTTCTCGACGTTGGGTATGTCGATGTCGTCGAAGAAGATGATCTTTGTATCCTCAGGATTCTGTTCATGGAACTTCCTCAGCACATCTGGTAGGATCCGGACCTCTACGATGTAGCCTGGGGTTATGAAGAGGATCTCACTCATGAGGTTCGCAATAGCGTTAGCCAACCGTTTCTTCTCCAAGACCGTGAGAAAGACTCTGTCCCCATGCTGGCTGAAGGAGAAGGTCGACTCCACGGTTCGCGGGGTCGGTATCCGTTCACCGTGGTGGAAGACATACCCCAGGAAGTCTTGAGAGAGCATCCCTCTCAGCGACTCAGGTCCTAACGCAAGGTCTCTCACCTCGGTTACCAGCTTGAAGTGGTATGGGTCCTCGTCGAACAGCTCCTCTCTTTTGAAGGCCCTAAGCTTTCCGCCCATCGATGGTAGCGGTTGGCTCTCCCTTAGTCGGAAGACCTTTCCGGCGACGACCATCATGACACCTCGTTGAGATTGGGTACTTGCTGCTTTCAAGCTTTTATAGCGCCCGTCCGCTATTATCTCGACCTTCCGTCGAGGCCTTGCTCATTGCTTATCAAAGAGGTTGTCTTGGAGAACTTCATGAGCTACGAGTTCGCCAGGATACCTCTCAGGTCAGGTCTGAACCTGGTATGCGGCCCTAACGGGTCGGGCAAGTCCTCGATACTCCTCGCTATCTCAGTTGCCTTAGGCCAAGCCTACACCGAGAGGTCGAGAAGGCTCAGCGACCTCATCAGGCGGGGAAAAGAGACATCGCGAGTAAGCGTCATCCTGGACAACTCGCCTCGAAGCGGGCGACGGCCCATCCCGGAATGGCGCGTGAACGACCTGCAAGTCTCAAGGTACCTCAAGGGCACGGGCGACTACTGGTATGAGGTCAACTTTCAGCCGACCACCAAGAGCGAAGTCACGCTGATGCTGGGAAAGTTCGGGCTGAACCCCGACAATCTCCTGCTGATCATGCACCAAGGGATGGTTGAGGAGTTCAGCGTGACAACTCCACAGGAGAAGCTGAGGATGCTTGAAGAGGCTATAGGCTTCGAGTCCTACAGGCAGAACATCTTGGAAGCACGGTCAAAGCTGTCGCAGGTGCTGAGTGAGGAGCAGAGCATCTCGGGCCTCATCGAGAGCGCTGAGCAGACCCTGAGCTACTGGAAGGAGGAATATGACAAGTACGTTCGAAGAAACGAGCTGCTCCGGCGGAAGGCGTACCTCGAGAAGGAGCTGCTCTGGGCTCAGGTCTTCAGACAGATGGCTGTTCTAGAGGGATTGAGGGAGAAACAGGTTAGATGGACCAGAAGGCTCGAGAGAGCACTGAAACAGCTCGACGAGACAAGACAGGCTGCGGAGGGCCTCGACGGCAAGCTACACGGCCTTCGTTTCGAGCAGAAGAGAGTTCTCTACTCGCTTCTTGAGAACGAAGGCGCGCGAGCCGAGGCAGAGACCACCATCCATCTGATGGAAGAGTTCAGGGCAAGGCTAACTGAACTTATCGGCGAAGGGTCCACGGAGGGCGGAGAAACCACGGATGGACCAGCGAGCCAGCGCTGGCCGCACCCATTCGAGCGGCTCGCGGCCTTCCTCTCCGAGATGAGGTCTAGGGCTACAGAGCAAGAGAGAAGGCTTGGAGAGGTGAAGGCGAAGGGTGCTGAGGTGCGCGAAGCCATGGGCGAGAACGAGGCTCAGCTCACATCTGCTGCTGACGAGCTCCTGAGGGAACGTGTTCGGGAGGCTGTGCTCAACTATGAGAAGGCTGCCCTTGAGGAAGAGCTGGGCGAGATCAGAGCCAAGCTTGACGAAGGTGAGAAGGAGCTGGCCCAGCTCGCTGCTGTTGCAGAGAAGACTGGGGAGAAGATCGAGACGCAGCGAGCGCCAAGCGATGTCTCCGACGAGATCAGGCTTACTCACGCCGCTACAATAGCGTTGGGCAAGGTCTCTGAGGACGCGGAGAAGATGTACGGCAGATACTCGCAGCTCTACGGCGAGTTGAAGGAGAGGCTAGACATCGTCTCAGAGAACAAGGCTTTGGCGCTTCGAGAGGTTGAGGAGAGGATGGATGTATGGCGGAACACCTTGGAGAAGCTGCTTGACGAACTTAACGGCCAGTACGCGAAGATTCTCTCCACGTTAGGCGGAGCTGGCAGAGCAAGACTGACCAACAGCAGGGACTTGGATGCAGCAGGGATAGACTTGACTGTAGGGTTCAGAGGCGTGCAACCCACGGTGCTCGACGCTTACACTCAGAGCGGAGGCGAAAGGAGCACAGCCGTTGTCACCTTCCTCCTCGCGTTGCAGCAACACGTCAAGTCGCCCTTCAGAGCCGTAGACGAGTACGATGTACACATGGACCCAAGAAACCGGGAAGTCGTCTTCGACCAGCTGGTTTTATCCCTCCAAGGTGCCGACGCTCAATACCTTGTGATAACGCCGAGCAGGCTCCCTAAGGTGGGGAAGCAGACCCACGTCATCATGGTTCAGAACGTCGGGGGGCGGTCGGAGGTCTCAAGGGTTGTCTAAGCGCGGAACTACGAGCAGGAAACGGGAGCAGGTCATCAGACTCATCCACCTCTGCAGAACAGTAAGGGAACGCGGGGTCGATCCCTTCGAAGTCGATGTCAAGGACAAGCTCGGCCTGCTGGACAGATATCTCCCAGGCTGGGAAGCGCTCGATGACCTCTCACTCGACGCAGAGGCGCTAAACAGACTCGCCGTGGTCATCGAGGCGCAAGGCGGCTGGATCAAGTACAGATCATCGCTGCTCTATGTCGACCCGCTCCTTATCGAGTTCAAGGTCCGCGCCTTGGACGCAAAGGCGCTGTTCACCAGCTTCGTGAGAGCTTGGCGACCGATACTCGAGTATGAGCAGCTTTCCCCCCAACGGGTGAAGGAGGCTGTTGAGTACTGGAACAGGCTGCCATCGCTTAGGGAAAGGTTCCGTCGACTGCCGAGCCCCCCATGGACTAGGCCGTCAGCGCTAAGCCTCGAGGAGATGCTTGAACTCGGCGTCTTCTCAGCTCAGGGGTTCGAACAGGTGCTCTCAGAGTTCGCAATGGAACTGATGGACAGGGCTAAGAAGGAAGGCTCTGTCGCTTACTGGGACTTCATCTATGCTGAAACCTACGAAGAGACCGTGAGGAGAGCATACCTCACGAGTTTCCTAGTCACCTACGGTTACGCACGTCTGGAGCTTCGAGGGCTGGGAGAGAAGCCCTACCTCATACCAGCCTCACCCGTGGCGTTGAGCCCAGAGGCTGGGCAGCCCAGCTCAAGCGCCGTGCCGCTCAACTACGAGACTTGGCTAAAGGTGGGGGAGGCGAGACGACTTGAGTGAAGAGGAGCAAGCGTATGCGAGGAAGATGAAGCGAGCAGCCCAGCTGCTTTTCTTCCAGAGGCACAGGCGGCCTGGCGTGAAAGGATGGGAGCTTAAGAGGTCGCTGGGAAAGGGATACATGAAGGTTATAGAGCTTCTTGACGCCGAGCTGGAGAGACTCGGCTTGGAGATTAAGGTCATCGAAGAGGAAGGCAGGTCGATTGAGAACCCTTCGCCAGACGAGTTGGACAGGGCACGGTTCGTTCTCAGGCTTCGAGGCCCGCCAACAGCGACTGATGCGCGGCTCTCCGGTTGGCGGATCGACGATGTCGCTGCGCTGGCGGCCACCGTTGCATACATCCTCTCGAGGCAGGGGAAGGCGTTGCAGAGGGATGTCGAGAGGCTGCTGGAGCCAAAATTCCCCGGATGGGTGGTCCAATACGACCTGGAAAGGTTCCTGCGAAGAGGATACTTGACTCGGGACGAGCGGGGAATGCTCTACCTGGGTTGGCGAAGCAGAGCAGAGATAGACGAGAAACTGCTGCTTAACCTGATAATGGGAGAGGAAGCACCGCAGCCTGAGCAAGCTGCTTCGACAGACGTGAAAGACCTAGGTGACCGCTAGTGGAAGGATGAGAGCACCGGCTTCGTCCAAGGCTGGCCAAGGAACGCGTCGACCGGAATCAGTCCCGGGAGTCCTCTGATCCCTTGGGCTCAATGCGGAGGCGACTAGGAAGAGGGGCACCTTGAAGCCGCTTCGACCCGTTGTCATATGCCTGCTCATCACGCTGATCATCGTAGCACCAGCCTACGCCTCAGTCGGCCTCTTTGCCCCTGAGGCCGTCGAAGGCCATTCTCTGAAAGAGACCAGATTCATAGCGGCCGGCACACGCGACCAGCTGATCGCGCGGCTCGATGAAGCCTTCGCTGGCAAGATGGACTTGGAGCTCTACCGCACCTTGACTAACGTCTCACTCGACGGTTACGTCCCAGTCTTGGTCTCCTACCGCGAAGAGTATGGGGGACAACTCCTACCTGAGCTGCGCAACATCGGTGCTCATGTGGAGTTCATCTCCCGCTACATACCTGTGGTTGCAGCGCGCATCCCCGTCCGCGGGATCGAGAGTATCGGAGATGTGCCGTACGTGACTGGGCTATGGCTGGATGGCAATGTCTCCCTAGCATATCCACGAAGCGGAGTCCAGAGTTTCTCAGACCTGACCAGAGCGGCCGAAGCCTTGCCTAAGGTAACGTTGAACCAGACGACTATCGCGGTCGGCGCCGATAGGCTTTGGAACCTCGGCTACAACGGCTCAGGAGTGGTCGTAGCTGTGATCGATACGGGCATCAACTCGACGCACCCCGACTTCTTCTTCGATGATGGGCGGAGCAAGATCGTGAGCAACGTCTCCTTCGTCTCGGGCGAAGATTCGATGGACTACCTAGGCCACGGCACCCACGTCGCGGGGACGATAGCTGGCACAGGCCGCGCGTCAAACGGGACCTTCAAAGGCGTGGCCCCTGGCGCCCTCTTGATGAACGTGAAGGCGTTCTCGAAAGAAGGCGTCGGCACCTACGAGAACGTCATCCAGGCCTTGGAGTACGTGATCCAGAAGATGCCCGACGTGGTCTCCATGAGCTTCAGCACACGTTCTCCGCTCGGAGAAGACCATCCTCTAAGCCAGTTGATCGCGAAGCTGAGACGATCAGGAATCCTAGGCGTGGCCGCGGCGGGGAACTCCGGATACCACTGGAGCGTCACGACGCCTGCGAATATCCCAGGGATCGTGGCGGTCGGGGCTACGGACGCTCAGGGCCGAAGGGCGTGGTTCAGCAGCCGCGGGCCAGACCGATTCAGCTTGCGGTCGCTCCCTTTGCTCTCCGCGCCGGGAGTGAACGTCGTCGCGCCAGCGAGCGGTTCTCTCGCTGAGGAGTATGCTCTTCCAGAGAACCCGCTCTACATGACCATGTCGGGCACCTCTGTCGCGACGCCCCACGTCTCCGGCGCCGTGGCGCTTCTTCTCTCAGCGTTCAAGGGCATGGTTCCATCCTCTGTATCCGCTGCGCTCGTCGCCAGCGCCCAACACCCGGACGAAGACCCCAACAACATCGGTGCTGGGATGCTGAACGTATACGAAGCCTACCGGGTCGCATTTTCAGCTTCAAGCCACGACGAGCCCGCGCCAGTGCAGGCTCTTGCCCGACCCAGAGCTAGTGTCTTGAGGGAGAGACCCCCGATAGCTACGTCGCCTGAGCTGCTGCCGGAGCGTCAGAGAACTCGTTGGGAACAATACCCCGGTTACACTGTTCTCCGCAACGGGAAGGTTCAGCTCATCGTGTCAGACAATCTTGGGATCACGTGGGGCTTCTACGGAGGAGGGAACAATATCGCCTATTCTGCGACGCGTTTCGGCTTCACGGCTAACGGCAACCGGACATATCTCTGGAACGATAACCTCCGCGTCACTGACCACTTCAACATCACAAGCGACGAGAACGACCGACTTGTCGCGGAGGGCTCCGCAGAGGAGCCTCCACTACTGGTCACGATGAGGCTGACCCTCCTCTCGAACGCCTCCTACGCGGAGATCGAGTATATCCTCCGAAGCAATTCGACCCTCGACAACGTCACCGTCTGCCACTTCATCGATGTCGATGCCGACGGTGTGAGTTCGAGCAACGAGGCGTCCTACCTCTTCGGGGGCGATGCCCTGGCTGCGCGGCTCTACAGCTGGGTTGGAATGGTGGGCGAAGAGCTGTCCGTAGCCCATCAAGTAGGCGACCCCGACACGGTCGAAGGCCAAGTGGAGAGAGACTCGCTTGAGAACGCAAGCCGCGCTTCCGGAGATGTGGCGCTAGCGATGAAGTGGCAGCCGAAGCGAATCAGTGGCCTTGGGGACGAGAGCAAACAGGCACTCTTCCTCATCTTCGCCGAGGGTCGGAGGAGCTTCCTGGAGTCCGTCGAAGCGCTCACGGGCCGTCGAACGCGAGAAACATCGCTTGAAGTGGGCTCGCCGTCGCTAATCGTCCGAAAAGGCATGGAGGCGACCTACAACATCTCCGTGGCGAATCTAGGAATGGTACCTGAAACGAACCTGACGTACTCCGTGGAGGTCCTGAACATCGGACTGAACGAGTCCGTTCAGAACCTGACAGGCATGCTCCCCACCGCTGCCCCATTCGATTCCTCCTCCGCGACCTTCAAGCTCAGCTTCGAGGATGAGGGTGTGTTCAACGTCAGTGTGTCGGTCAGACTGGGCGGCGAACCGGAGGCACCTGAAACGAGCTGGTTTGAAAGAATCAGGGTTGGCGAACCTCATTGGGTCAACGCCGTGTTCCCATCTAACCTGACTGGTCTTGCAGGGCCTCTCATGGTTCGCTTCCCCGGCGACAGGAACTATCTCAATCTCACGGTCTTCCACGATCCAACTCGAGGGTCTATCCAAGCAGCAGCCCTAGGACTAGCCAACCTTTCCGTGAAGCTGGAGCAGCCCTCAGAACCTGAGCAGCTGGGGTATAGCTACGTCCCGCTTACAGTCACGGTTCCACAGTCGGCGAATGAGGGTCTACATGAGGGTCAGATCGCGCTCACGGCAGGCTCCGGGGCTGTTGCGAACGTTACTCTCAGAATAGGCGTGGCTGAGCCCTCGGCCACCGTGCTGTGGGAGGACCAGTTGGACCTAAACCCCGGCTGGGAGTATCTTCAAGCCTGGTACGTGGACTTCTCTCGCATCGCCGCGCGTCAGGGGGTGAGGTTGCTCGCTCACTCGTTGGACCCAGCCTTGGAACCGACCCGCTTCGACGCCATCATTCTTCCGGACCCCTTCTTCAAGTTCGAGCCTGAGCTGATGGAGCAGCTTACCGACTATGTGAAGAGCGGGGGCTCTTTCCTCGTCTTCGTAGGAAGGAGATGCCTATGGGTTAGAGAGCAGCTCAGTTATATTGGCCTATTGGAGCGTTTCGGAATAGGAGTGGTTAACTCAACATATACAAGGTGGAGCAATGCCTCCGCGACGCTAACTGACGTCCCTGGCTTGACGAACCTGACCGTGGTTCAACTCCCGAGCCTAGACGGACGCGGCGTTGCACTCAACCTCACAGGTGTGGAGGCTAATGGCACGGTTGTGGGGCTCGTACACGCCGTGGAGATCGGGCTCTACGAGTTCGCAAGGGGCTCAGACAGCTTCTTATCCGCAGCGCAGTTCGAAGGGAGCGGAGGATGGGGAAGGGTCTTGGCCTACGCGAGCGACTACTCGTTCGACGACCTCTGGCTGGAGACAGGGTTCTACGTCAACTGGACCATTGAGGCAGGGAAGCCGCAGGGCTACGTCATCGCGAACCCGTCGCCAAACGAGGCGAACAGCAAGCTTGCAGCCATAACCCTCCAAACGATACCGAATAAGCATCCTCGATTCGAGTCAGCAACCCTTGCCAAGAGACAGATCACCAGGTGGATCGAAGCTCAGACCATCGCGTTGAGAGTCGCCGATCCTGATACGCCACCTAGCCGACTGAAGGTCACGTGTACGCTCACGCAGCCAGATCGTCTCACGATCTCGTTAGAGGCTCAACGCTACGGCGACGTGTGGTTTGCAGGATTCCAGCCGGACGCTAAGGCACCTACGGGAAGGTATGAGGTGACCGTGTTGGTCCAGGATACTCTCGGCGCGGCCAGCAGGCAGGCCCTTTCCTTCACTGTGGTTGATCATGGACCCACCGTTGTGGCCTTGGCCCTGGGACTTATGTCGAGCTGCTTCCTGCTAGGGTTCGTGGTCTCGACCACCCGGGCGCTGAAGAAGCGGAGCGTGGCTTCCTCCCGTGGCCACCGTCGAGGCTCAGATGAGGCCCCTCTGCCAACAACACAAGCGTAGCTTTCGGGGATAGAGCGAGGCCCAACGAAGCGCTCAAAGCCAGTCAGCGCTGCCGTATGATGGTCGTATGCGCGGGGGCCGTGGCAGATACTGTGACCTGGCTGAGCGCTGTAAGGCACCTCGTCGACTGACATGCCACCGGTTGGTTGAAACAGCCTCAAGCCTTAGGTCCCGTTCTCGCGCACGGCCTTGGCTACGGCTTCGAACAGCCGCATTCCGGAGACGTTGACGACCGGGATCTGGATGCCTCGGCCTACATCGTATAGCTTCACGTAGTTCGGCGCCTTTGCGTAGCAGACCTGGCTGACTGAGAAGATGCCTGTCTCCAGCTCTTGCTCGAAGGCTTTCTCATAGGTCTCGATGCAGAGGAAGTAGCCATCCACCCAGAAGAGCTTTGACAGGTCCATCGAGACAGCGCACCAAGCCATATCATCTGTCGCTCGTTTGTCAAAGCCTAGTATGCGCACACGCTTCGTAGGCAGAACCTCGACGTTCATCGGATTAGCCAGAGATCGCTTCAAACGAGTACCTCTCTCCAACACACTCGCCTGAGTCCTTAAAACATTGTCGGCGCATTCATGGCAGCCCTCATAGATTGATGTGAACCCCCAAGGCTCTGCCAACGTGTTTCAAGCCTTCTAACGTCGCCTTCGCGCCACGTACCACATCTCTCCGCACAGGATAGATGACCTTTCCCTTATACAGCCCGGAGAGGCTCGTTATGTAGAAGGCTTGGATCACGAACAGGAGAAGGTTCAGCTCTCTGCTAGACAGCGGTCTCTCTAATGCTTGGCTGTCCTCATGTGAAAGAGACACCCTCTTGTTGAGGGCCTCGAGAAGGCCATGCTTCTCCTCGTCCATCGCAGCCAGCAGGTCATCCAGTGTTACTTCGCTCTCCTTCAGGAAGTCTCTTAAGGCCTCTCTCAACTCAACGTATTCGCCCTTATGGTGCAAGGAGAACGCGCCTCCATCGTGTTCACGCAGGCACAGGGTCCTCTCAACCAAGACGTGTAGGCGACAGAAGTGGTCTCGTTCACATGACGTGGGTTTCCTCAAGGACGCTCTCAGAGAGCTCCTTGAAAGGGCAGATCAGGCAGCCCTTAGTGACGGTGACGTTGTCCAGTATCTGCACGTGGTCCCCGATTATCGCCCCATCTTCCACCTTCACCCAGGCACCGACCGAGGCGCGCTCACCCACGATCGCGCCACGGATCGAAGAGTGCTCTCCGATAACTGCTTGAGGCATGACGACAGACCTCTCGATTCTTCCCCCCTCTTGGACGACCACTAAGTCACCGATGGAGACGTAGGGCCCTATCCGACTCCCACGCTTGACCCTCACACGCGCCCCCAGCGCCACGGGTTCGACGATTGTGGCGCCTGCATCAACACGGCTACTAGGCCCATGCACAGGCTTGCATCTTTCCAAGGCGAGGAAGTTTGCGGACAGGTAGTCCGCGGGTCGACCTACGTCGGTCCAAGGCTCCTTGAACACGTGCCCAAATAGCCTCCCCTCCGAGGCTAGCCTCGGGAATACCTGCCTCTCCATCGAGAACCTTCCGCGGCCAGGGAGATACTTGTACACAGATGGGTCGAGAACGAAGGCGCCCGCGTTTATCAAACGACTCTTGCTTTCCCAGGGCTCGGGCTTCTCTAGGAAACGCGAGACTTGACCGTTCGAGTCCATCTCTGCCACCCCGTACATGCTGACATCCTCAATCTCGCAGAGCGCCAAGGTCGCTGTCGCGCCGTTCCTGTCATGGAAATCGATTAGTTCAGAGTAGCTGAATGCGGAGAAGATGTCGCCATAAAGCATGAGGAATGAATGACCATCCTTCACCCATCGTCGTGCTGCCCACAAAGGGCCACCTGTGCCCATCGGCCGGCTCTCGTGCGCATACTTGATCCTGACCCCGTTGAACTTGCTGCCAAAGTATGACTGGATGTTGTTAGCAAGGTAGTTGACGGCGAGAATGGCCTCTTCAACCCCGGCCTCAGCCAGCCCCTCAATGATCCAAGCAAGGATAGGCTTGTTCGCTATGGGGAACATCGGCTTAGACCGGGTGCAACTTAAAGGCCGAAGACGAGTCCCGAATCCCCCGGCCAGTACAACCGCTTTCACAGAAGCACGTCCCGATATATCTCAGAGGCATTCAAGCTGAATCGAGGAAGCTATTTATCAGTTACGCCCATCGTCAGTCTAAGTCCTGAGACTCGGGGCTCGCCCAACGTTCTACCGATGAAGGGGCCTAGCATGTCCGCCCGTCGTCAATTCGCTTGACCGACGAGGGAACGGAACCCCCTCACTGCGGGGGACACGCACATGGGTAGATGTGACGCTCACTTGAGGCCCATCACTCCTTATAAGCACCCGGGCAGGATACCCCATGTTGGGAACGCGGGGTTGAAAGTCGAGCCCGCAGGTGAGCTTATCCGGCGCATCAAACGGCTCTACGACAGAGACCGGCGAGGATGGAGCGTCCTTGCCGCCCCCGACGACCAGGGTAAACTCGACCTCTTCATATCGCACAGGGGCCCAGAGCTTTGGCAGCTCAAGTCAAAACCAGTCAATCCAATGGAGTTCATGTCCTTAGGCGTTGAGATCAGGAACATCGACGAGGAGATCCGGAGGAGGCTCACGCTAACCGGCAACCCGTTCATCTTCCAAGCAGTCTTCCCCCAAACCGACTCCGGAGCCATCATTGCTCATGGGGTCGGCAAGTACTCTCCCGAATCGACACATGAGGTGAAGAGGATGCTTACGCGGAGCGAAGGCGAGGTTGACGGCGAGCTGGCAAGGCGTCTAGAGGAGCTTTTCAAGAAGGCCTACCGCGAAAGAGCTCAAATGCATGTCTAGGTGAGACGGCCCCGGCTCTCGATGTGGTCCTTGGGAGCAACTGTTTCCCGGCCACTGAGGGGTTCGGCTAGAGGCGCCTCAGTGCCCATCAAGCTTCGGTTGAACCCTATGAAGTGACTCGCTTCGGCCGGGATGCCGTCGAGGAAGTCGCGCAGTTGGTTGACAGCCACAATTGGCATAGCCTCGTGGGTTCTCCAAGGTGCGGGCTTCAACGTGACAATCAAAGGAATGACGGCCGCTTTTCTCCAAGTCCGGGTAGCCACTCTTCGTTTGAGGCGCGGGAGCTCCTCGGCTAGATCCCGAGCTCTTCGGGCGTTCAGCTCAACCGCCCTCCGTAGGGCAGCAGCCTGCCTGCTTCGCAGATGCTTGCAGTCAATGCAAAGCACTAGAGGCTCCTTCGAGGCGAGAACATCCGTCTGCCACAACTTGCGGCCACGTTTGAACCTGAAGTTCAACACTGCAGAGTAGGAGTGTTGTCTCACTATTCCTTCCACAAGCCTCTCGAACTCGCCCCACTCCAACAGCTTTGATGTCTCCTCGAGGTCGCCTCCCGCTGATATCGCCTTAAGTAGGAGTTCCGCCCGCTGCTGTTCGTCGACTGTCACAACGCCGCCGGTCATCTCGATCAGGCGTTCTCCTCTCAGTCGGCGTAGCTTGGCAGCGGCAACCTGCCGGGGAACTCGGGCCTCTTCCGCCACCTGGAGGACTGAGGTCGGTCCCGCCTTCGTCGCCTTAAGGATGGCTCTTAGAATGCCAAGCTCTGCGATAGCGTCACCCCCTTGGTCTCGTGAAGTGCGCTGTCTTCTTCTCCTTGCCCTACGCTACCAGAGGTTCAAGTGACGCCTAGCCTTATATGGCTTCGAGGCGAAAGCTGGGCTAACGCCTGTCTTCAAGGTGTCATCTTGGCTGAGCTTGACAACATAGACAGACAGATTCTTTCGGAGCTTCAGACCAACGCGCGAGCTTCATTCGCGGCGATAGCGAAGAACGCCGGTGTGAGTGAGGGCACCGTGCACCTACGGGTTAGGAAGCTGGTGAAGGATAGAGTAGTTAAGGGCTTCTACACTGTGCTTGACGCGGAGAAGGTCGGGCTGGGCCTGAAGGCGATAATCTGCCTGAAGGCTGATCCGTCAAGGTATGAGGAGGCCTTGAAAAGACTCTCAGCGATCAAAGAGATAGCCGAGATATACGACGTCACAGGGGAATACTACGCAGTTCTCAAAGTGAAGACAAAGGATAGGCAGAGCCTAGCAGGTGTCATCGATGCCATAGGAGCAACCCCGGGGATAATCTCAACAACGACGATGATCGTTCTAAGGTCTGTCAAGGAACGCCTCGACATAGACATCACTGGCTAGACAGCCCCAGCAGGCCCTCAACACGTGCAAGGAGGGTCCTCAACAGCTCAACTAGGGTGAGCCACTCGTCCGGGCAAGGCCTTGTCCTGCTCAGGCTCTGGGCCAGGTGACGAGTCTGAGGGGCTTGCGAGGCGTCTCCAATCTCTGCCTGAGTTCCCTAGGCCACTCGTTAAACTCAAAGCCGTGTTGGGCCAGCAACGCGGTAGCCCAGCGTGTGATCCCAAAGCCTCCGCACCCTGTCCATATGGGTCTGTTCTTCGCCTCCCTTACTGCGAAGCTCTTGACGTACTTGTCCTTCGCGCATGTAAACGCGCCTCCTATCTCAAGCCACTCCGAGCTCTCTCTTGCGCCTCGGTATGGGAGCCAAGCCTCGATATCGACCGTGGGATAGTTGGCTGGGTCCGAGATGTCCACCAGCGTCTTGGCAGCCTCGTCCGAGGTCATATAGAACGGCGCGCCGACCACCAATCTCGCCTCGAGGTCCAAGGCCTTGTCGGCGAACTTCAACGATGCCTCAGCCTCCTTGTCCCTGATCTCCAAGGCCTCCTCTGGCTCAGCAAGCCAGACCGACTCGACCCGGTAGAACTCAATCGTTCTCTCAAGGCCAGTTGTAGCCTGTCCTTCCCATCTCCAGGTCCAGCCGCTTGCATCGTACGCCTTCACGGGCAGCTCGTCCAAGGCGACCGTCTCCCCTGAGAATAGCTGGTAGAATGGGGAGCATTGCGCAGGCTCCAAGACGTAGCTTGGGTCGCTCAGCTCCCTCTTCAAAGCGTCAACGCCAATGGTTCTGCGTAGCTGAAAGTCCCTCTTGAACTCCCCTAGGGCCCCTGGGTTCCTTGGCGGCGTGCACGCGTATATCATTCCCTCCGCGAGGTGGTCGAAGTAGCCTGGCATTCTGGCCATGACCTCAAACGGCGTTAGCTTCGGGAGCATCCATTCCTCAAAGCCCATGGGCCTCAACACGTTGTCGATGATCAGGTCGCTTATCCCCATCACAAGCGCAGCCATTGGCGCGGTGAAGATCCATTGACCTCGCCCCGGAAACCTCTTGACCCAGCCCAGACTCTCAGCGGTCTCAGTCGCATTTCTCGTCTCGCTGATGGGCTTGTGGGGCGTCTGGGCGAGCACCGTCCCAAGTGGCACAAGCTTCGCCCCCTTCATGGGTTCTGGCTTGGCCTCGATCTGGCGGAGGATTCGGTCGACAAGCCTGCTCTCAAGGTCCTTCTCTGTCAGGTCGCTGAACTCGATAACCAGCCTGTTCTCGAACGCCCTGATCCTCGCCAAGTCTCCAATGACTCTCTGCGCCTCCTCGATTGTGACGCCGGGGCTCTGGGCCTCTACCGTGTATCTCGTGACGCTCAGCGCTCGAAGCCCGATTCGGTGCTTCTCGCCCAGCCTTGATGCTAGGAAGTTACGAAGCCTTACGAGCCCGTCATGGGCCCTGACCCTCCTCCCCGACGAGATGGAAAGTCGCAGGGCGCTTCCCTGGAGATTCCACCCTGTGATCCTAGCGGCCTCGTCTCGCTTCGCTCGTGGCACACCCTTGACAAGTATGGTCTCGTTGGCCTCCCCGATCCACTCTCCGATGTCAGCGGCTATGCCCTCTAGGTCGCCGCTCGCGTGCAACACCGCTTCGAGCATGAACCTTAGGCTCATTGCCTCTCCTTTCCCGAAACCCGTACCTGTTGCCTGCTCTTCTGTTGAACCAGCGCGCTAGCCTGCTTGGACTCAGCTAGGACTACGCGGTTTTGGCAGTCTGTCCAGTAGGTGTGGACGTCTTGATAAAAACATGTCGCATTGGACATGCAAGACCGCAGGAGTGGCCAGCGGAAATGTCACCCCTGGCAAGGAGGCTGAGACGTGCGCCTGCCTCTAGGCAGCGCTTATAACATGTCTACCCGGCTGATAGGGCTGGAGAGTCGAGGTGTTCAGCAACGATCCGAGTGATCGGTCTGCAAGGAATGCCGTTAGTCAAGCCCGGCGACGACTTGGCGAAGATGATCGTCGAAGCTGCTCGACACAATGATGTGGCCCTTGAGAGCGGCGATGTCATCGTGGTTGCCCAGAAGGTTGTCTCCAAGGCTGAGAATAGGCTCGTGGCGCTCGCAGATGTGAAACCGTCCAAGTTCGCTAGCCAGGTGGCCGCCGTGGAGGGCAAGGACGCTCGACACGTCGAGTTGGTTCTCAGAGAGGCAAGGAGGGTTGTGAGGATGAGAGACGGCCACCTCATCATGGAGACCAAGCACGGCTTCGTCTGTGCCAACGCTGGCGTTGACCTCTCGAACGTGTCAGGAGGGGAGGTTGCCTCATTGTTGCCTGAAGACCCAGACCGCTCGGCTGCACGTATCAAGGAGGGCTTACGGTGTCTAGCTGGCGTAGACGTTGGCGTCATAGTATCCGACACGTTCGGACGGGCCTGGAGAATGGGACAGGTCGATGTCGCGATCGGCGTGGCCGGCATCCGGCCAATCCGAGATCATCGAGGCGAGAAGGATATGTTCGGCTACGTCCTTAAGGTGACCTCAATTGCCGTCGCCGATGAGCTTGCGGCGGCAGCGGAACTAGTCATGGGCAAGGCCGAAGCAGTGCCAGTTGCCATAGTGAAAGGATGCACCCTAGCCCGCGGCGTCGGGTCAGCCAGAGACCTCGTAAGACCTATCGAAGAGGACCTTTTCCGCTGACCTGACTGCCCAAGTCAAGCGTTTCTGTCTGCCTCCACGCGGGTGGTCAAAGCAAGCCCTTGATCCTCTCAAGATCCTCGTGGGTGTTGACGTTGAGGAACGTCAAGAGCTGGGGATCGAGCCTACGTAGGCCCTCCGTCGGTTCCCATACGACATACCCTAGTCTCTCGATCATCGATGCCATCCTGCGGCCACCTTCTTTGATGGCCCTCCTAGCGGCCGCGAGGCAGGGCGTGGTTCTGTAGACGGCGTGAAGAGGCTCGATGAAGCCGTTTGGCCAACGAGGAACAACCGCCTCTGTCGTGGGCGAGCAAAGCTGGAGCAACGCCTCCAGAACACTTCCTGAGACAAAGGGCAGATCGTCAGCGAGCACGACTGACAGTTCTGCGCGCGCGTGTTGGAGGCCGGTCGCCGAACCTACGAGCGGCCCACCCTCAGGGAACGCGTCGAGGACGACACGGGCTTTGGAGCCGAGCGCTCTGCGTAGAGCAGCTGCTCTCTTGTGCGAGTTCGCGGTCACAATGACCTCGTCAGCCACGCAGGCCGCCCTCGTGACCACTCGCGCGATCATGGGTTGACCCGCTATCTGGAGAAGCGCCTTGTCCTTGCCGAACCGTGTAGAAGCGCCCCCGGCCAAGACGATCAACGAGACGAGCAAGGGGCTCACGCGATCCTGAGTGCGACCAGAAACCTAGCCACTCTACCTCTCCTTCGTGCAGCTCCGTGAGCGTGGACCAAAGCCTTCGGGCAGACCGGTCGCGGTGACCTCTTAGGAAGCAACGCTAGCTCACGAGGCGTGGTCCTTCGCAGCGCGCCTCACGTGCTCGGCGATCTTCTCAGCGATGGAGATAGGCGTTACGGACTGAAGACCCCTCCAGTCGGGTTGGCTGTTCACCTCGTTGACACAGAAGTCTCCTCGTCTTGTCTTCATGATATCGACCCCCGCCACCGCACACCCTAGTGCTTGGGCGGCTTCAACGGCGAGGCGTTTCTCCTCTCTTGATACGACGTGGGAATGCGGCCTTGCGCCCTGAGCGACGTTGGTCTTCCACCATGTAGCTGCGCGCTTCATAGCTGCTACGGCCTGGTCCCCAACAACAAAGACCCTGAGGTCTGAGTAGCCGTGTGGGACGAACTCCTGAAGGTAGAGGACATGGTGGAAGTAGGCCAGGGTGCGGCATACTCTGCGCGCAACCTCCTTGTCGCGTACCCTCGTTACGCCCACGCCCCTCGATCCGAAGAGTGGCTTGACGACGAGGTCACCATTGAACTCGTCGAAGGCCCTGAGTGCCATCTCGGGGTCCTCTGCAACCAAGGTGCGTGGCACAGGGAGTCCACGGTCGTGAAGCAGCGTTAGCGCATAGTACTTGTCGGCCGCTCTCTCTATCGCGGCCGCCGCGTTCACGACGTAAACGCCCTCCTTCTCAACACGTCGAAGGAGGTCCATTCTAAAGAAGATCTCTTCAGCTGACCCGCCGCCGATCGGCCTGACAACCATCGCGTCGATGTCCTTCGTGACTTGGACCTCGCCCACCTCGATCCCACGAGCGTGAGCAACCCATGCACACAAGTCCCTGAAACTGTAGGAGGTGGGCTCCACACCCAGCCTGGCAAAAGCCTGCTTCAACTGTAAGGAGCACCATGCATTCGCATTCCGCGTCAGGATCGCAACCTTCACGGACACCACGTTTAGGTCTCTCGATGGCCCCTCAATCGAGCGGGGGAGACGCAGATAAACTTGAATCCTTCGGAGGAAAGCTTGAGTACGTCGACGAACCTTTCAGCTGGGAAAGAGGTGAGTCGTTGCGTCTTGCGGCGACCAGTTTGAGCAGTTCGAAGAGGCCTGTGCGGAGATATCTCGACTAGCTGGGATAACTGACGAGATCGGGTCGAGACTCTCCGCTCTGTTCCCCAACCGTATTCAGCTCGCCCGCGAAGCTGTCGACAAAGGCAGGGTCAAGAGATACGTTTTCCAACCTAGCAGCCGTGTCGTCTGGATCGTCCTAGGCCGTAGCAGAGAGTACGAGGTTCTCCCCGTTGCGCCTTTCTGCAGCTGCGACGACTTCTACTTCAAGGTGCTCCAAGGCAAGGCTTTCCTCTGCTATCACCTGATCGCTCAACGGTTGGCGGTAGCCCTGAGCCGTTTTGAACACGTGGAGAAGCCTAACGACATGTACGAGCCCTTGATGCGCGAATGGAGGCTTCCCAAGCCAGGAAGAGTGAGGCCCGCCTACCTGGAGGTTATCGGCGACATCAGAGAGGTCGCACTCCAAGTCCTAAGCGAAAGCCGCGGCCTCAGCTCCAAGGACTTGTACTTTCGTCTGGTTGCCTGGGGCTTCGAGATCCCCTCTGTGAGAAATCTGGCGATGGCCCTCTGGGCTGACCCGGAGAGGCGTTTCAGGCACGCCGGCAACACTTGGTTTGCTCGAAGTCTCCGCAGCTCGACAAGGGAGTCTGAGCGTCATTGACGGTCTAGCCCAAGGGTCGTCAGTATCTCTCTTCTCATCAGCAAGGCGAGCCCCCGCCTTTTCGAGTAAGACTTCACGTCGTCGCTGAACTCTCTCGCGATCATTATGGGGCTCGGAAGCTTTACGTCACTCGCCGCAACGTCAAGAGCGATTGCCACGTTGATGCCTACAGACCTGTTCCAGTCTTTCACCCAGGCGACTCTCGAAACGCGGCTATCGGACAGAAGGAGGTCGAACTTGTGGCGCCGCCCTGACCGGCCCTCCAATTCCACCTGCTTGCGAACGGCGTATCTTAGCCTCCGGTAGTATCTGCACGCTAACTCCTCGAGCCCAGGCGACTCCAGTTCGAGGATCGTCAATGCAGCCGAGCATCAGCCCGTCAGATAATAAGGGTTCATTCAGGTTTTCCCAAAGCTCTATAGGGCTTTTCCAAAACGTAGCCCCAAACTCTTTCGTTTCTACCGCGCACAACCCTCCGCGCCACAACCTTCAACTCCCGTGTATTCGCGGATCAGGGCAGCCTGCAGCCCGGCCGACAGCGCTTGCTCTCTCTTTGCGGCGCCTTGGCTAGGTTTCGCCGCGATGCCGTTGTCTCTATCGTCTGGCCGTCCGCGTCGACCCTGACCCATTCGCCGGTCTTGAAGTCAAACGATTCCGGGTGGTCAACCATCGGTATGCCTGCTATTATCGCGCCCACCGCCACTATCGGCTCGGCCTCTTCGCATATCATCGCCGCGGGCGCTTTTCGCTCTCTCGCGAGCTGGTATATGATGTAGGAGCCGACCGTGGAGCCTTTTCCATGCGGGAAGATCAGAACCTTCCTCGCGATCGAGCGGCCGAGCAGCTCGTGGCTCTTGTCTACGATGATGCCGCTCTTGGGATCTACCATTCCGAAGAAACTGATCGGCTGTGATGAGACCAACGCGAATCCCTGCGCCACTCCCTTTGAGATTCTCCTACAGTTGACCAGCAAGCCCAATCACTGCCTCACTTGGAGCAAACGAGTTCGATGCACTCCTTTGGGCTCTTGAAGACAACGTCGACGCTAGACGTTGTCGGTGCGTAAGTAGCGGCTTTTGCAGAGTTGACCGCAATCGTGCAGAATCCCATCCTCTCTAGCGGCGCGACGACCATACAGGTATCCGCGTAGACTTCTCCCCCGGCCTCCGTTATCGGGGCCAAAATCCCCTCTCGCTCAGCTAGGGCCTTGATGCGGGATGAGGTGAACACCCACAGCTTTGAGCGACGCCTGATGCTACGTCCCTCCAGGAGCTTCGCGATCTTCCGGATCTCACAGAGAGATGCATGTGGGCAACCGAAGGCAACAAGATCAACCCTGTCAACTCTGCAGGTGGTTAACGTCTCACTGGACGCCTTCAGATCTTCGTCGGTGAAACTGTACTTCTCGGTGTTTGCCCAGCCGGTAGCCTCGGTCCTAGGGTGCACCTTGCTGTCTAGATGGAACATCGCTATGGAGCCTGTCGTTGCAAGCCCGGCCGCAAGCGCCTTCAAGCAGTCGTCCGTGGGGCTTCCCAGTCCTCGAACGTACGGAACGCCCATCCCTACGGCTCGGCCTATCCACCAACCGAGTATGCTGAAAGAGCTTTCCTCAGCAAGGTTTGCATTAGCCTCAATGGTCACTGTGGGAAGCCTGTTCTCGTCTAAGTGGTAACCGTAGTACGGTGTCAGGCCGGTCAGCGCCGAGGCGAGGGCTGAAGGGCCTCCCTCCCTATTGGTGTAAGCTGCTAGGACTGAGTTCGCGTAGCAGACCGCTGAGGACTCGGACCAAGCTATGTGCTGCCTTGGGCTAGGCCTGTTGCCGACAAGGTATGGTGTGCATGTGCACGCAGGGATGGCCCCGACCGCCATGTACGCCTGCACTATTTTGAGCTGTTTCTCCGCGAAGTCTTGCGGTACGCCCATCTTTCGCCACTGGGCCAGATCCATTCCGGCGGGGTTGAGTGTCGTTGGCACTTGGACTCTGCCCGCGGAGAGGGATTCAAGCCAATGTAGGCCGGCGTCACCGATCGTCTTGTAGCTCACACCTGCGACCTGAGCTGACTCGGCCTTGATCAGTCTCTCTGCCGAGTATATGTCGCCGAGCGCGACGAGGATTTCCATAGCTTTTTGCTTGACCATCCCACCTTCGCCAGCAAGAATCTGCTCTTCCTCCCTTGTCAGGTACATTAGGACCAGTTGCCTCTACTTATGGGAAACAAGCTTCTTCAGCGCCAAGGTGATGCCTTCGGTGATGGCTTCGGGTCTCGGTGGACACCCAGGGACGTAGAAGTCGACCGGTGGGACCTTGTCGGTGGCGCGGGCCAAGCATGGCTAGGTTCAGCGTGAGCACAGTTCCCAGATATAATCTCACTAACTTCGTGCTTCACAGCCTCAACACATCTATCGGCAGCATCGGCCACTTCCTTACTCAAGCCTTCGCAATACTCGCTAGGAGGCTTGATCGTGATGCTGTAGAACGTCAAGTGTCTCGGCATATCGCTAACGCCTTTACTCAGTAGCCTCAGTGCAGCGATAATGCTGAATCCGTGTATGAAGGATGGATAATCCAATTCTCCCAGCTCGTCTAAGCTGAGCCTGCAGAGTCTTCCACGTTTATCAGCAATCAACGAGTCGATGAATATGACCGTATTGTACCCTTGTGCCTCCTCAGCTGCATTCAGCCAACTAGTCTGCGTCTCTTTCACGTCTACTGGGTAGTCCTTCAGTTCAGCCTTCAGCCTTTTTGCCACGTGGTGACCTACACCATCGTCGCCGAGTATATGGTTGCCGAGGCTGGCTACAAGTATCCTGTTTGCCATGCTAGTCTCTTCTTATGTTCCTAACGAGCCTTTCACCTGCATCGTAGATCTCGATCTCGATGGGCATGTGTCCTGGGAGGGCGTGTGTTCCGCAGGCGAGACATGGGTCGTAGGCTCTGAACGCCATCTCTACCATGTTCAGCAGTCCGTTATCCACATTGTCTTGTTTGATGAGCTGCTGTGCGGATTTTTTCACTGACATGCACATACCTGCATTGTTGTGTACTGTAGCAACTATGAGGTTGACGTCAGTGAGTAGTCCTTCGTTGTTGGTCCTATAGTGGTGGATAAGGGTACCCCTCGGTGCCTCAACTATACCCACCCCTTCGTCGGGCTTCTCTCTCGGCATATTGCGTATGTTCTTGCCCACAATCTCCTTATCTTGGCTCAACTCTGAAACTCTCTCTGCTGCGTTGAGGATTTCCAGTACTCTTCCCCAGTGATAGGCGAGTGCAGTGTGCACAGGCTTGCCTAGCACCGATATCAGGTTCCTGTAGGCTTCATCTGCGAGTGGGGTGGCGAAGCCCTCAGACGTGTTCAACCTTGCCAGGGGCCCTACTCTGTATATGCCTGAGTCCTTGCCGTCTATCAGTCCCTTCCATCCGACGGCCTTCAAGAAGGGGAATTTCAAGTACGTCCACTCCTCTACATGCTCGCCTATATGCTTTAGGTATTCGTTGCCTGGGAACTTCACGAATTGCTTGCCTTCCGGATCCACCACCTTCACTAACCCATCGTAGTAGTTCACTTTCTCATGGTCATCTACTAGGCTCATATAGTAGGTTTTGTGTTTATAGGTGTCCGTTGCGAACATTTTCATGTGGTTTTCATTCCTTGACACCACATCCTCTAGCAGATCCAGCGTGAAGCTGCCGAACGCCACAAGCTCTTTCGCATATTCCTCCACCCTTGTCCTCTCGTCTTCGCTTAGGCCCTTCGACACACCTCCCGGCAGGCCGAAGCTTGGATGCACGGACCTGCCGCCTAGCATCTGCAGGATCTGTGCGGCAAGCTTCCTTGTCCTCAAGACTCTCTTCACTACATCTACGCCCAGCTTGCGCGCTACGCCTAGCACGTTTCTATCAGGTCTAGGAGCATTCGGTCCGACTACGAAGTCTGGTGCAGACAGGACGTAGAAGATGGCTGAGTGGTCGTGTATATAGAACGCATTGTAAGCCAGTTCCCTGAGTTTTCTTGCTTTCTCGGCGGGTGCTACGTGGTATACTGAGTCCACAGCCTTCGTGGAGGCCATATGATGCGCCCATGAGCATACACCGCATATGCGTGGTGTGATAAGAGGCATCTCCTCCACTGGTCTACCTTTGCAAAATCTTTCGAAGCCTCTGAACTCGACGACTTGCAGGTATGCGTCTTCTACGTCACCTTTATCGTTGAGGAAGATAATGATCTTGCCGTGCCCTTCTAGCCTGGTCATTGGATGTATCTTTATCACTTTGTCTGCCATATCCTCACACTTGTTCCTTCATCATAACCCTTCTTAACAGTGATGCGGGAAGGCCGAATCTGTAGAATGTGCCTAGAGGATCCTTGATCTCCTCTATCTGTTCCTCCACCTCTTCCACCTCTTCATCGGTTAGCTCAGCCTCGTTCTTCACGCCCAGTACGGAGGCTATCGCGGAGAGCATCCTTGCACCCTGGTCGATCGATCCAGGTGTAGGTCCCATACATCCTCTGCAGGGGATGTTCGTCTCCACGCACGCTCCACCACATCCCCCTCTTGTAGCTGGGCCTAGGCAGACTAGTCCCTGCTCCAATAAGCATCTGTCGGCGTTTGGCTCGATCTCATGGAATCTTCTGATCATCGCAATCTCATTTTTCCCTTCACGCTTTCTTGGACATTCGTCACATAGAGACTTCGGGGAGGCAAATACGTAACCTCTGGGAGGCAGTCGGCCCTTCAAGGTTGCCGTCAACGCTTCAAGGGAGAACTTGAGCGGAGGTGGACACCCTGGCAGATAGTAGTCCAGATGGACAACTTGGTCGAGCGGGACGACTGTATCGAAGGTTACCGGCAAGGTTAGTTCCTTACCATCTATTTTCGTGCGTGCTTTAGGCCTTAACTTATCTCCGTTGACGTTGCTCGGTGCCATAACATATGCGGTGTCTATCAGCTCCCTGCTATTCGTAACATTGCCCAGCCCAGGTACACCGCCGATGCAAGCGCATGAGCCAAAAGCGAAGAGTGTCTTCGCCTTCTTCCTTGCAAGTCTAGCCAGCTCTAGGTTTTCCTCGTTTCCCACAGCTCCTTCGTAGAGTACGATGTCGACCCCTTTGTCTGGCTGGTCTCTCAGATCGCTGACCTTAGAGTCTGTGGCTGTGGGCCAAAAGACTAGCTCTACGCTTGACAATGCATCAACCACTGCTTCCCCCAGGTCTAGCAGTGAATAGTCGCATCCAGAGCAGTCCATTCCTGGGACTATCGCAAGTTTAGGCTTGTGTCCGCTCATTCTCACCATCTAGCTCGCCCAGACTCTTTCTCACCATTAATGCTATCTGGTTGGGGCCGAGCTTTCGTATTTGCTCGGTGAATTCTGCTGCTATTCTTGCGTAACGGTCTCCTTCTGATGCAGAAATCCATTCGAGACGCATTCTGCTCTCATCTACTCCGAACTCCTTGAGTAAGTTTCTGAGGAGGAACATTCTTCTCCTCGTCTTATAGTTGCCGGAGATATAATGGCAGTCTCCAGGGTGGCATCCGGTTACTAACACGCCGTCGGCACCGTTCTGGAGAGCTTTGAGAACCCATGATGGATCGATTCTACCGGAACACATCACCCTAACCGTCTTCAGGTTAGCCGGGTATTGTGTTCGACTTGTGCCAGCCAAGTCCATGCCTGCGTAAGAGCACCAGTTGCATGCGAAGACTACGATGTTAGGTTCAAACCGCTCTTTACTCATGTGGACATCACGTCGTGATTGCCTCCACCATGGCAAGTATCTGCTGGCTGTCGAATCCTTTCTGGTCCATGGCGGCGGATGGGCATCCTGCTGCGCACGCACCGCATCCCTTGCATTTTGCCGCATCTATGCTCGCCAGTTTCCCACCGTTCTTTTCGACGATACTTATGGCGTTGTAAGCGCAGAGCGGCTCGCATACGCCGCATCCGCTACACACGTCTTCATTCACTTCGGCTATGTACGGCACCGACTCCGCATAGCCTCTTGACATTAGCGCGATGGCTGATGAAGCTGCAGCACCGGCTTGGGCAACTGTGTCAGGTATGTCCTTCGGCCCTTGAACCACACCCGCTAGGAACACACCGTCTACCGATGTTTCCGTCGGCCGCAGTTTGGGATGTAGCTCTAAAGCAAATCCATCTGGGCCTCTGGAGCACTTCAACATCCTGCCCAACTGCAGCATCGCTGGATCAGGTACTACACCGGTCTCCAAGACGACGAGGTCTGGGTTGATCCTCAGGAATCGGTTGGTGTTCGAATCGTAAACGTCGAAGTAGAGTGAGCGGTGCGGGTTTGAGTAGATCTCTGCAGGCCTGCCTCTCACAAAGTATACGTTTTCATATCCTCTTATTCTCTCATAGAATTCCTCGTAGCCTTTCCCGAACGACCTGATGTCTGTGTAGCATATGTAAACTCTGGCTTCAGGTATGTGGCTAACAACATAGTATGCGTGCTTGAGGCCAGCTGCACATCCGAACCTGCAGCAGTATGGTAGATGCTTCGTATCTCTTGAGCCTGCACAGAGTACTATGGCTACCGTGTTGGCCCTCTTGCCGTCTTCCAGCCTTTGAATGTTGCCCTTTGTCGGGCCAGTGGCTGAACAGAGCCTTTCAAATTGCAGGCCTGTAATCACGTTTCTGTTTCTGGCGTATTCATACTCGGGCATCTTGTTTGCGACATCGTAGAGCGTATAACCTGTTGCGAGTATGATTGTGCCCACGTTCAACTTGACCTCGCGAGGCTTCTGTTCGAAGTCAATAGCTTTGGTTGGGCAGAGTTTTTCACACGCTCTGCATCTACCATTGGTGAGGTATGCACAGTGCTCCGGGTCGATTACAGGGATCAGTGGAACTGCTTGCGGGAATTCGAAGTAGACGGCGCTTCTCTGCCCAAGGCCTAGTTCAAACTCGCTAGGTACCTTGAGCGGACATTTGCTCACGCAGGTCCCACAGCCAGTACACCTCGCCTCGTTCACGTACCTCGGTTTCCCCTCGATCGTGACCGTGAAGTTGCCGACCGAGCCTTCCACCGACTGCACTTCGCTGTAAGTGTATAAGTGGATTTTCGGGTGGCGAGCAACCTCCACCATTAAGGGTGTCAGTATGCATTGTGAGCAGTCGAGTGTAGGGAAAGTCTTGTCAAGTCTTGCCATATTGCCTCCAATGCTCGGTCTCTTCTCAACCAGATACACTTCGAAGCCTGCGTTCGCGATGTCAAGTGAACCTCTGATACCTGCAATGCCTCCCCCGATCACCAGGGCAGTAGGGTTCACGCTCAGCTTTTCTGTCGTAAGCGGCTTGAGTTGAGCTGCTTTGGCTACAGAGGCCTTAACGAGGATCTTCGCCTTCTCAGTCGCTCGTTCAGGGTCGTCTGTGTGAACCCATGAACAATGATCCCTGATATTCGCCATCTCAAGCAAGTATCGGTTAAGCCCAGCTGTTTCAACCGCTTTCTGGAAGGTAGGTTCATGCATCCTTGGTGAGCATGATGCAACGACCACCCTGTTTATCCCAAGATTCCTAACATCCTCGACTATCACCTTCTGGCCCGGTTCTGAACACATGTACGGGTAGTCTCTTGATATGGCGACGTTAGGAAGCTCAGCTGCGTAATCTCTCACTTGGGCTACATCCACTGTTGCAGCGATGTTTGAACCACAGTGGCAGACGTACACACCGATCTTGGGTACACCGGGCATGTGTACTCACCTCCTCGCCTTTTCTAGGACAGTGTCAATCGGACTCATGTTGAGGTCAAGACCCAATTCCTTGTCGCCTATTCCCAACGCGAGTCCGAGGAGTTGAGTGTAGTAGAGTACAGGTACTGTAGGCGTCGCGTTTCCAGCGACAATCTTGGCAGC
Organism: uncultured Candidatus Bathyarchaeia archaeon; assembly: GCA_964427455.1. Taxonomy (GTDB): domain Archaea; phylum Thermoproteota; class CALKCG01; order B24; family JAWCPE01; genus JAWCPE01. Next base: position 45,634 of record CAYRUY010000002.1, on the reverse strand, counting down.
ATCCTGTTTACCATCAAGCATCTCGAAGCAGTAGGGGCAGAGAGTCGTTGCACCGTCCACCCCAGCCTCTCCAATCTTCGTCAATCTCATACCGGCGATCTTGAGAGCCGCATCAGCTGAGTATGGCAAGACTGCTGCGCCACAACACTCGAATTTCTCTGGAGTATCCACCGATTGCAGCCCGATCGCCTCAAGTGCGCTGTCGAGTTTCAGAGGGCCTCTCCTTGATTCAGGCCTCGGTATTCCAGAAGGCCTGACAAGGTGGCATCCTGGATGTGAAGCGAACTTAAGTGGTGGTAACTTTGATTGCACTGAAGAAGCTATCTTATCTAAGCCTATGATGTCATGGAGAACTTCAACGGGGTGGTACAGCTGAGCCTTGCCGGTGTACCTCAATCCATCTTCCTTCAGCAGACGGTTCACGTGCTCTAGTAGGTCTGGTCGCTCTTGGAGCAGGTGGAAGTTCTCTGAAAGCGTAAGATGGCAGCCGTTACAGGGAGCTAGTATATCCAACCCAGAAGCCTCAGCCACGGCGAAGATCCTTGCCGAGGCATAGACTGGGTACAGTATGCTTACGCACTTCAAAGGCGTTCCGCAACAGTTTGCCTCAGGCATGTCTTCAAGCTCCACTCCGAGCTGTGGAAGTGTAGAGCGGAGCGAAAGCTCATAAGCGTACTGCTTTGTAGGTATTATACACCCTAAGAAGAGATACATCTTCTTCATGACTATGTTCTCTCAACCTCCTTACGCAAATTCATGAAACGCATTATGATCTGACGGAAGTTGTCCTGAGACTTTGGACCGCAAATCTCGGGCAGGCCTAGATCGCCTCTGGAAACATCTTCGAAACCTCGAGTGAGCACACCCATGGTTTCGAAACTGAAGCCGCTCTCAGCGACACTCTTCGCCATACGTGTGACTGTTTCTGGAGGTTTGACGTTTCTCTCGATAGCCAGGTTCCTCAACGCTATGTTAAGCTCTATTGGTGAGACATCCTGTGGGCAGTACTCCTTACATTTGAGGCAGAGCGAGCATGCCCACAGTATGCCGCTGCTGAGCAGTTCATCCGTGAAGCGAAACTTGGCCATTGCTGCCACAAGGTGGGGTCTATAGTCGGAAACCTTGGCAGCTGGGCATCCACTCGTGCATTTCATACATTGGTAACATAGCTCGGGCTTAAGCTTGCCCAGTACCTTTGCAAGATACTCAGTGTCTTTCATCACCTGTGGAGACGCTGACTCAACGATTGTGTTGGGCACTCAGAACCCCCTAAGCCTTGAGACTTCGGGACCTGGGCAGCAACTTGCTCCGGGATCAGTTGGGCTTACGGCCAACCCTTGCGTGTACCTCCTCCGCGTCGAAGACGACGACGCATTCCCCCCTCTTCCCAGTCATCGACCTCTAGAGGGCCCCAGAACCCTCTCCCCATCAATGCCTGGGTCTACGTCTGACTCGTTCTGAACCGTCAAGGGGCATCTCTCCACGCGTCGGCCGCAGGCCGTGTATCTGTCCGCCGCCGACACCATTCACGAACGATATAACACTATCCAGTCATAACGCGGACATAATCCTTCCTGTCTCTGTCCAGAGGGATCGTCGCGTCTATGATCCACTTGCTCGTGAGGCCGCTCTTCGCTTGTGAAGGATCGATGGTCGACCCATGGGCGTCGGGGATAACGAGAATGCCCTTCGATGGCTGCAGCCTTGTAGCGACTGCCCACTCGACATTAACAGGGTCGGTGACATCGATGTCCTCATCCACCACGGTGACCATCTTCAGGCTTGGGTGAGCTGCGAGAGCTGCGAGGCCTACGTTCTTGCCCTCGCCTTCGACCCTCTTTCTGATCGACACAACTGCGTGGAGCCAGTTGCAGCCTCCCTCAGTCAAGGCGAGGGCGGCCACGGAAGGCGTCGTGTTCCTGATGATCTTAAGCATCCGAGGCTCTTGGGGCAAACCCATGAGAAGCCTGTGCTCCGTCCCGCCGGGGACGATCGCCTGCCAGATGAGGTTGTCCCGCCAGTAGAGCGTATCAATCTCAACGACGGGTTCCTTTCTCACTGTATCCCATGTGCCTGTGAGGTCTACGAAAGGGCCTTCGTCAGCGGTCTCGTCGTGAAGAATCCTGCCCACCATCACAACCTCCGCGTCGACCGGGACATCTATGCCGTTCACGGGGCAGCATTCGAAGGGGTAGAAGGCCCGGGCCAGCGTAAGCTCGTTCAAGTCGGGGAACGAGGTAGCAGCGGCGAGGCAGATCGCTGGGTGAAGCCCGCAAGCTACAACGACCGGCGTATCTAACCCGTTCATCTTGTTGATGTTCCAGAACCTGTATAGGTCGCGGGGGACAATGCGTATCGCAAACCTGTTCCTACCTAGGTACATCATCCTGTGAAACGACGCATTCTGCCTGCCCGTCTGGGGATCCCTTGCAAGGACAACGGTCGCCGAGGTGTACACTCGGCTTTCCGCCCGGTGATACGTCAATAGGGGAAGTATGTCTATGATGTTTGGGTTCTCCTCCTTGTTCTTAAGGAAGTCCGCTGACGGCGTCACCTCATAACCTCTGGGCTTCTCCAAGGCCTCCGCTATCGCTGAGACCAAGGAGTCGCTCGTCGTGCCGAGGGCCTTAGCGATTAGACCCCTTGAGATGCAGAGGTTTCCCACAATCCTTGCCTCAGCGTAGTCGTTCACCCGCTCAAAGAGCACAGGTCTCTTCTGCGCGGCAAGGATCTCCGCTGCCTCCAGCCTAGTCGAAACAGCCGATTTGACGGTCATGTGGTCGACGCTTTCAAGGAACCGTCTCATAGCCTGGGCTCCAAGGTACTCTACACTGGAGCCTTGCTATACAAGGTTTCTCATGCGCGGTCTGGTTTGATCGACCCCGTCCTCGAAGCAAGCCTCTTCTCTGCGGAGAGTTTCATCGTCCACTCGGTGGCTGCGATACGCGCAGCGCCGGGTCTGACTCGACCATCCTGCGAACGTGCTCGCGCTTACTCGAAGTTGAGTAGATACCTTCTTATAGGTAGGAGGCGCTTCGCCAGCGTCCATGACTCAGGCTGTTGGTCGACCAAGTTCTGTCGAGAGAACGAAAGCGGTGGCTTTCATCGCCGTCATGGGAGCTTTAGGCAATGTTCTCTCATGGATGTCCACGCTGGCAGCGCCCCTCACGCCCACGGTTCCTCTAGGCCCGTATAGCGTTTCCATTGCCCTGGATCTGTCTCATGTTGCAACTATCATCGCCGCCCTATGTGGAGGGCCCCTCGTGGGAGGTTTGACTGGTCTTGTAGGTGGATTCGTGGCGGCGGTCCAATTCGGGTTCTCGAAAGGCAACCTAGTGACAGGATTCGGCCTTCCCGTGGGCAAGGCTCTCACGGGAATCTTCAGCGGTATTCTGCTGAGGTCAATGGGGCCACCGAGACGGTCCCGAAATCGACTCGTCGTCGCCCTTATTGCCGTCTTGGCGTACGTTCCAGAAGCCGTGTTCACGGCCTTACTCTTCCTCGTAGTGTTCCCCCTCGTATTCGGAACGCCAAGCTTCGTACTCATCCCCATCACGGCGACGATCCTCATCAAAGCCTTCATCGAGCTTTTCGTCGTGGGCATCTTGGTCTCGGGCCTCTATGGAAGCAAGGGTTTCAACCTCTTTATGGGAAAGTCAGCGCGCCCTACTATAGGTCAAGGCGTTTCCCGCCGGTGATCGTCACTCGTCCCCAGGGCCAGAACGTCATGGCAGCGTTTAATTCCGGCGATGGGCGAGATCCAACCGTTGACCAGGGGGCCCGGGTAAGTTCAAGGTTGCAGTCGCAGGGAAGGGCGGTGTCGGAAAGACGTTCATCGCCGGAACGCTCGCGCGGATGCTCGGCAGCAAGGGCCGGCGAGTCGTTGCCATAGACGCAGACCCAGCGATGAACCTCGCCTACTCGCTGGGAGTATCTGCTCAGGAGGCGCACTCGATTCTCCCTCTGTCGGACAACCTTGACCTCGTCGAAGAGAGGACTGGGACTAGGCCGGGAGCCACGGGCTCAGTCTTCAATCTAGCGCCGAGGGTTCACGACATAGTCGAGACGTATGGACTACAAGCACCGGATGGGGTTCGTCTGCTCGTCCTTGGGACTGTAAAGGCGGCTGGAGCTGGATGCATGTGTCCTGCGAACGCATTGCTGAGGGCGCTGTTAAGGCATCACTTGACGCGCAAGGAAGAAGACGTCGTGGTGGATACAGAGGCAGGGCTTGAGCACTTTGGTCGCGGCGTCGTCAGGGGCTTCGACGTGCTGCTAGACATAGTTGAGCCAAGAACCCAGTCGATTCAGACCAGCCTCAGGATCTTTGCATTGGCAAAAGAGCTTCAAGTCCGGGAGACCCTTTTCATCGGCAACAAGGTGAGAGACGAGGCTGAGGAGAAGTTCCTACGCGATGCCCTAGCGGAGGAGGGACTGTCCCCCTTTACCATAGTGCCATACGACCGACCGGTCGAGGAGGCTGACATGTCGAGAGTCGCTCCGGTCGACTTCGCTCCCTCCTGCAGAGCCGTAACGACGGTCCGAGAGCTCGCAGACACCTTGGATAAGGGACTAACGCGAGACTGAGTCGAGACCATGAAAAAGCGGCAGCGCCACTGGCGAAAGCGATGGATCGGGTTGCCGGCCGTAACGAGAGAACCGTCGGCGGCGTAGTACCCCCAGTCTTTCCCTTTTCTCTCATCTAGAAGGATCATTGTGCGCCCCGCGGTGTGAGCATGAGCTGGATGGGTGCGTGTGCGGTGCCGTCAACTACCGGAGCGAGAGCTACGGTTCGCCTCCTTGCGCAGTGAACGGGTGAGGACGGAATGCAGCGCCGGATTGTCCAGCAAACCCTTATGAGTTGCGCAGGCATGATGCCGGCTCAGTTTCATGCCCGCGAGGCAACAGAGCATGGTTGAGCTCGAAGGATACAACCTTCCTGATTCGTTATATTACACTGACAGACACCTTTGGATAAGAAGGGAGCCTGCTGGCATCCTCACGGTGGGATTCGACGATATGGGACAGAAGCTCCTCGGGCGAATCATGTTCATACGGCTGCCTAAGGAGGGCACACCGCTGACACCTGAAAGGGCCTTTGGTACACTGGAATCAGCGAAATGGGTTGAGAGACTAAAGGCGCCGATCACAGGGGTCGTCAAGGAAGTGAACCAGGCACTTAGGACAAGGCCAGGCCTTGTCAACCAGGACCCCTACGGCGAGGGATGGTTCGTGAAGGTGCAGGCCACGGGCAACATCGAGCAGGAGCTAGCCAACACGATACGCGGCGAAGCCATCTACGAGTGGTTGAAGAGGGAGATTGAGGAACGTGTCAAGAAGGGCAAGAGAGCCTAGGTCCGCGCGTCGTCAAGTGACGTACCCAGCGGAACCCTTGCACATGTGGTTCAGAGAACCTATGTACGCTAGTGGTAGAGCTCCTGCCAAGGTCTGCGGGGATTGAAGGCAGTAGGAAGGAAGGCTGTCTAGATTTGCCGCGCTATGGCAGAGTGACTCCAGCCGTCGTTAAGCAACTGGAAGCCATCGTGGGTGCGTCGAATCTCTCAGCAAGGCCGGAGGACCTCATCTGCTACTCGAGGGACTCCACCATATACACGTACAGTCCCGATGTCGTGATTCGCCCGGCCACAACTGACCAAGTGGCGAGCACTCTCAACCTCGCCAATAGACTGAGGATCCCGGTTACTCCGCGCGGAGGCGGCACGAGCGCGGCGGGTTCGCCCCTGCCTGTCGCTGGCGGCATACTGCTAGACATGTCAGGGATGAACCGTGTGCTCTCAACCGACCTAGACAACCAGATGGTCGTCGTCGAGCCTGGCGTGGTCTGCGACGATCTCAATGACCACTTGATGAAGCAGGGCTTCTTCTTTCCTCCCGACCCGGCGAGTAGCCCCGCCTGTACCATCGGTGGCATGGTTAACACCAACGCTGCGGGGAACAGGACGATAAAATATGGGTCGACGAGGGAGTTCGTGCTTTGGCTTGAGGTCGTCTTGGCGAATGGTGACGCGATCACGACAGGGTCAAAGACTCTCAAGTCGGCTTCAGGCTATGACCTGACGAGGTTGATCGTGGGCTCCGAGGGCTCGCTTGGTGTCGTGACGAAGATAGGGCTGAAGGTGATACCGGTCCCGGAGAGCTATGCCACCGGGCTGCTTCTCTACGACTCCGTTGAAGACTTGGCCAGAGCCGCGACCCGGGTCAGGCGCGCAGGAATAGTTCCAGAGATGCTAGAGTTTATGGATGAGAAGACTACACAGGCGGCGTTCGATTACGCCGGGGTCACAGGCCTTCCGAGGGGCAATCTCCTGCTGATTGACTGCGGCGGGTCAAAGGCCGAGGTTGCCGAATCCCTAGAGAAGTGTCTGCAGATCTGCCGGGAGCAACGGCCCAGCCACGTTGAGAAGGCCCTCGAACCCGAGTACAGGCTTAGGCTCATCACGGCTCGGAAGGCTGCTCTACCAGCTCTCGCACGTCTGAGGCCGTCCACGATCATCGAGGACTGTACGGTTCTGCCGACGAAGGTCCCGGAGGCGGCGTCGAGCATAGCGAGGATCCCGTCGCGGATTCAGGTCGAGGGCTTCGACCTAGGCAACTTCGGCCATATAGGCGATGGGAACATGCACCCTACCTTCATCTTCGATGAACGTATCGGAGAGCAGCGAGACGCTTTCCTGATGGCGCTCGACATACTGTACAATGATATCGTGCTTCCTCTCGGCGGAAGCGTGACGGGTGAGCATGGAATAGGCATAGTGAGGGCGAAGTACATCGAGGAGGAGCATGGCGCGGCCGTTCACGTGATGAGGAGCATAAAGCAGCTGCTGGACCCGAACCTTATACTGAACCCGGGCAAGGGCAAGGGAGGACCGATCCCACTAGAGGCGACCTGAAGGTGGCCGGCGATCACTTTGACCTCGAGAGGTACAGGGAAGAGGTCCAGCGATGCATGCGGTGCGGCTACTGTAGGGCTCAGTGCCCCACCTGGGGGGTCGTCGGCTGGGAGAGCGGCAGCCCAAGGGGACGAATGCAGCTCATTAAGATGCTCTTGGACCGTCGCGGCGAAGCGAACGAATATGTGATGTCGCGCCTTTACGAGTGTGCTCTCTGCGGATACTGTCTCTGGCGATGCCCGCCGGGCGTAGAGACCAATGACGCCATTCTCGCGGCGAGAGCCTACCTGGCGGAGCGCGGTCTCATACCTGAAGGTGCGGAGGCCGCAGTGAGGAATGTGAACGAGAGCCACGGCATCTACGAGTTGCCCGCCGAGGCGAGAACTGACTGGATAGGCTACATGGGGCTGGACGGCCTGGTTCCCAACGCGGAGAGGGCTGATGTGATCTACTTCCCAGGATGCGTCTCATCGATGTCTGGTAGAGCGATGGGTATCGCCTCAGCGTCAAGCCAGATCCTCTCGGCGCTCGGCCTTGACTGGTCGATTCTGGGCGAGGACGAATGGTGTTGCGGCAACCCCTTGCTACTCTCAGGGCAGGTCTCGATGGCTAGAGAGGTAGCGACTAGGAACCTGAGGGCTCTCCGCGGAAAAGGCGCGAAGACTCTCGTAACCTCCTGTCCTGGATGCGCCAGAACCTTTGCCGAGCAGTATCCTCGGCTGGTCGGCGAGAAAGGGCTGAACGTGATGCACATAACAGAGCTGCTTGAGAAAGAACGCGCTTCTGGCAGGCTGAGGTTCGCGCGATCGCTAGGGGTCAAGGCCATCTATCACGATCCCTGTGACCTCGGGAGACATCTCGGCCTCTACGAGCCGCCTAGGACGGTTCTTCGCATGGTGCCCGGGCTTAGCCTCGCCGAGTTTGAGAGGAACAAAGCGACCGCTGCGTGCTGTGGCGGGGGAGGCATGCTCAAGGCAACGTACCCCGATCTTGCCCTGACTCTAGCGTCGAAGAAGCTCGAAGGGGCACGTTCGGCTAACGCAGAGGTCATCGTCTCAAGTTGCCCCGCATGCAAGCTGAACATCTCCGACGCGATAGCGGCCTCAGGCAGCTCTGTTCGGATGCTCGATATTACGGAGGTTGTAGCGGAGGCAATGGGCCTCCGAGTCGAGTGAGGGTTACGGCTATATGCGGATCTCACGCCGTGTACTCACGAGGATCGTGGTGGGCGCGTAAGCCTTACTGCGATCTTTCCTTCCTTCCCCGTCATTCTCGTTCGACGACAGAGTTCAGAGCGGTTCCTGTGGAGACGTCGGTCTCCCGATGGATTATCACATCGATGATGTACGGCACATCTGCTTTGGCGGCGTTCTCGAGTGCTGCCCTTATGTCCTGAGGCCTCTCAACTCTCTCTCCCGTAGCTCCAAAGGCGTCGGCGAACTTGACGAAGTCGATCAGCCTCGGATAGCCGATCCTGTGGTCTGAGTACCAGGTGTCAACCTCGAAATGCATGTTGTAGACGTACTTCTCGGTCTGACGGATAAGCCCAAGGTGTCCATCATTTAGGATGACCACTATTACAGGCAGGTCATACATGCATGCGACCCCCAGCTCTTCGCAGCAGAAGCCGAAGCCATAGTCGCCCACGATGTCGACGACGACCTTGTCCGGGCGTGCTATCTTCACCCCGATCGCGGCTGGAAGGTCCCAGCCGAGAGGCCCGGCTCCGCCCGGCACAAGGTAATGTCGCGGCTTGTGCACGTCCTGAAGCTGCGAGGAGAGCATCTGGTTCAGCCCGATCGTGGTGACGAAGATCGTCTCCTCGTCGAAGAACTCGTTGATCTCCTTGAAGACCCTCTGCGGCTTGATCGGGACATCGTCGAAATCCATTCTTCGCGAGAGCCGTCTTCTCAGCTCAGGGATCTCCCTGACCCTTGCGCTCGGATCTCTCCGCGGCGTCTTCTCGCGCGCAACTTGAAGCATCGCCTGAAGGGCGAGCTTCGCGTCCGAGACTATCCCAAGGTCGAAGGGAATGATCCTCCCTATCTGCGTCGGCTCAATGTCGACGTGGATGAACTTCCGCCCCTTCGTGTAGATCCCTAAGTCTCCTGTGTGTCTGTCAGAGAACCGGCAGCCCACCCCGAGCACGAGATCGGCGCCCAAGAAGACCTGATTCCCGAGTCGAGTGCTCACGAAGACTCCGACCTGCCCCGCGTAGAGCGGATGGTCTGGCCTGATCCCACCCTTCGCCATCAGAGTCGTTACAACCGGAACGGAGAGGTATTCGGCAAGCTTAACGAAATCTTCGCACGCCCCGGAGCCTATGACGCCTCCGCCCATCAGGAGCACTGGACGTTCAGCCTCGAGGACCATCTCAACGGCCTGCCTGACTGCCTCCATGTTAGGCCCGAGCTTCACGATCTCCAAAGGTGCGTCTAACGCTGGGTCATAGGCAACCTCGGCTCTCTGCACGTCTAAGGGAAGGTCGATCAGGACGGGCCCCGGCCTTCCCTCCCGGGCTATCCTGAAGGCTTCGCGGAAGACCTGTGGTATCTGCGCTGTCTCCTTCACGCAGTAGCTCTTCTTCGTGACCGGTTGAACGATCTCAGCGATCTCAACCGCTTGGAAAGCTTCCTTACCGAGTTGGGCTCTCACGTTTTGGCCGGTGATCGCGACGAGAGGTACGGAGTCTACCTTGGCCGCGTACAGTCCGGTCACCATATTCGTCCCAGCCGGACCGGAGGTGCCGACGACCACGCCTACTTCTCCACTCGCTCTCGCGTAGCCGTCGGCCGCGTGCGTGCCGCCCTCCTCATGCCTCACCAAGTAGTGCTTGATCGTCTTCGAATGCTGAAGAGCGCTGTAGAAAGGAAGAATGCCTGCCCCAGGGATGCCGAAGACCGCCTTGACCCCCTCACTTTCAAGGATGTCGATAACGGCTTCCATTACCGGAATCCTAGGGATCGCATGCTCAGGCTTAGAATGGGCTGGTGTTGCCTCCAACGTCCATCGTCGCCCTATTACCGCCTGAACTCCTTTAAGGATTGCTCGGACAGAGGCTTAACCGCTCAGGAGAGAACCCGACCCTGGCCAGCCTGACTGTCGCTGAAACACCGTAGCAGTTCATGTGATGGGCTAAGAGGGAAGAATCCTTGTGCGAAGAAGAGCGCGCTTCTTGGGAAGCCCAAGACGGATCTTTAAACCCAGTTGAATCTAGCTTAAGACCCAAAGCGGGGCTGGGTCTCAGTCCCAGAACGGCTTCGTCCTGATGTAGTCGCGTTCAGCCTTGAGGACCCGGTAGTAGAGTTCGTCCTCATTCCTGTAGTATCCCCGCAGTATTCTTATCGCAGTGGTCGGCCCGACTCCTCTACCTGCGAGGACGAGGACACCTCGTTTCCCATAGCTCTGAACGACATTGGCTGATTTCCACGCCGTTAGGAACTTCTTCTGTTCGTCTGGGGTGAGTCTCGCTCGATTTTGTCGCTTTGAGAGGATCTTCCGAAGCTCGAAGTCTTGGCGGAAGGTCACGGCCACGAGGGCCGAACCGCACTTCTGACATCTAACCGGCTCCGTTAGAAGCCTTACGGGGTATATGGCCTCCCAGTCGTTCTTGGCGATGCAGACGAGCTTGACCCTCTCGTTCTCCAGCCGCTCCTTGACGATCGTGGCCACATCATGCGTCGGTAAAGCCGGTCTGAGGAGGTCATGCGGAGTCAGCCTGTCGAGAATCGGGTAGGCCATAGGCGAGTAAGGCTCTGACCCATAGGACGCAAGCATCCTCACCTTGCCATTCGCTATCTTCCGCGCGATCCTCTCCGCTCCTCCCACATCCAACTTCTCAAAGAGGATCTCTCTTGCCGTCTCCTCGAAGACGGGCGAGTCCTTCAGAGTTCTCACAAGGGTCCGGGCGAGCGACAGCCTGTAGTCGGCCTCTCTCTCAACTATACCGAACCTCTTGGCTACCTGCCAGAGCCTCCAGGCGAAGAGCGAGGTTTCAGGCAAGGCTGCGTCAAGCACTGTTCTTATGTCCCTCGGCTTGAGTGAGGCAAGCTCCTTGACGACATCTTCAGGCCCGAATACGCCTCCGCCCATGAGGACGATCCTGTACGCGTCGACCTGCACGCCTACGGTTGCGCCGAACCTGCTGCTTAAGACCGCTGCTAGGGCTCTGCCAAGCGCTTCGTTCGCCATATCCCCAGCGCAGGAATGCAGTACGACAAACCTTTCAAACGCCTCAACAACGAAGGTGTCCCTGCCAGGCAGCTCGAATCCTTCGTCGATCTGTCTCTTGACGTAGTCGATGACTTTCGACCTCGCCTCCTCGGTGAGAGGATACGGCTTGAGGGGTAGCGCTGGGTCGCCGTTTCTCTGGGCCTCACCAGCGATCTGTTCGCGAAGCCTCCCAACCTCTTCGGCAACGTCCATCGGGACAGGGATTATCTCACCTTCCCAGCTGGGAATGGCCCCTAGGCTTTCACGGACTGGCTCCACGTCCACGCGTTGCTCTTCCTCGTCGACGCTGAGGATGCGCCATGTCTGACCGTGCATGATGAACTCGGTTCCGGCCACCCCGTTTCTTCCCACGAATTCTTGGTCTAGGGTACCGACGCTCCTCCGCCCCAGGAAGTCGTAGACCTCAAACTGCTTCACGTCAGGGATCATCGAGATGTTGCGAAAGTAGTATTCGTGAAGCCTCCTCCCCCTTCTGCTGATGGAGTCCGCAGCCTGGTAGAGCATGCCCGTCTTTGACAACTGTCTGACCGTAGCCGCTAGCTGCTCGACCCCGAGGTGGCGGAAGGGCAGTGCGCGATGGACCAAAGCGAGAGCCTCCCCGAGGGAGAGTTTCCACCGGTCCAGCGAAAGCCCAGCGAGCTGATGGGCTAGGACATCAAGCGCTCCACGTTGCATCCTAGGCCTTTCAAGCCTGCCCTCCATCATTCTCCTCGCGAGAACTGCGGACTCTAGAATGTCGTCAGGGGAACTGGCGATGATGCAGCCAGAGCTCTTACCATCGATGTGATGACCGCTTCTCCCAATCCGGTGAACAAGCCTAGTGGCCTGCCTCGAGGACATGTAGTGGGCTACGAACTCAAGGCTGCCTATGTCGATGCCCAACTCCAAAGAAGAGGTACAGATCACAGCCTTGAGAGCCCCCTCCCTCAGGTCTCTCTCAGTCCTTACCCTAGTCTCCCTTGACAATGAGCCGTGGTGGACCCCAATCCTCAGATCCGGCCTCATGGAGAGCATCCTCGAGGCAAGAGCCTCCGCGTGTTCCCGTGTGTTCGTGAAGATCAGCATCGGACTGCTTGTCTCCATCAGGGTGAGAATCCTCCTCATCCTCGCCACCGCGCCGGCTGAGATCAGCAGCCTCTTAGCTTCTTTCTCATCCTCAATCGTTGGTGTAGGGCTTTCGACCCAGACGGAGACCTCCTTCGGCGATACGGCTTTCACGATCGCCACGTCTCTTCCACCCGTAAGGAACCTGGCAACCAGTTGAGGTTCACCTACCGTGGCCGAGATGCCTATCCTCTGCAAGGGGCGCGGCGAAAGCTCAGTCAGTCGCTCTAAGGCTAGGGACAGTTGGGCGCCTCTCTTGTCGGCGACCAACTCATGGATCTCGTCAACCACAACCCATTTCACCTCACGGAGGTGTTCTCTCATCCGCTTTCCGGGAAGTATTGCCTGCAGTGTCTCGGGTGTGGTTATCAGCATGGAGGGGGGCTCTAGCGCCTGGAGCCTCCTTGCAGTCGTCCCGGTGTCACCGTGCCTTACTTGGACCTTGACGCCGACCCTCTCGCCGATGTCGAGGAGTCTCCTGAAGACATCTCGATTCAAGGCGCGCAGGGGCGTAAGATATAGTATCGATATCCCCCTCGACGGTCCTTGTGCTCTCTCCCTGAGGAAGAGCTCAAAAACAGGGAGGCATGCCGCCTCGGTCTTTCCTGTCCCTGTTGGGGCTATCAGCAACGCGTTCTTCCCAGAGAGGATCACAGGTATGGCCTGTTCCTGGATCCTCGTAGGCCGATCTATGCCTTCCTGCCGCAGCGCGTCAACGAGCGGCTTGGAAAGGAGACGGAAGGCATTCAACGTCCTCACGGCCCCCTTGTTCTCGAAGAGCACCTGTAGATGAGGACAGAGGGTAAAGCGGCTACGCCTTCTCTCTCCCAGATTCCTCGCCGGCTTCTTCGAGGAACGGGTACAGGAAGGCGAGTAATCCCGCGACGATCACGAGTATCCAAACCACAAGCCCTATCAGGTCGAAAATGCCCTCAGGCAATCGGTCCTCGCCAACCATTCTAACGGCAATCTACCCGACTGGCTGGTATTTAAGGGATAACTGGACTCCTACATGGGCGCTGCGCATCGAGCTCGCGGTTTCGTAGAGACCTTTCGCACTCGCTGTTGGAGCGGGATCAAGCAAGCCGGTACGTGGACAGCACCTTTATAAGCTGTTGAGGGTGATACGTCGCGCCGTGGTGAGGTTTGGCCCTCGGTCCAGTAAAGGAAGTCAGGTTCCCGGTCAGTGAGGCATTGAGGTTCAGTGTCGAAAGCATCAGAAAGAGGTTCACGAGGGCGCTGATCACCGCCATATCGGTGGTGCTTGGAGTAGCATTCTTCGCTGCGCTAAAGACTTCAGCGGACATACTAGGTTTCGCTAGAGGAGGATCGCCGGAGACTCAGGCCTACCAGCTGTGGATGGCCATAATCTCCCTAGTGCTCTGCGCAGTCGGTATCCTGAACTCCATGCTCATGGCCGTGACGGAGAGAACCAAGGAGATTGGCACGATGAAGTGCTTGGGCGCTATGGATGGCCACATACTCGCCATATTCCTGGCTGAATCCACAATCCTTGGGCTCATAGGAGGCGGCCTCGGCGCTGTAGCAGGCTGGGGGGTGGGGCTCGCCGTCTCGCTCTTTCAGTACGAAGTGAATCTCCTCGCCGGGGCTCTCCTTCAAAGCTATTTGGTTACGATAGGTCAGGCTGTCCTTATCGCGATAGTTCTCAGCCTCGGGGCGACACTCTATCCGGCTTATCATGCTGCAAGCCTTGACCCAGCCGACGCCCTGCGATACGAGGTCTAGCGCCGTGGTTGAACCATGGCGAACGCAGGTCAAGAACAACGAGAGAACAGAAACGTGGCCTCGCAGCGTTGGAACCGCTACCTTTTTATCGTCTCCGTGCCCATGTTAGCCTACTATCCGGCCGGAACGGGCACTAAGACTGGGAGTAGGGAGCAGTGAGATACGAGTACACTGTCGAGACGGAGGACCTCGCGAAGTACTATCAGATGGGCGAGATCACCGTTAAGGCTCTTGACGGCATATCGATGAGGGTTAGACGCGGGGAATACCTCTCAATAATGGGTCCTAGTGGCAGCGGCAAGACAACATTGTTCAACATGATCGGCGGCTTGGACAGACCCACGCGCGGCAAGATCTACATCGACGAGGTTGACATATCGAAGCTCGACGCCTACGAGTTAGCCTGGCTGAGGTGTCGAAAGATCGGCTACATCTTCCAGACCTTCAACCTGATCCCGGTCCTCACGGCTCACGAGAACGTTTCCCTTCCAATGATCTTCGCAGGCGTTCCCAGGGAGGAGCGAGTGAGAAAGGCCGCAGACATACTCAGCAGGGTGGGGCTAGGGGACAGACTTAACCATAAGCCCGCTGAGCTCTCGGGAGGACAGCAACAGCGGGTCGCGATCGCACGGTCTTTGGCGAATGACCCGGTGATCGTCCTTGCGGACGAGCCGACGGGCAACCTTGACCTGCACACGGGGCTCGATGTCATAACCTTACTTCGTCAACTCAACCAGGAGAAGGGCGTAACCATCGTAACAGCGACACATGACCTGAAGATGATCGATGTGTCCGACAGGATCTTCTGGATCCGCGATGGAAAGGTGGACAGGATCGAGAAGAGGATTGACGTCATGGTGAAGCTCGGCGAGGAGGCGGGCCCCATTCCGATCAAGGAATAGCCGACCCGCCCACAGAGCCCTGCCTAGACCTCGCCCCGGTTGTCAGTTCATCGTTTCACGCCTCGGTTGTCGATCAGGTGGCTCTTTGAATGACCGTAGAGGCCGTCTGTTGCGTCGGAAAGCCCCATAGCATCGAAGAGAGGCGATGCCGTCTCCAGCCCTGTGCGGCGATCGACTCGCCGGAACCAAGAGTGAGAGCGTGAGTCTAGGTGCGACTTCTCTTCATCCACGCTGACAGGTTCCAATACAAGGTTGTGAGCAAGGCCATCGAGAACCCCGAGCCCCTGGAGGGCGCTGAGAGAGAATCCTCCTTCCAAGAGGTGCTCGTTGTTTTCACAACAGTAGAGGAGCCTGATGAGCGATCGCCCGGGGAGGTCGCAGGACAGGCTGTTGAGAACGTGTTGGATGTCGTCGGTAGGCTTGGCGCCCGAAAGGTGGTGATCTACCCGTACGCTCATCTCTCCTCTCATCTAGCATCGCCTAGCGCCTCCCTTTCCATCCTGAAAGCCGTAGAAGAGGGGTTGAAGGCAAGCGGGATCGATGCCCATCGCAGCCCCTTCGGATGGTACAAAGCCTTCACGGTCGCGTGCAAAGGCCATCCCCTGTCTGAGCTTTCAAGGTCGGTCACCCCTGAGGCCGAGGAGTTGAAGCTTAAACGGGAGGAGGTTGGGAAAGCCGAGGGGGCTGGGAGGTTTACGCGGTTCATCCTCCTAGGCGTGGACGGAGAGGAGTATGAGGTTACCCCCCAGAACTGGAGAGATTGCCCCATCTTCGCCAAGCCTGGTCATGTGTTCAAGCTCTTATGGACATTCGTTAGGAATGAGCTAGAGGGGAACCCACCTAAGGGAAGCCCTAAGCACATTGACTACATGAGGAAGCTTGAGCTTATCGACTACTGCCCTGAAAGCGACGTTGGGAATTTCAAGCTTTACCCGAACGGCGTCCTGATCTTCGACCTCATCAAGGACTATGCCCTATACAACGTTGCCATGCCTTGGGGCGCGATGAAGATCCAGAACCCTCTCATATATCGTCAAAGCGTGAAGGAGATAAGGGAACTCATGGGGGAGTTCCATGAAAGAGACTATGGGATGGAGTTTGAGAACGAGGCCTTCGTTCTGCGGTTCTCATCAGACCCAGGCGCTTTCCCGTACATGCAGAAGGCAGGCTTCAGCTATAGGCATCTTCCAGTGAAGGTCTACGAGGAAGTCCCATGTTTCAGAAGGGAACTCAGCGGCGAATTGGTCGGGCTGAGGAGGCTGAGACATTTCACCATGACAGACCAGCACTGCTTCTGCGGCGATGAGGAGCAGGCTAGGGAAGAGTTCGAGCGGCTCTGCCTCATGTTCAAGGACTTGATGGATAACGTGATCGCTAAGGGGAACTGGGTTCTCGGATGGGAAGGTGTTGAATCGTTCTATGAGCCTCGTAAGGAGTGGTTGAAAGGCCTAGGCGTTAAGATGGGTGTTCCAGCGTTCTTCAAGCTAACCTCAGAGATGACCCATTACTACGCCATTAAGAACGAGTACCAAGCCATAGGCGCTGACGAAGCCAACGTCCAGGTCTCAACCGTACAGTATGATGTGAAGAATGGGGAAAGGTTTGGGATCGGCTACGTAGGCGAGGATGGGAAGAAGCATCCATGCATCATACTCCACGCCTCATCCTTCGGCAGTATTGAGAGGACCCTGTACGCTATCCTCGAAACAGCGGCGAAGGACGAGGAGAGGGGTAGGGCTCCTATGCTGCCCCTTTGGCTTTCCCCAGACCAGATAAGGCTGATCCCCGTGGCTGAGAGACATCTGGAGAAATGCAGGGAGATCTCCGAGAAACTGAGTCGGGAAAAGACCCGTGTATCCTTGGACGACAGAAACCTCTCGGTGTCTAGGAGGGTTATGGAAGCCAAGACAAGCTGGGTTCCATACATCATTGTGGTAGGAGACAAGGAGATGCAGGGCGAAACCCTTCCCGTGGTCATAAGGGAGAGATCGAGCATCAAGGAGGAGTTCCGCCAAAACATGATCTTGTTTGAACTCATAGAGGAGACTAGAAGCAAGTGTAAGGATATGCCCTTCAGACCTTCCTATGTTCCTGTCGAGCTTAGCCGAAGGGTAACCTTCGTGCCGTGGGGCAGATAAGCGTAGGGAATGCTGGACAGTTCGTGTCGTCTACGCTTCCTAGGTCCAAACCTTGCTTCAGGGAAACACAACTCGTCTACCTAAGAGGCCCAGTTTCCCCGGCTGACGAGAGGCTGGCGGCATCGAGACCTTGCCTGGAGGTGTCTTTTCCGAACGCCTCGAGGCGCTGCACACAGTCACTGCCGATGATCAGGTCTGCGCTCACGCGGACTGGCGAGCCGTTTTGGGCTACTCAAAGTCGCCGGCCAGGTAGGTGCTGTACCTCTGCTGTTCCTCGATCGGTATCTCCCCGAGCTCCTGCTGAAGGATCGTTAGCGCTGCCTGAGGCGGGATTATTCCCCTCTCGGTGATGATGAGGTCAATGTAATCCGGGGGGGTCACGTCGAACGAGGGATTACGGACCTGCACGTTCCGCCACTTCCCCCTCGTCTCCGGTGGAACGACCTCATCAGAGGGCCTCTCCTCGATCTTTACCAGCTCGCCGATGATCGTCTCAGGGCTGAACTTGTAGGTCTCGGCTGCAACGAAGAACAATGTTCTTGACTCGTGGGCTGCGAGAGCTACCATCGACGTTCCGATCTTGTTGACCACTGCGCCGTTGGCTGCAACCGCGTCGGCTCCCACTATGACCTTGTCGATCCTCTTCATGAAGTGTCTCGCCGCGCCGTCGACTATCAAAGTGACCGGGATGCCGTAGCTGTCGAGCGCCTCAGCGACTATCCGACCTTGGTAAAGTGGCCTGGTCTCCGTAGCGTAAACCTCGACCTTCTTGCCCTCGTCCTTTGCTCTCTTCAGGATCGAGATCACTGCGGTGCTGTGGCAATGCGTCAGTACAGTGTCGCCTTCGTTTATCCTGCGCGCCCCGATCTCAGCGATCCTGGCCACCGCGTCCCTAGTGTTGGTGAGGAAGGCTTCGCACGCTGCGAGGATCACTTTCCGCGCCTCCTCTAGCGGCATGGCCTGGCGCTGAGCCTTCAGAGCCCTGTACATGACGTACCTTATGCTGTTCGGCAGTGACACAGCGGTCGGTCTGGTTGTTAGGAGATACCTTGCCGCGTAGTCCATCTCAGAGACAAGCTCTGCGGTACTCGACCCGGAGCTCTTGGTCGCGGTGAGTTGAAGGCATTGGACAGCCGTCTGGGCAATCCTTGTGGCGCCTCGGATCTCCATGCTTCTTATCTTGCGCCCAGCCTCCTCAACTTCCGGGAGCAGACCAGGTGAGGACACAGCTGTTCTCCATATGGGTCCGGCCGCCTAGGCTTCATAAACGTTTCCTTGGTCATCTCAATCGGGCAGGCCTCAGACACTCACCTGAAGCGATGGGTCTTTCCTAATCAGGTCCTTCTCGAGCCTCACAAGCGCGGTCTCCAGCCGCGCCGCGGCAAGGCCATGTCTTGCGGCGAACGTCTCGATGTCAGCGGTTCCCAGCCTCTTCAGGGCCCTCTGCACCAGAGGTGTGGGTCTGGGGTTCGCTTTCGCCCAGACTCCTCTCAGGTCTCTGAGGAATACCGAGACCGTAACGTCACCGATTCCCTCGCCCAGGGCCTTGAGCCTCTTCTCAAGGTCGGCAGAATCCGAGGCCGTTTCATGGAGGAGGTTCAGGTCGCCTCCGTACTCCGCCTCGAGGGACTGAAAGACCCGCAGGAGCTTGTCGGCAGTGCTGAAATCGTAGCGGGTATAGCCTCCCTCGTCAAGTAGGGCTACGAGGCCGTCCCAGCCGGTCTCGAGTATCCTCGCGGCTGTAACGATGCCTCGGCTCTCGAAGCACCTGTATGTCTTCGTAGCGGTGGACTCCCTGATGGGCTTCGCATAGAGAATGGCGGCTAGGAACCACTTCACAACCTCCTCCTTCGCGCCATTCTGTAGCTTAATGCCCAAAGCCTCGGAGTAGAGTTCACCGTACTTGTCTGCAAGTTCCTCGACTTTCAGAGACCCGACCTCCCCAAGCCAGCATCGGTTCGTCTAGCCCAGCTGTCGGTTTGAGGCAGGTCTGCTTGCCGAGCTAGGCATGAAGAGGTCAAGGCGTGGGGCTCCAGCTACCTGGCCTACATCGATGTCTAACGCGTCTAAGACCTGCTCGAAAGTGCCGTTGACGTACTCAGCGTACTTCCCGACATCCACCTCGTCGATTCTTGCCAGCTGAATCGGCTTTACGCCTACGGAACCCGCCACCTTCACGTAGGAGATCACGTCGCCGGGCATGACTTCGCGGCCTGCCTTCTGCAGCTGCTGCGCTGCCTTCACGTGTTGTGGGGTTGTCTTCGTGTACCTGCTGGGCGCGCGGCTTATCATCACGTTGAAGGCAAGGTCCTCAAGCGAGTATTCACGTCTCCTCAGCTTCGTGTAGGAGGACTTCACGAGCTCCTGTATCCTCTCCTTTGCCTTTTCGAAATCGTCCGGTGAACTCACGCCGCTCAGGATTCTGATCATCTCGAAGAAGGCCTTCTTGAGGAACTCCGGCGTGTTCCTCTTCTTCCCTGTCAAGCCCTTAATGTCTACGCTTCCATCAGGGTAAACTCCTAGGTAGTTCTTCTTCCTCGCGCTGAAGACCGCGTATCGGTAGACCTTGTCTATGTCGAGCTCCATGCCGAGCGTTTGCTCCGACCACGCGATCAGCTTCTGCACTTGGCCCTGGCTGGGAGCCTCCAAGAAGATGGAGTCCGTGTCCCCGTAGACGACCTTCATCCCGGTTGCACGCGCCTTCTCGATGGTCTGCGTTATGGCGTACCTCCCTATCGAAGCTGTGGCTTCAGCAACAGGTGGGCAGTAGAGGAAGAAAGCCTCAGACCCGAAGACCCCGTATGAGGCGTTCAACAACACCTTGAGGCTGTTCTGGATCGTATTGTACCAGTCCACAGTCGTCTTGGGCAGGTGCTTGTCCTTGGACTTGGGCTTGTACCATTTCACCCTCAGGTCGCGCAACGAGCCTATGACTAGGCTTGAGATGCCCCTCTTCTTGATACAGACCCAGTGAGGGGTGTCTGGAACCTTGTTCGTCTTGCACTCAGGGTGTGGGCATCTAACCGTCTCATAGCTCAGGTTGTATCGACTGATGATCGACGGATACATCGACTGGAAGTCAAGAACGGGAACATCGAAGTGGACGCCTGCTTCAGGCGAGATCACCTCAGCTCCCCGGTACTTCTTGCCATCGATGATAGCTTTCGTTGCGGCAGCGCCCTTCGTCTCCAAGATATCCTCAGGCCGAGGTATGAGCCAGTTCCGGCGCCGATGCTCGTACCTTAACATGTTCCTTATCCAGCCTGAAACCCCCTGCCGGGTCAGGTCGTCGATGGGGGTTCGGCTGATCCTCGCCAGCACTGTGCTCAGCTTCAGCACCAAGCCGTGCTCCAGCTTCGTCAAGTGCATGGTTATCTCTGCGTCTCTCAGGCAGTAATCTGCCAAAGCGCCATACGATAGCTCTGTGAAAGAGCCTTCGATCTTGAGCTTCCCAGCACCGAGAAGTGAGTCACCTATATCTTCCAACGTTATCTCTCTGTATCTCTGGCCGAAAGCGTAGACTTGGATTGACCTGTTGAAGAAGAACTTGTAGAGGTCTACGTGGACTCCCAAGCTCAGACTGGCCGCGTCTCTCGTCAGCTCAATGGGAATCTGGTCCCTCAACAGACCGAGACGCTCGGCTCTATGATAGAGATACCGGAGGTCAAAATCGTCACCGTTGAACGTGATGACGAAAGGATACTCAGCGATCACGGCGAAGGTCGCTTCGAGGAGGCCTCTCTCGTCCTCGAAGAACCTGACCTGAGCACCCTCTGGGAGTTGCCCTAGTTCGATGCCCTCCCGCCTTAGAAGAAAGATCTGTTCTCGGTCTTTGTGGTCAACGAGCCCAACTGCGATGACGGGGTCTTCCGCCTGCTCGGCGCTCGGCATCCTCGTGGCAACGGGAGAACCGACCTCGATGTCGAGCGCGATCCGGCGGTAGTCGGGTACGGGGCATTCAAGGAGGCTAACCCATCGCGTGAGATGCTCCTGGACTTCGGTGGGCTCCTTGCCGAAAAGCTCCTCTATCGAGTCTGCGACTTCCCTTGACACTCGGTACGGTAACTCCCTCAGGTGACTGTCTTGGATGGAATGGGGCATGCCCACCTTCAGGTCCCGGTCGAAGATGTAGCACTCGTAGTATCGAATGTCGGCCTCCCACGCCTTCGGTATGATGTCTCTTATCGAGCCTGACGGCCTGCCGCCTATGGACAAAGGGTC
The DNA here is from genome assembly GCA_964427455.1 of uncultured Candidatus Bathyarchaeia archaeon. Taxonomy (GTDB): domain Archaea; phylum Thermoproteota; class CALKCG01; order B24; family JAWCPE01; genus JAWCPE01. The sequence goes on along the minus strand of CAYRUY010000002.1, from coordinate 24,379 downwards.
TTTGGCCACAATCTTTGTGTAAACCCTCTCTTCGTCTCCTAGGGGCTCGTACTTCTTCACCTGTTCGAGTCGCTCAAGGCCCGGGTGGGAGGCTAGGTCAGGGAGCGTCCTCAGCTCACCGGGCTCAAGGTCTGAGAGGCAGTAGGGCATGTGACCGGTGTCGTCATACCAGAGGTGGATCGTCTCGTCCCTCTCCCTATACAGCTTAAGGACGGCTCTCTGTCTCTCACCGTCGTAGGAAGCCGAGACGAGGAGAGACTCGTCGAGGTCTCGAGGGGTAGCCTGCTCCAGCATCGCTCGAACGCTCAGGGGCTTGGCGACACTTCCGCTTGTCTCAGTGGCCTTTCCAGCGTTTGCTTCAACCGTCTTCTCAGAGTACTCCTGAAGGGTCTTCGCGGGCACTCGGTCACCCCTGAGAGAAACCTTAATCGTGTTCGTTCAGGTGATTCGTATCTGGTAGCTTATATTGCTTCGAGACGCCTTGGCCGTGGCCATTGAAGCTCTGAGCTGGATCGAGCTTGAGAAGCTGAGCGCAAAAGGGGCGTTTCAGAAAGCAGCCAGGCAACTGCAGGTCAGTGACAGAGAAACCCTAGGCATGGCGTACCGGCAGGTCTTCGAGACGATGAGAAGGCTCAACCTCCTTGACAGGGTCGCGGAAGAGGCTGTCGGAAGGGACAAGTATGCTGGGCTTCCGTTGGGAGTTAGAGCCTTTCTCAGGATACTTGTCCACGAGTCGGCAGTCGGGCAGCGGAGGCACATTAACGCTTTGAAGTACGTCAAGGCTGCAAGAGAGATCCTCGGCTGGAACACCCTCCACCCTGTCGAACAGCACCTTGGTAAGATCCTCAACACTGAAGCGACCTCAGTCCTGAGAGGTCTGCCCGAGGTCGAGAGAACGGCTCTGCGCCTATATGCTCCTGAGTGGCTCGTCATCTACGCCTCTAGACTTCTCGGTAGAGCTGAAGCCCTGGCGTTTCTGAGGAGCCTCTCAACCTCCCCGCCGACATACGTCAGGCTTAACTCGTTGAAGCAGACGCCTCAGAGCGTATCTGAGCGGCTTGGTCAAGCTGGGTTTGACCTCACGGAGGTTGCCTCGATCAGAGGACTCTACAGGTTATCACGGGGTGAACTGCCGGTCACCGGGACGGAGGTCTTCAAGGAAGGCCTAGTCTCCACAGAGGATTTGCCGACAGCATACGCGGTCGAGAACTCAGGCGTGACGGAAGATGCGCTCGTACTCGACATCTGTGCAGCTCCCGGAGTCAAAACCGCCCATATGGCGCAGCTGATGGATAACAAAGGCGTGATCTGCTCCGTGGAGTTGTCAAGGCAGAGAGCAGGAGTTTGGAAGGATGAAATGAGGCGGATGGGGGTGCGAAACGCTATCGTTGTCGTAGCGGATGCTACGGAGGCCATGCCCTCAGATGCGGAGTTCGACATCGTCGTTGTCGACCCGCCCTGCTCTCGGATCGGCACCTGGGCTCGAGACCCAAACGCTAAGTGGATGAGCTCGCCTGAGGCGGTCTCAAGATACGCATCGACTCAGTGGAAGATACTAGAGAGCAGCGCTGGCCGAGTCCGAAGGTCCGGTGTGCTGCTGTACTCAACTCGCACGATAACGGTCGAGGAGAACGAGGTCAACATCCAGAGACTGCTGAGGTACTATCCTGGATTCACACTGGCAGAGTTGAAGCCTGACCTCGGCTCACACGGGCTCCGAGGACTGACGATGTGCAGACGTCTCTATCCTCACCGTGACAACTGCTATGGATCCTTCATAGCAAAGCTTGTGAGGAAGGACTGAAGCAACATGCCCAGAAAAATCGGGGAGGTCTGTCCGAAACAGCCAGCCTTAGGTCAGATCTCTTTCGATGGGCCCGAAGTGCCTTGCGGGACGAGTCGAAGAGGTACCCGGAAGGTCTCTTGCTGCCCGCGCTGTCAGCCTGCGGGGCGAGACCAACCTTGATAACTCTCTGCGGCTTGAGGCAGGCCCAACTTGGGTTCCGTTTCGTACATCTTGGCCCAACGAAACAGTGTTTGGGTTGCGATCTCCTCAGGTTCTGTCAGGGGAGGCTGCAGGAGGGCCGGATCTACGTCGTCGTTGCGCTGAGGCAGAAGGTCTTCCCCTGTGCTGTGCATGAGGGTGGTGTGAGAGCTGTGGAGGTCGAGGAGGCGACTGTCCAGGCGGTTGTTCCCGTCCGTTTAGCCATCGAGGGCGCGGTCATCCTCTTCAACCAGCAAGAGTGCGACATGCAGAGTTGCCCCTCGTCGCGAGAGTGTCATCCCGTCGGTCTCTTCAACGGGGACAGATGCCAGGTGCTCTCGCTATTGGCAAGGGTGGATTGCCCGAAAGGTAGAGAGCTGAGAACGGCTCTGCTCAAAAGAACGCCCTAAGAGCGAGCCGAGCGGACCCTTGATCTCGGCCCTGATCGACGACTCTTCGGTGTCGGGACGGGTTGGTCCTCTGCCACCGGACTTGGAGTGGCCTCGATGGGCTGAGATTGCGGAGCCGCAGCCGCCTTGGCCTCAGGCTGGGGTTCGCGTTGCTCACTTGGCTTTGCTTCTTCACGGGTAGGCTTGGGCCTCGCGAAGGTCTCGATGAAGGTTGTCTCTCGGATCTCCGGCAGGAACTTCTCGATGTCTGAGGCGATCCCGCGCTTCGCGTACTGGAGCCCCTCTGCGAGAAACGCCTCTTGAGGCACGGTTATCCTGAGAGCTCCGGCCCTTACTCGAATATCGAACTTCTCTGCGGGCACGGACGGGATCCGCCTGTGAACCAGCGCTCTGATCTTGTCCTCCGGCCGTTCGAGGATGGCCTTCACCGTGGCCTCGTATGTAAGCGTCCGGCCAGCCAGCGGGGGATTAAAATCGACCTGAACTCGCCCGGCGCCAACTGCTCTGACGATGGCGGCTCGGCCATCAACATCTACCTCCATACCTGGCTGGGGCGTGACATCTCTTGCCCTGAATCTCCTCAGCGGGATAAGCCTCATCTTGGAGGGGTCTCTCTGTCCAAGCCCCTTCTCGGGCGGCACCTCCACTGTGATCGTCTTCCCGACTTCCATCTCAAGCAACGCCTCGTCTAGGCCCTTGACAACCCAGCCTTCGCCCACGACGACTAGCTGCGGCTCGAAGAGAGCGCCCGGCCGGCGTAACCCATGCTTCTTCGCCTCCTCCTCGGAGGTCGTATCGAAGACATCGCCTGTCTCCTTGACCCTGCCCGTGTAGTCAAGTACGACGAACGCTCCCTTCTGGATGGCCAATGCCTTAGTCCTCTTTCAGATGCAATGTGCCTACCTGTGAGAGACCCGGTTTAAACATTTCCAAGCTGACCACGGGCTTTCGAGGTCACCTCATCTCGAAAGACCTGAAGTTGCCCTGGTAAAGCTCCTCCGAGACCTCTATTGTCTTCACCACGGCGCCCTCGGGACCTCTACGACACCACTGAACGAGCTTCTCAACCTTGTCCTTCTCTCCCTCAAAGATGGCCTCGACTCTTCCATCTCGGAGGTTCCTGACCCATCCTTTCACCCCGAGCTTCAGAGCGATGCTCCTCGTATACGCTCTGAAGAACACGCCCTGGACTAGGCCGGAGATATACAGGTGCACCCTTGCTTTCCGATGTTCTTCGGCCCTTTCATCCTGGTTGACCAACTGATCCCCTTAACCCGCTTCAGCCGTGGCTCCACCCTGCACACAGCCTACGGGTCGTTTTCTTGTCCTCGATACCCCTCAGCTTGAGCCGGTAGGTAACTGGTGTCCATCTTCAGGTCGTTTACCCTTCCTTAGGCTTGGGCACTCCGTAGCTCTCTAGGAAGAGATGTGTCTCCGCAACTACGTTGTCGATCTGTTGCTGGGACGTGCCGAGGTAGCTCTCCGGGTCGAAGAGGGCATCGACCTCTTGGTCAGTGAGATACTTGCGAACTTCTGGGCTTTTCTTGAGGATCTCAGCCAAGCCGAGCGGTCCCCGCCAGGCCTCCATGGAGTATCTGCGGGTCAACTCGTGAGCCCACTGTCTGCCTGGGCCTTTCGCCGCCAGCGCAAGCATTGCCGCTTCTGACATCGCCAAGCCCCTCGTTCCCTCTATGTTCCGCAGCATGTTCTCAGGGTAGACGATTAGGCCGCGCATCACCTTGAGCATAGTCTTCAGCTGCTCATCGAGGAGAATACATGCTTCAGGAACCATGACCCTCTCGCAGGAGCTGTTGGTCAGGTCGCGTTCGTGTTCGAGCACGGTGTTCTCCAACGCAGTTCGGGCGTAGCCTCTGATAGTCCTCGCCAAACCGCACACCTTCTCGCACTTCTCAGGGTTCCTCTTATGCGGCATCGTGCTTGAGCCGACCTGGCTTCGTTCCTCGAAGGGCTCCTCGACCTCCCTGATCTCGGTTCGCTGGAGATTCCTCACCTCATTCGCGATCTTGTCTAGGTAGGACGAGACGAGGCAGAGGAGGCCTATGAACTCGGCCAGACCATCACGAGGAACAACCTGCGTCGAGATCTCCGACGCTCGTATGCCTAGCTTCCCCATTGTGAGCTCCTGAACCTTGAAAGCGTTCTTGCCCAGCCCTGCCATCGTGCCTATGGCGCCGCTCATCTTTCCCCTACATATCCTAGGTTCGGCCTCGTTAAGTCTCTCGAGGTGTCTCTTCGCCTCGGAAGCCCAGACTGCAAACTTGAAACCGAACGGCATCGGGATCGCTGCGACACCGTGTGTCCTCCCCAAGCAGACTGTGTCTCGATACCTCTCGGCGCTCTGAGCAAGAAGGCTCGTAAGCTCCATCAGGTCCTTTCTGATTATCGATAGGGCCTCTTTGACCTGAAGCGCCAGGACCGAGTCTGTTATGTCCGCTGACGTTGCTCCCAGATGGACGTAGCCGCCAAACCTGCCGCTGGCGTCAGACAACGCCTTGACTACGCACATAACTTCGTGACCTATCTCCTTCTCGTACCTCGCGACGGCTTCCAGGGTTACGTGCTTAAGAGACGCATTTTCCGAGATGGCTCTCGCGGCCTCAACCGGGATATCCCCGACTTCGGCATGGGCCTCAGCCAGAGCTGCCTCAACCCTCAGCATCTTCTCAAGCCAGCTGCTGCGGTCGAAGACCGCCCTCATCTCGGCGCTCCCGTACCTGTACTCGATCGGGTGAATCGGCAACCTTCTTCGCCGAGGATACAGTGGCAGCGGCCGAGATAAGATGTTTGCGACGAGGCGGTGCTGGACTCTATTAGCTTCAGGAATTGCCAGGCTCGGGAATGGAGACGGCTTCGGCCATCTCATCGCCTGCTCTGTGTTTCAAGTGATGGGGCCGGTGGGACTTTCATGACGTGCCCGTCATTTTGAACCCACGATCTCTGGCCTAGGATGCCTAGGTCACCAGCGGTCTGTGCGATCCTGCGCCCCAGGCTCCCCGCGTTGCCTGCTCTGGGATCCTCTTGGCGGTAGGACCTAGACCAAGCTGAACGACGGCCCCGCGCGGCCACCTAGCCTTTGGCTTCTATTTAAGCGTCGTACCTGGCGCGGAAAGGCTTGCTGTCCCTTCTACCCTGTGTAGGGCTTCAAGGCTCTCGTCTGCTTTGTAAGCCCTAAGAGCGGTGATGAGCCGCTCCTTGTCGAGGCCCCCCAAGAGCCTGACGATGGCTCTTGCAGTCTCGCTGCCGATGAAGAGGTATTGACATATCGAGGTGACGTTTGAACGGCGCCTCCGTAGGCTGGCCGACTCAAAGTCGATGACCCGCGGGCTGCCGGAGGGCTGAACGATGATGTGCCTCGAGGCCCGGCTCAACTGGCCATGGTCTATGCCCGCCTCGTCAAGCCGAAAGCAGTCCTCGATGAGCCTAGTCAGCGTTTCTCGCAGCCTAGCTCTGGCATTCTTCCCGCCGAGGGCTCGGACCCAGTCGGGGAGCAATCTCCCCTCAATGAGCTCCATCAGGATGAAGTTGCTTGAATACGAGTAGAGCTGAGGACCTACCCCGGCTAGGTTCGCCGCCTTTAGCATCTTCGCCTCAGGCCGTAAGCTTCTCCTATCAGCGTCAAGTCTGCGGATCTTCAACGCTGCCCTTCCCGACGAAGTCTTTGCGATGACGACGAGGCCGACACAGCCTTTGCCGAGGACTCGGACGCCGTAGACCTCACTCCGACCTCCGAACTCTATATGGGTCACGTCTAGTCGTCTCAACTCGCTCAATCTGCGTCGCGCAGTGGGAGGGCTGAGCCTAGGATACGTGAGTACTAATCCGTATCTCCTGTCTCGGAGGAGCTGGTCAACACTTAGGGCTTCGGTCAATTGGCCACTCGATCCCGCTTCAGCGGCTTCTGAGGCTCAAGCCAGATAGGGGCTCCAGCGAGGAAGCTTGCGAGAAACGCTGCGTAGGCTGGGTTGGCCTTGCTGAACTCGGCCACTTCCGTGCCGACGTAGAATCTGTGGCCTCTCTTCAATGCCTCCGCAATCTTGTCGCGCACACCTATCTCAGCCGCCTCTCGGGAGATCTTCTCCAGTAGTGAAGTGGCGTCGGTCTCCTTGCGCCTTGTTACGACAGCCCACCTGTCATCTCTTATCCATGGACCCGAGATTGTTCTTGAGCTGTGGAGGTGTTTCCTCATAAAGTCCTGCACCTCGCGCGCGGTGACTGGGGGGCCGGTCTGGGTCTTCGCCACGGGCAGGTGTGCCTGCTCCAGCTCGAAGGTGAACGCGTTCGAATTCTTCTCATCGCTCCACGCAGATGCCCTTAGGACGTTGAAATCGTGTTCTTCAAGGAGCGTGACGAGAGCCTTCATGGTCCTGTACATCTGCCCCCAGAGCACGTCCGGAACCGCGTCGACCCTACCGAAGCCCAAGACGAGCAGGTCTGTTCCTCTGGCCGAAAGGTCTTCGACCAGCTGCCGCGTATCAGGAACCTCCGGCGCCGGCGGGTAGAAGAAGGTAATCGTTGGCCGCTTGAGGAACGCCTTGGACGCAGCGATGAACTCGCTCATCCTCTGGAGCGAGACCGCGCTCGCAACGTTCCTTCTCGCGTCGACCGGGTCAACGACGATCAGTGGTTCGGGGAAGGCTGTTTTGGCCTCCTCCAAGCCTATGCCTTCTATGGGCTCGATCAGTAGAGTCGTTCCTGGCTTCCATCTGGCGGCCGCTTTGAGGGCTTCGAGAAGTAGGCTGTAGCGGATCACGAGTAGTTCGCAGAGGTACCCGCTGAAGCCGCTGACCTTGATGTCAGCCCCGTAGACCTCAACACCTTTCATGAACCTCTTGAGGAGCCTGACCTCTCTCTTTGCCTCGTCGCTGAGTTTTCCCTTGACGTATTGGGTGTGGAGAGGCGTTCGGTCTACAGCGGTCAGCCACCCTCCGTTCTTAACCTCGTAGCATGGAACAAAGTTCACGCGGGTACCTTCGACCCAGCCCTCAACGTAAGGGTGTTCGGCGTACCGTTCGGTCCAGTGTCCGTGGAACTCCTCTATCACCGCCCTACCGACCTGTAGGGCTTTTACCACCATTGCGTCACGTGGAGTCTCAGGCGTCACGAGCAGGAACAGGTCTATGTCGGCTTCGCCGCTCAGCCACGTGTCCTTGGCCACAGAGCCGAAGACCTCAGCCCTCGCGTCCAACGTTACACTGCGGCAGCGGACCTCCGCCGCCTTAACTAGTCTGTTGACGAGGGAATAGACCCGTTCTCTTTCATCAGAGCTAGGAGTGACCCTCAGCGTCACTTGGTTGCAGACCTCGAGCGCCAGCTTCTCTTCGCGGGATCTGACGCTCTGACCTGGGGGCATGCAGGGCATCACGTCCTCGTCTCTAGCGCCGCCGAGCACTCATTGGGTTTCCGGACCACCGAGCGTTCACTCGAAGCTCCTCTCTCTGAGAGTTGTGTAGATCGGCCCCTTCGGGGTGAGGACGCTTTGCTTCAGTTTGACGCTTTGAGCCGTGAAGGTCCCGAAGGCGTAGTCAGCCCTCTTCGCCACAAACTCCAGAAGAGCTCTTCGGTCTCGGACAGCCTTGACCCTTGCGATAGTGAGGTGAGGCGAGAATCCACGGGGGTCGCGCCTGAACCCTCCGCGCTCCAGCTTAGGCTCGAGCGTGTTGAAGATCCCTGTTAGCTCAGTAGCCCCGGTCTTAATGCCTGCCCAGATAGTCGTGATGTATTTCGGATCCCTGAAGAAGCCTAGGCCCCTGAGCTCGACAGCGAACGGGGCGACGTGAAGCTCGTCCAGAGCAGCTTCGACAGACCTGACCATCTCGGGGCTAGCGTCGCCGAGAAACCTGAGCGTCACATGCAGGTTTTCAGGCGAAACCGGCCTCAGATCGTTGCCGGTCTGCAACAGGTCTCTTCCAGTAGCAACGAGCCTCTCGACTATGTTCGCGTCTGGAATGTCGACGGCGAGGAAGCATCTGATAGGCTGCGTTAAGCTCAACTAGGCTCTCTCCTATATAATGCAAACATTCTGTTGGGAGGGGTAAAACCGTTCCATGTGCTGCCACGGCACCAGCCCTGCTGGCCAGAGGACCCGCGGATCAAGCCTCTTCCTCCGTGATGTCCTTGATGAACATCAGGTTGAACTTCAGCTCGGGCACGTGGCGCATCGCCACGGTCGCTCTCGCGTTCCCGTACCTGACCGTGACCTCGACTGTGAGATGTCTTCCTTTCAGAGTCTCGTAGCGGTAGGGCTCTACACCCTCGTTCCGAAGAGCAGCTTCGTCTATTCGCACCTCGACACGCTCCCTGTAGGGTTGAACCGCCATTGTTCTCTCAATCGCCTCCTCGAGAGTCCTGAGGACCCTCCTATCGGAGGAAACAGGTGTCCCTGCAAACTGATGGTAGAGCGCACCCAAGGCGATGCCTCCCTCGAAGATAGCTCGCTCCCTGTCACTGACGCTCGGGTCGAAGAACTTCCTGGCGGGATCACGCTCCATCGAGGGCATCGTTTGACCCTTTGCACCCCGCAGCTGAGGCCTTATATGCTCTCTGATCGCTCGTTCTCACTCGTAGGCGCTCTGTGAAAAACCCTTAAGTGAACCACGGGGCGGTTAGACAGCAGCCCCTATGTCAGCCAAGGAAAAGCCTGTCGAGATGCCTCTCGCCGAAGGGATTGGCCAATCATTCGCGGAGGCAGGGCTCCGACAGCTGGAGCCGCAGCTCCAAGGCAAGTTCTCTTCGCTTATCGAGTGGCTTCGTGCCAGAGGCAAAGTGCTTATCGCACTCTCGGGCGGGGTTGACAGCTCCTTGCTAGCGGCAGCGGCGAAGATCGCGTTGGCCCACGGGGCTGTCGCTGTTACCGCAGACTCTATGACTCTTCCCCCAGGCGAGCTGTCAGAGGCCCAGAGACTGGCCTCCGCTTTGGGCCTGAAACAGGTGGTTGTCAAGGAGAACGAGCTGGACGATGAGAGGTTCGTCGAGAACCCGCCGGATCGCTGCTACTACTGCAAGAAGCGGCTGATCGACGAGTTGAGGAAGGTCGCGGCACAGGAGGCGATCGACGTGATCGTTGATGGCACAAACGCTGACGACCTGAGGATGCATAGGCCTGGCGCCCTAGCGTTGAGTGAGGGAGGAGTCAGAAGCCCATTGGCAGAGCTCGGCTTCACGAAGACTGACATCAGGGCCGTCTCGAGGGCTCTCGGGCTTCCGACGTGGTCCAAGCCATCCATGGCATGTCTATCCTCCAGATTTGAGTATGGACAGAGGATAACGGCCGAAGGCCTCCAAAGGGTCGCAGAGGCCGAGAGCTTCATAAAGACACTGACGGGCGTCAGGCAACTGCGAGTTCGCTGTCACGGGGACCTGGCGAGGATCGAGGTGGGGAGAGCGGAGAGGTCTCTCCTCGCTAGCGAAGCGGCAATGGACAGGGTCAGCGAGAAGCTGAGAGCGCTCGGCTTCAGATACGTGACCCTCGACCTAGCGGGCTATAGGTCAGGAAGCATGGATGAGGGCCTCTCGAACCCCATCATTCCCGAGAGGATGAGAGCCGGTCGCTCTGGTGCCCCAGCCACTCAAGAGCCTCTGCGCGGGTAGAGCTGCGAAGCCTCGACAGGTAGAGCCCGTTCGACGCTATCTTATAGAAGGCTGAGAGCGTCCGCGTGTTCCCCAGGTTTCCGAACTCGATCATCCACGCGTCTCGGAACGCGTCGAATCGTTCTTGGGCAGCAGTCACATCAGCGGGCTGCCCAGACCGGAGCCCTTTCAAGGACAGAGCAAAGACTTGGAAGGCTTCAGTTAGCAAAGCCATTGACGCTCCCGTGATAGTCTGCTCAGTGTGAGTGGCGAGGTCAAGGCCGTCGCTCACTCTCTGAAGGTCCATAAGAGCGCCCATTGCCGTCAGAGCGCTTCGGGCATGTCGACCCTCAGGTGCCCGGACAAGCATTTGCACGGCCTTTCTCCGCGCGTCTGAGAGCATCTTACCCAGATCTTCGCGCGTATAGCCATTCGCCAAGCCACAGATCAGGCGCGCGGCCATGTCTTCCAGCATACGAGCTGCCTGGTCCACAGAGTTGCCTAAGGCTCGGAGGGGGTCGCCGGCGGGACCACTGGGCAAGGAAGCGCCGCGAATATCTTGGTCGGCTTGAGACCGAGTGGTTGTGCTCGTGAACGTGAAGGGTTCTGTGTCTGAAGCTGGGCAAGCTGCGTCAAGACACTCGGTGCACGCCCCACCGGCGCAGTCCATAGAGATGTTCCCGCAGTGACAGATGACAGAGCCCCATAGCGCTCGGCTTACGAGGTGGATTACCGCCATCGCTTGCTCCTCGTCTGGGGCTGCGCGAACATTCACCCTCCCATCCCTGAGGACCATGACAGTCATGCCGCACGCCTCGATCCTGGCCACCCCGAGACTTTCGGAGCACCTAGCGTTCCCGAAGAGTTCTATGGACTGGAGCATCCAGTCCCAGGTCGACGGGTCGAATACCTCAAACCTAAGCGGGGGAGGAACGGTGAATCTGCGCTGTAGGCGTGTCTCAGCCGTCACCTTGGCGATGTCTTCCGCGCATGGACGGATGTACGTGACTCCGCCCATCGACTCGGCTGTCGCTCTTCCCTCGCATGTGGCTTGAAGCGTCTCGAGCAGCTCGGCCGAGAGCCGAGCTCTCCGGTCAGCGTACTCAGGGCTGCGGAGGGTAGGGCAATCGTCTGGCGTCGACTTTCCTGCTAAGATTCCTCTCGCGAAGGCGTTGCATGTCGCTGCACCGCAGGCTCCGCAGTCAAGCCCGGGGAACACGTCGTACAGTGTTTGGGGGTCCATGTCCGATATCCGACGGGAACTGGCGCTAGTTCAGGGCGAAACTTCACGCAAGGGATCGAGCTAGGTCTGAGACGGTCGCGATCAGTTTGTCCACCTCGTCTGAAGTATTGTAGAGGTAGAGCGAGGCCCGTACGGAGCCTTGAGGCTTTCCAAGGAGCTGCCTCATAAGGGGCATCGCGCAGTGAAGCCCTGACCTGACCATGATGTTCGCCGCTACATCAAGAGCCAGAGCGACATCGTGGGGATTGAGCCTCGCGACGTTGAAAGGAACGATCCCTACCCTCTTCCTCGGGTCTCGAGGGCCATAGACCTCAACTCCCTCCACCTCGGACAACCCCGCCTGAAGCCTCTCGGTCAGTTCTCGCTCATGAGCCTCGACCTCGGGCAACCCCAGACCTTCGAGATAGTCTATGGCCGCTGCTAGGCCTATCGCCTCAGCTACCGGAGGGGTTCCCGCCTCAAAGCCCTCTGCTCCTCTTGCGAGACGATAACTGCTCACAGTCACGTCCTCTATCGAGCCGCCGCCTACGCACAGTGGCTCGAGGCGGTCGCGCGCGGACGGCGCTATGTACAGCACGCCGATTCCGGTAGGCCCAAGCATCTTATGTCCTGAGAAGGCGAGGTAGTCGCACCCCAGCCTCTGTACATCAGTCTTGTGTCTAGGCACGGACTGGGCGCCGTCGACGAGGATGAAGGCCCCGTTCTCATGGGCTATCCTGGCGATCTTCTCGACGGGCAGTGTTACCCCCAGCACGTTTGACACGTGCGTCACGGCTACCAGCTTAGTGCCAGGTCTGATAGCGTCTTGGAAGGGGGACTCGTCAAGGATGCCGTCGGCGCTAGGCTTAACCACGTCGACTTCGACGCCGTATCTCTCCCTCAGTCTCAGCCAAGGGATGTAGTTCGAGTGATGCTCCAGCAACGTTGTCACGATGCGGTCGCCTTTCCCCCAGGGAAGACCGTTTGCGACGGTATTGATGCTCTCCGTCGTGTTCTTGGTGAAGACCACCTTAGAGTCAGCTGGAGCGTTTATGAACGTGGCAGCTACGAGGCGAGCATGCTCGTACTCCTCAGTGGCTCTCTGCGACAACCTGTGGACTCCCCTCTCTACGTTCGCTCTGTAGCTGTGATAGAACTCGGCCATCCTCTCGAGGACCGGCTCAGGCGTCAGGCTTGAAGCAGCGTTGTCCAGATAGACTAGGCCAGATTCGAGTATGGGGAAGTCACGTCGAACCGCGTCAGTGTTAAACAGGGACCTCGGCTCCCGGAGCGGAGGAATACCTCATCACAGCGTTATATGTCTTGTCGGGAGCCGTTACCCTCGATGACCACCCATCATGTTGCAAGGCCGATCTTCTCAGCCAGGCGCTCGACCTCTTGGTCACCGAAGCCGATCAGCGGCATGTAGACAGGGCGCGCGCAACGATACGCTCGTAGGGGCTGAGCCTGAACGCCTGAACCGCAGAGTCCGAGCCCAAACCTTTCGTCGACCACGATGCCCTCTGCGCCCTCGAACTCCGAGAGAGCATCAGCGTAGATGAACGCCCAAGGCAATACTCGCTCATTCGCAGGTCTTCCCTCGTTGGACGCTACAAGCGGTTCTTCTCTCCACAGAGCATAGCACTTAGCGCCGGGCAACGGAGACCAGTCCGCCAGCGTGACGAGTTGGCGAAGCACCTCCCTGGGCGGCTGGGTTCGATCGGGGGCCGAACTGACGAGCAAAGGCACGATGGGCGACCCCCTCCTCATGATGAGCCATGATGCCACAACGGACCTCACCGAGCCATCTAAGATGGCGACCATCTTTCCCTGCGAGCCATACGGCATCCCACCTGCTCCTGGAAGTGTCTTGGTAAAAACGTACGCTCTCTCATTCACGACCTCTATGCCCACCGTCACTTCGGGTCTGGAGAGGTCGACCCTTACGGCCATCTCGTTGAAGCTCGTCAGTATCGCTTGGCCGACCTTCGCCTGAACATCAGCGCTCGAGTAGTTGTGCTTCCCCGTCCGCCTGCATGAGACGGCGAAAGCAGACCCTTTAGTGAGCGCGCTCCGTGCAGCCTGAAGGGAAGCAGACGTGATGTCGTCAAGGTCTGAGGGGGTCGCGAGCGCAGGCGAGAAGGATGAGATGCCGAAGACCATTCCCAAAGCATGGCCTGCGGCGCTGCGATACCGTAGCTTAGCGTACACTCTGCCCGGGCCGCGAAGGATCGCGTCGAAAGGGATCTTTCGACGCTCGAGCGCCCTCCTGATGTGCACCGTGACCGTCCGCTCGAGCCTCGATCTGACGGGACGGCTCTTGATCCCGATCTCTCCGCTGAGTCGGATGACTATGGTATTCCAGGCGAAGTCTGCGCAGCTAGCAGAATCCTCGCCCTCGTCTCTTCCATGGAGGTCGGGTATGCTCGTTCTCTGTTGCACGCGAGGTTGCATGCGCATACAACTGGACATCATCTCGCAGAAAAAGCCCACTACTTTCTGAGCCTTATATCCGTCGTTCCTTAAGTCTGGCCGGGACTTGAGCGTTGTAAGAATGGGTGTGGGGAAGCCACAGCTTACCCCCTCCGATCTCATAGGTTCATTCACTACGAGGCGTGGTAAGAGAGTAGAGCATATCGGGGTCGGTGAGATAGTCCTCTTGGTGTTTCCGCCTCAAACGTTCATGGAGCTTGTGAAAGCCATTGGCGCAAGGCTTTCTCAGCTCTGGTTGTACGGGGAGTCACGACCACTCTATAACGGCGAGCTGGCAGGACGAAAGATAACCCTCTTCAGTCCCGACATTGGACCCCAGCCACAGTCATGCATATGGAAGAGCTTGTCGCATGCGGTGCCGGGTTTAAGAGGAAAGCTTGTTCCCCTCATCAACTCACTTATTCCAGTCCTCACACTGATCCTCACAGCGGTGTGTCCATTGAAGCTCGGATTCGCGTCCTTCTCGTTTCCTTACAAGACAGCGATAAGCGAGGTTATCGGGGTTGTCAGCGCGGCAGGCTACCGGGGGCTCGAGATCAACGCTTGGAACGGATACGCGACAAACATAGTGAAGCTAGACCACCGGGACTGGGCGCGGATTCGTGAGGCAACCGAGGCCGCCGGCCTCGAGATTTCCGCCCTCGGCTGCGACGCGTCATACATCAAGCCAGACGAGGCATCTCGAAGAGAATCCGTGGCGCGAGCCATGAAGACTGTTGATGTAGCCTCAGACCTCGGTGTTCGAGTCGTCGACACGTTCTCCGGTGCGGTCCCGGAGCAGATGCCGGGGGAGAAGGCATGGCCAATCTTGATACGGTCGATCTCAGAGGTGGCCGCTCACGCCGCTGAGAGGGATGTGCGGATCGCGTTCGAAGCGCACGTCGGGATGCCGGTCGACTCTCCTGAGGCTTTGGAGCGCCTTCTCGCAGAGGTCTCCTCGGAGTACCTAGCTGTGAACCTTGACGCAAGCCATTTCTCAATCCGCGGTTGGGATGTGACAGCTATTGCTCGAAGACTTGGCAGGTTGATTGCGCATTCGCATGTCAAGGATACTCGGGGATCGTTCCCCGACTTCAGATTCCTCATCCCTGGCGAGGGGGATTTCCCGTTCGAGGAGTTCCTATCAGCGCTGGCGGGCACAGGCTATAATGGGTTTGTCACTGCCGAGATCTCGGTGATGCGTAGCCGCTTGCCAGGCTACGACGCCGCCGAGGCTGCTAGGATGGCCTACAGAAGGGTTGTCGGCGCCTGCCGAGCAGTCGGGCTTCAGCTCGGATGAGATGCTGCTTGACGTAACCCGCTCGCGGGTTACCAGAATCTCTTGCTCGTCGCTCGCCTCTCTGCGTCTACGATATGCTCGAAGAACCTATCGTTTACCTCAGAGCCCTTCCCGAGGATCTCCGCTGCCTCTGAAGCGCCTAGCCTTCTGCCGGCCAGAGCGTAGGCTGCGGGTGAGCCATACTTCTTGACGAGCTCAGAGGAGGCCTTTGCATCCTCCTCCGTCCGCAATTCGAGTCTTGAAAGGTTCCTCCCGTGCTTCTCGACGAGCCGCCAGACCTGCTCCTCTGTCCTGTTCAGGACGGCCAGCGCGTTTCCTCCGCAAACGGGGCATGTAGGCCTCTCGGGGAGGTCCTTCAGCCTGATGGTCTTGGCGTGCTTGAAGCATTCCACGCAGAGGAACGTTCGATAGTCGCTCAGGATTCTGGCCTTCGCCGACTGAATGAGCACATGCCTCATCTTCTCCGCCGGTATCAGGTCGGATCTCCGACTGATCCTCTCCAGCCCGACTCGTGCAACAGGTGTGACGCCAGCTCGGCCGCTGAGGACCACAACTCGGACCTTGCCCTTCCTCATGGCCTCCAGCACCTTGAGGGTGTTCGCTATGTCCATGTCCTTCTCCGATGTCTCCTTCACCGCCTCTTCGTGGATCACCGTCCCCTCGAAGCTCCTCTCAAGCCGGTCTAGGCTGACCTTGCTGAAGTCGGCTCTTCTCGAGAGGGCTCCAAACCGGCGGGCGACATGGACCATCCTTCTCTTGAAGAGCCCTGTCTTCTCGGCTGCCTGGATGGCAACCTTCGCAACATCGTGGTTAGGAAGCTCCTCCAAGATGTCGGCCGCATCCTTCGCTTTGGCTACCTCGGCGACCTGAAGGATGATTCTGTAGGCGTCTTGCTGGACGCCCACCGTGTGGCCCGTCCTCTCGGAGAGCAGATGGCCCAGAAGCCTAGCGAGCGTCCGGTTGACTAGGCTGCCGAAGCTAACCTGAACGATGATGTACTCCTCCCATTCTTCAACGGTGATCAGCCGGTCCGAGGGGACGGGCAGCTTCTGCTCCGCTTGGTCTACGACATCCTTTATGGCTCTTAGCGCCGTATCTTCGTCGACAGGGTACTTGCTGCAGATCCTCTGAGCCAAGACTTTAGGCTCTACACCTCTGGCGATGCCTGCGGCCACGGACCTTCGGATTGAGCCAACCTCCATCGCAACGTCGAGAGGCACCGGGATCTCTTCGCCTACCCAGCTCGGGATGGCGCCTGTCGGGTCCGTGATCGGTCGCACGTATATCTTGTCCCCAACGATGCTCAGCATCTTCCACGGGCTGCCGCGGACGATGAACTTCGTCCCGGGTTCACCGTACTCGGCGACGAAGGCCTCATCTAGGATGCCTACCGGGGAATCATCCGTCTCGTCTATGACAAGGTACTGTTTCTCGTCAGGGATCATTGAGAGCTTGTCAAAGTAGTACTCGTAGAGGGGCTTGATCCTGGCTGGCCTGAGCATCACCTCGTCTTGGAACGAGACCCAAGCCAGCCTCGGGTACCTTGTGTACATATATGTCAGGACCTTTGTCAGGTCCTCCTTGTCCATGCCACGGTAGGGGTAGGCTTTCCCATAGACGTCAAGGATCTCATCGAAGTACCAGCGGCTCTTCTGGACGAGTAGCCCGACGAGCTGGTGGTTCAACGCATCATACGGCCGAACGGGTATTGTGACTGGCTCTAGGCGCTCCCGTTTGGCTCTGCGCGCAATCACCATCGCCTCTAGTGTGTCGTCTGGATCCATCGTGACGATCACGCCTTTCGCGATCCTCCCAATCTGATGGCCGCTCCTCCCAACTCTCTGCAAGAGCCTGGTTACCTGTCGCGGGCTCATGTACTGGATGCAGAGGTCGATCCTGCCAACATCTATACCTAGCTCTAGGGAACTCGTACAGATCAGGCCTCTCAATTCTCCGGTCTTGAGTCCCCTTTCAGCCGAGACCCTGGCGGGTTTAGCCAGCGAGCCATGGTGTATGCTCACTGGGAACTCTGCATCCCAGATCCTGAGCCTGCTTGCCAAGACCTCAGCTGCGGGCCGGGTGTTCGTGAACAGCAACACAGACTGGTGTTTCTCGATCACCTCTCTCATGACTCTAAGCCTGGCTGCAACCTCCGGATGTGTGTAAAGCCTCTCCGCTAACTCATAATCAGCTGCTATGGGTTCAGGGTATACGATCGACAGGTCCATGCCGCGCGCGACGGGAACCCTGACCACATCGACTGTCCTATTGTTTCCGACGATGAACTGCGCGACCTCTTGAGGGCTTCCGATGGTGGCTGACAGCCCTACGACTTGGAAGTCTCGACCTGTTATCCATCGTAGTCTCTCGAGCGCGAGAGAAAGCTGACTGCCCCTCTTATCCTCAGCCAGTTCATGACACTCGTCGATGATAACCCACTTGACGGCTCTCAGATGCCTCCGCATGACTCTGCCAGGGATTATAGCTTGGAGAGTCTCCGGGGTTGTGATAAGCAGGTCGGGCGGGCTGCGTGACTGGGCGGTCCGCTCCCTCACGTCTGTGTCCCCGTGCCTTACGCTGACTTTGATGTCGAGGCGTTGACACCACCATTCGAGTCGGCCGAGCAGGTCCCTATTCAAGGCTCGCAGAGGAGTGATATACAGTATCTTAATTCCGAGAGGCTTGACGGGCTCCTTGATGTATAGGTCCAAGATAGGCAGGAACGCCGCCTCCGTCTTACCTGTCCCCGTCGGGGCTATCAGGAGGACGTTCATGCCGTTCAGGATCTTCGGGATCGCAGCTACTTGAGGTCCCGTGGGGCTTGGGAAACCTCGTTCGTCAACGATCGCTCGAACAGGCTTCGAGAAGAGGTCAAACACGCCGCGCCTTCTCGCCATGTTGCTGAGCCTTTCCCCGATACGGCGGCCTGGGGCGGATAAAAACCTATGGAACGTCAACACTTAGGCAGCCCTTGGCACAGCGGACCGTCTGTTCGCAAGGGTGAGGCCGGGCGGGATGCGGCAGTTGATGACGGAGAAAGCGCTATGTCACGGTCTCTCTTGCACTCGTGAATGTCTCAGCTGCCAGCTATGCCCAGCCTATCCTCCTCGGCCGAGAGTGGGCTGAACGAGAGCCTTTCCATGGCCATGCTTTGAAGAACACGCGAATAGAGGTCTTGCACCTTTACAAGGTCCCTGAGCTGTCTATCTAGGACCGTATTCCCGTGTTGCGTGAGGTTGTAGACCGTCCTTTTCCGGCTTCCGCTCAGTCGCCCCGTTATCAGGCCTTCTTTCTCCAAGGAGTGAAGCACTGGGTATAGTGCGCCCGGCCCGACCAAGATGTGGAAGCGATCATGAATGGCAGCTATCAGGTCGTATCCATGCATCGGCGTCTGCTTCAACATCGCCAAGACGACGATGTCCATGAATCTCTTCACGTATTTCCGACCGAGCTCGGGGGACAGCAGCCCATGGGGAAATGGCAACATGCATCACCTATGAGATGAACTCATGTGACGGGAGAACTCATATATTAGTCTTAGCTCACGCGCAGACCTATGCTCTGTATGGTGCGGAGGGCATCGCATGGAGGTGAATGTCGGTCTACAAGGACCCGGTAGTCACCGACGCGCTAACAGTCAGGAACCCTGTTAGGTCGATCAGCCACTGTTAGATGAAAATGTGTAGCGTGAGCTCGTCTGCCAAGTGCAGGGATCAGACCTTGAAGCCCCCGCGGCTACTTCGCAAGCCGGCGCGCGTCGGGACTCACCGCCGCACACGGAGGCTAGCGGAAAGAGAGGAACCGGGCCATGTGGACCGCTGCGGCGCGCCTCGTATGCCACAGTTCCACGCTAGGTCCCTGACTGCGGACAGCAAGGCCTTTCTCTTGCTGCTACACGCCAAGACCGATGGAACTGAGAGAGATGCTGACGGCATTCATCTATGGGCCTTATGACCTTAGAGTTGAGAAGGTCGAGTATCCGAGGTTGGGGCCCAAGGATGCCTTGGTTCGGGTCAGGGCGTGCGGCATTTGCGGCTCTGACCTGCACCGATACGTAGGTAGCAAGTATGGTCGACGGTTCAAGTACCCGTTGAATTCAGGCCACGAGTACGCCGGCGGCGTGGTTGAGGTTGGCGCGAAGGTTTCAAGCCTGAAGACTGGCGACCGTGTAACGTTAGGGGCAAACTGGCTTCGCAACCCTGGGGCCTTCTCGGAGTACATGAAGATCGAGAACGCCGACCGGAACGCGAAGAAAGTTCCCTCGTGGATGAGCTACGAGGAGGCCGCTCTGTTGGAGCCCCTCAGGGTTGCTCTGACAGGCGTATCTCAGCTGAGCCCCGCGCCGAAGGATACGGTCCTTATCTTCGGAGCTGGGGCGATCGGGCTCTGCATGCTGCAGGCCTGCGTCGCCAGAGGCGTTCACCGCGCTATTGTGGTAGAGCAATCGCCGAAGAGGCTTCAGACAGCGGA
Organism: uncultured Candidatus Bathyarchaeia archaeon; assembly: GCA_964427455.1. Classification (GTDB taxonomy): domain Archaea; phylum Thermoproteota; class CALKCG01; order B24; family JAWCPE01; genus JAWCPE01. Next base: position 4,934 of record CAYRUY010000002.1, on the reverse strand, counting down.
GAAGCTGGGCGGGACGATCGTAGATGCCCGCGAGAAGGGCGTGGAAAGAAGCGTGCGCCGCCTCGCCGGTGGCCAAGGCCCGGACCTTGTCTTCGAGTGCGCAGGCGCCTCTGTCACCACACGGGAGGCGCTCAGGCTGGTCCGCGCCGGGGGCAAGGTGAACCTGATCGCGCATTACGGTCGCCAAGCTGGCATCGACCCTGAGCCCATCGTAGGTAAGCAGTTGACCGTCGTAGGCTCAGGTGGGGATGACCGGTTCTTCGAAGATGCCGTGGAGCTCGTAAAGGAGCGAAGGGTTACGCTGACGCCTTTGGTAACGCATGAGTATCCTTTGGCTCAGGCTAAGGAAGCCTTCGAGACAGCTCTTCAGGCCGACTTGGCGGTAAAGGTGCTCGTCAAGCCCACATCTTTTCTCGCTTGTTGTCTGGCCCTTCTTTCTCTCGCTCTTCTTTTATGGCCTGATCTCGCACGCATCCCTCTTCTCTTCTCCTTCTTTTTCGGCTTTCTCGGCTGAAAGGACATTAGAACTCGCTCTCCATCTGGGCCTTCAACCGCCACTTTGCCTCTTCTCTTTCACGAGCCGTTTAAACATATTCCATCCGAACAGGTGATTGATCGTATGCCTGCATGTCTGCTCCCGGCAGAAGTGTGTTCAGGTCAGATTCAGCCTAGGCCAAGCTTCACGAAAGTGACTCACCGATAGCGCCCGTGGACAACTACAACGGCAGATGCTCGCGGGAGGTGAAGCATCGCCCGCTGCTGAGGTGCATACGTGTGCTCCAACGATGTGCCGCCCACTCTCAAGTTACGCAGTTCGTCGGCGATAGGATGGTCGCCCAAGGTATGCGTCGCCCCTCCTGGGACGCGGCTGGTGCCCCGCTGCCCGAGTAGCATACCCGTGTGTCTCCGTGCCCGTCACCATCTGGTCGTCCTGCCTCCACGAGGAGAAGGCCAAAGGCTTTAATCAACCAAAGCAATTAGTATAGGAAGATGATACTTAACACGACACCACTCAAACTTGAATTCACGCCTAAGCCCGTGAGCCTACTCTTGGAAGGGCGAAGGCTGAACCCATCCGTACGGTTAGGAAGCGAGTTAGCCCTTTTTGCCATGGATCCCCACTATGAGCTGCATGCCGACGAGCAGAGCTATCTGTATTACAGGGCTATGTTGTATGGCCATGTCGACAACGAGATACCTCTATACTTCATGTACAGAGGCCTAGCTAGGCCCCAAGACGCAGCCCTCTTCGAGAGCTGGAAGGTTCGCTTTGACATCACCGTCATTCCCCCGGCTAGGCTAGGCGAAGAGCCCGTCAAGACCGCGGGACATTATCATCGGGAGGTCGAAGCTGGGCTGGCGTACCCCGAGATCTTAGAAGTTCTCGTCGGGGAGGCTCACTTTCTGCTCCAAAAACCCAGGGATGATGCCTTGGTCGATGTTGTCCTTGTTCAGGGAAGTACCGGAGATAAGTTGCTAGTACCACCAGAATACGGCCATGTAACTATCAACCCAAGTCCAGAGACCCTCGTCATGGCAAATCTCGTCTCGTCGACCTTCAAACCCCTTTATGATCCGTACAGAGCAAGACGTGGAGCGGCTTACTACGAGTTCTACGATGGCAGGCTGGTTCCCAACCCGAGATATGGGCCGCTGCCCCCCTTACGCAGAGCGCATGCGCGGGATCAACAGAACCAGCTGCCTCAGGGAAACATATACGGGATGTTCGTCGAAGACCATGCCTCCCTACAGTTCCTCAACCAGCCTCGTAGTCTCTCGGCGGTGAGGCTTGCCTTAAATTAGCGAGGGCGTCTTTGACTTTTGAAAACCGCCCCAGAATCGGGCAACTCTCAACGTACTTCCGAACACTAACCTGATCCACGACGCTAATGCCATCGTTGCAATGATGAGACCCTACATGACCATTCTCACAGATGTGTTCCGACAGTGGGTGTTGTTCGACTACGAGTACCTCCGAAGAGGCCCGCCGCCGACTTAGGGTCTACAACCTGTGTCCTGTCTGCAAGCAAATGGTGAAAGGCTGGCGGTTTATGAACCATTTGAGGTGGGCCCGAGGGGATTCGAACCCCTGACCAGCAGGTTTCTCGGCTGGGCTATGAGCTTCGACGGTTCTCTGTCGCTCTAACCTCTTCAGGGCAACCTAGAGGCAGCCTGCCTAGCTGAGCTACGGGCCCGCTGCGTAGGAATGGGACGTGGGGGATGATATATGCTTTGTTTGCCCTTGCCTGTCGCTTTTGCTCAGCATGATCGTTGGCGCAGGCTGAAACCTTATATCAAGGCGGAGTTCTGAGTCGGTTAAGCGCCGCATCTCGTGACGCCGCTGTCCATGCCTTAGCCAGCGTGGGCGATAGCTCAGCTAGGTAGAGCAGCGGACCCGGGAAGGCCTCGGGGCTGAAGCTGTTAGGCTGAATCGAAGCGGTCGCGGAGACCCGTTGGTCATCGGTTCGAGTTGGCGCCCAGAGGGGCAGCCAAGTAAATCCGATCGGCGGCGCTTCCACACCCCTCAGCTAACGGGTACGGTTTATAAGATGGCTGAAGCTGTTAGGAGGCGAAAAGCTGATCGGTTTGGCCCAAGAGTATAGGTACGTGGTGCGGCTCGCGGGGACGGACCTTGACGGTTCGCTCAAGACCGCGTACGCTTTGGCCAAGATAAGGGGGTTGGGCAGGAGCCTCGGCCGGACGGTCGCGAAGGCGGCGGGAGTAGACCCTGACCGCCAGTTAGGATACCTGACAGACGAGGATCTGAGGCGGGTCGAGGAAGCGGTCAGGGACCCCGCTAAGCTCAGGTTGGAGAGCTGGCTTCTGAACAGGCGTAAGGACTTGGAGACGGGCTCAGACCTCCATTTTACGGGGCCTAGCCTCGAGCTTAGGACGCGGATGGACATTGAGTTCATGAAGCAGATCAGGTCTTGGAAGGGCGTAAGGCATAGCCTGGGGTTGAAGGTGAGGGGGCAGAGGACCCGGACAACCGCGCGGACAGGCCGCGCTGTAGGTGTTAGAAAGAAGACGCTGATGGCTGCGGCGGCCGCTGCGGCTGCGGCTGAGAGGGGTCAGCGTAGGAGAAAGTAGCCATGGGTGACCCTAAGAAGAGGCGAAGGAAGTACGAGACCCCTCTTATCCCTTGGGCGGCCGAGAGCCTAGAGAACGAGTTGAGGCTGCTTGGCGAATACGGTTTGAGGAACAAACGTGAGCTGTGGAGGCACAGGACCGAGGTCTCAAAGTATAGAAAGCTAGCGCGGAGCCTCCTCACCATGGCTGCGGAGCAGAGGGCAGCCCTAGGCGCCGAGGTCCTGACGAAGCTTGAGAGGCTAGGCCTCGTCCCTAAAGGAGCCTCGGTTGACAGCATCCTCGACCTGACGCTTCAAGACCTGCTTGGGAGGAGGCTTCAGACGGTCGTCTACAAGCAGGGGTTCGCGAAGACCGCTTCCCAGGCGCGTCAACTGATCACGCACGGTCACATCACGGTGGCCGGCCGCGTCGTGAGGGCGCCCTCCTACTACGTTAGCGGCGAGGAGGAGAAGACGGTTGGCTACGCCCCTTACAGCCCGCTAGCTGATGCTAGGCATCCTGCACGGGTCTCGATAGAGTCTGTTCAGTCGACGAGGAAGATGGAAGAGGCTGAGGAAGAGCTCAGGGCTGAGACCTGAAGAGGCCTTGCAGAGGCTGAAGAGAAGTCTTTCAATCAGAGCCTTTCCGCGCTACCTTTCCGTTGAATCAGGGCCTGAGCCGCGGTCCCTTGGTGGCATGAAACCACCCTTCGGCATGGTGAAAGGCGCTCTGAACGCACCCATCCCCGGGACAGAGGCCCGTCCTCTCGAAATGCTCAGCGACCCGCGGATTGCCGAGCTTTCCGTGTGATTTCTCGTTTCGCCCTTAGAGCGCGCGGCTAGACTCTTCTTCCTCTTCTTCCGCCGGGCCTCCGGGTTCCGTCATGAGGGACGGGGGTCACGTCTTCTACGCGGCCGATCCTGAAGCCGGCGCGGGCTAGGACGCGTATCGCGTGCATCGCTCCAGGTCCGGGTGTCTTGGCGCCTGTGCCTCCTGGAGCCCTGACCTTTATGTGAAGTGAGCTTATGCCCTTGTCCCTGGCGACGGACGCAGCGTGCGAAGCCGCCTGCATCGCTGCGTACGGTGAGCCCCCGAGCCTGTCTGCCTTGACGAACCTGCCACCTGTGGCCTTGACCACCGTCTCTGAACCCGTGATGTCAGTTATGTGCACGATCGTGTTATGCGACGAGCTGTAGATGTTCGCGATCCCCCAGCGCTCAGCTCTCTTCTCAGACATACAGCCACCTGGACGGCGAGACGGGAGCGTGGTTACGCCCGGGGCCAATATAAAGCCTTACTTGAGTGAGAGGGCACCCTTGACTTATCGGCTGGCGTCTGCGTCTCGCGGAGGTCTGCGGGGCCTTTCGACGGCTAGGCTCAGGCCTCGGCCTTTAATGGGCATGGGGTAACTTGAACGTAAAAGTGCCACCGGCTGAGGTGGAAGAGTTAAATCGCGCGAGCATCAGCTATACCGCGTAGCGAGTGTTCATGTTGGGCCATATAGAGGTTGAAGCTGAAGTTACAGGCTTGAAGTCTGCAAAGAAAGTTAGGATGCTCGTTGATACTGGCTCAACTTACCTTATCCTACCCCCAAGCCTGACTGAAGAGATAGGGGCTGTTAGACTGCCCTTCAAGACAAAGGCGTCGCTGGCCAACGGCCAAGAGCTTACCGCCGAGACGACGGTGGTAGAAGTTCAGGTTGAGAAGAGGAGGGTCCCCGCCATCGCGTTGATTATGGACACTAAGGAGTCGCTCCTCGGCGTCGAAGCCCTTGAGGCCATGGGCTTCAGAGTCGACCCAGCCACCGGGAGACTTGAGGCCACAAGAGGCTACGCGGTGAGGGCCTACTGAGTCCACGCTTCTCA
>CAYRUY010000001.1:0-160890 GCA_964427455.1 uncultured Candidatus Bathyarchaeia archaeon | reverse complement strand
GCAAGCCAAGGCCGAGACTCCGATAGGCCGCGGGTTCGAATCCCGCCCGGTCCACTCCCATTTGGGTTTAGATACCCTTGTTAGGCCAGCCCGCGCCTTTCTAGACGGTTAGAGGTTTGGGCACAAGGATGCGTGTACAGCTGAGGAAGGGTCAAGCCCGAATCCTCGGCGTATCTGCTCGCATACCGTGCATAAGCATCGAAGACCAACACACGCTGACCCAAGCCGCGAAGGAGCAGATGAGAAAGTGGCAAGATCGCCGAGTCAGCGCAAACATCAGGTTCAACAAGAAGGAGTTCGAGCTACAAGTCAAGGGAAAAGCGGCACCTCTGCACGCTTAAATCGGCGAACACAACTAATTGTGTGCCTGCCTTGAGAAGCGCCTGGTCTCTTCTTCTTCCACTTCTGGTTATCTTAGCCGCCTTGCTATCGCCCCTTGCCAGCATTCGTCAAGTCTCCGCTCTTGAGCCGAGCTACGAGTACTACGGCTATGTTCCTCCAAGGATATGGGGCGTTCAACGTACATCGACCTCGCTGTGGGAGTACGAGGTGAACCCTAACTCCATCTTGGACCGCGGCCTTCTTGTCTTCATCGGGAACTACGACCAGACTAAGGTCTCCGTCTACGTTCTGCCGAACAGGAGCCTAGTTGAGAGCCTTACTGTCAACAAGATGGAGGAGGTGACTGTGCCTCTACCTAATGACACCTTCTTCAAAGCAGTGTCTGACAAGCCAGTGACGCTTATCCTCATGGCTGGAAGGAACATGGAATCAGGCCACGACTGGGCGCAAACGTTCTTCACGAGCGTCGAAGGCGGCTACGTCGGCAGAGAGTTCATTTTCATGGCCATTCAGGCAGCGACAATACCCTACGCGATGGGCTTCGCCCTCCGGGTCTTCGCCCTTGAGGACAGCCACGTCGTAGTGGTCGACATCAACGGAAGCACGGCTGCGGACTTCTCGCTGAAAGCGAACGAGTATAGGCAGCTATCCTTCACTCCCCTCGCCGTGTACCGGCTGACTTCAACAGGGAACGTCATGGTGCAGTCATGGACAGGAGGGTCTATCTTCTTTCCTGCTGCGCAAGGCGGTTTCTCCGGGAAGCTCTTCTACGGTGCTGCCATGGTGAAGGAGCTATGGACAACAGGCGCCATGCCTCCCGCCTACTTCGTCACAGGGCCTGTGGACGCGAAGGCGCGGATCATCGACCTTGAGCTCACAAAGGAGTTCAGTACGGCCAACGTCGTCGCCGGAGTGAACAACTCGCTCAAGATCGACACCTCTCACATCGCGGTGGAGAGCGATAAGCCGGTCACCTTGATGTTCGCGAACGGTGGGGTTGCCTACGCGGGCGTCAAGGCCGGTGAGACGATTGAAGTCTACATGCCGACTGGCAGAGATGCGCTCTTGATGGGCGACGCGTACATATTCGCGGAACAGGGAACTACCGTGACGCTGGACGATACTAAGATCAGGGTCTCAGCGGACGAGATGCTTCCACTACAGCCGGGGATGCACCGCATCGCCGCCGACCGTAACGCGGTCATCCAGGTGGTCCACTGGTACATGTACGTTTGGGCCTACACGAGAGCGATCGATGCGCCCAATAACGGCATAGCGAACTTCGCCTCCTGCGTCCCCTCCGTCCAAGCGATGAGCCTCACGTACGAGGGCATGCAGCTGAAACCAGTCCTGGGAGGCGAGACCCCGCCCTGGCTTTACGCTCTCGCCGCGGTACCCATCCTGCTCGTTGCTGTGTGGCTGTTAAGGAAGAGAAGAAAGGCCTCCTGAATAGTGAGTAGAAGGAATGTTCCCGGTTACAGTGACCCGCTGAACCATTGGTGAAGCTGAACTTTAGAGACTGTAACCGTGTGAACCTCGAATATCCTTATCTAAGCGAGGGGAACACGTGCGCGTGAAGGAGTTGAGGACCGCGTGAAGATCACGAATCTGAAATGCACTGTGGTAGAGGGGTATACCTTGGTCCGCGTAGAGACCGATGAAGGGATTAGTGGGCTTGCACAGCTGGAGTCCGGGAGGAGCTATAACAAGCCTCAAGTCCTTTTCTACAAACGCTTCATCCTCGAACAGAACCCGACGAATGTGGAGAGGGTCATGCTGAGGATACGCCGCCTAGGAGGCTTCAAGCCCTGGGGAAGCGCCGTAAGCGCCATCGAGATCGCTCTATGGGACATAGCTGGGAAAGCCTTAGGTGTGCCCGTGTACAGGCTTCTAGGCGGCAAGATCCGAGACAAGGTACGCGTATACGATGGCGGCTGGGGGCCAGGCCCCAAAGGAGTCAGTCCGGACGATTATGCCGAGAGCGCGCGTAAGAGGAAAAGCTTACCCGAGGGCTTCACGATCTTCAAGTATGGCATAGGGTTCCATGGCGGGATGTTCGCGCAGGTTCCCGGATCCTTCTATGGGGAGGTTGATGGAGGATACCTTTACCCGAATAGAGGGCAGCTTACCGAGAAGGGTTTGAGATACGCGACGGATATCATCAAGGCCCTTAAAGAAGTCTTGGGAGATGAGTGTGGACTGGCTCTGGACTGTGGCCCGGGATTCTCAATTCCATCCGCCCTCCGTCTAGCGAAGGCGGTGGAACCCCTGAACGTCATGTGGCTGGAGGACATGATCACAGGAGATTACACCCCGTACACTGATGTCGAAGCCTATCGTCTCATCTCCTCGAACACTACCACGCCCATCCACACGGGAGAACAGATCTATCTACGACAGGGATTCAAAGACCTGATTGACAAGAACGCCGTAGACATCATAGGGCCAGATCCCTGCGATGTTGGCGGCATAGCAGAACTCAAATGGATCACCGAATTCGCCGACCTCTACGGTGTCCTCGTCGCTCCCCACGGCGTAGGCGATGGGCCGATTGGAACTGCGGCGCTCGTCCAAATGTGTGCAACTTTACCCAAGAACTACATCGGCTTCGAAATGCCAGCCATACAACCCCTTTGGTGGGAACTTGTCGAAGGGCTTCCGAGACCACTTATCAAGGACAGCTACATCGAGGTCCCCGACAAACCGGGATTAGGCGTGGAGTTGAACGAGAAGGCCGTGAGGAAGCATCTCCCAGAAGGTGACGACTTCTTCACGTGAGGATGACGAAAAGGTTGGTCTCCCGGCCTGAGTGAAATCCATGATCTTTCCCCGAACCTTGGGACATGCACGTAGGAGTCTGTCTTTTTATCGTAGTTCGTGCGAGGGGTTACTCGATCTGAAGACATGTCCCGTAAGGAGTTGCGGAAGAGACGGAAAGGTAAGGCTGTTGGCATAGAAGCGATTGTTGAGCCCGGTGTCGGCGCGCTATACGTTAGAGGAGCATGGATGAAGAAGCTAGACGATCTAGGTAGACGCAAAAGAAGGCAGTATCCAAGGATCTGATGACCGCGATGCTCTGAGAGAGGACCGCCCGCCCGTCGGTCACCGCCCGGCAGTCAACAGGCTTAAGCGCCCGCGAAGTCACCAGAACCCAGTCAGAGAAGGACGAGACCGACCGCTTCTCTTAAGGTGCGTTCGCCGCGTCTAGGAGCTTCGGTAACGCCCGCTCGTCATCGCCCGCCAGTCAACACCCCTCAACGCCCGGATAGTCACCAGAGCTCAGCATGGGAAGTGATATATCCATGGAGGTTAGCGTTCTTGGTGTTGGGGGACCAACATGACCCTTATCAGCAAACCACTAGAGAACATCGACGAGAGCGATCTTCAGGGCTTGGTAGAGAGCCAAGTCGCGGAAGGCAAGACTATTGAGTACAAAGCAACTCTCCCCGGCAATACCGACTCAGAGAAGAAGGAGTTCCTTGCTGACGTGTCGTCTTTTGCCAACGCTTCAGGCGGTAATGTGATCTACGGGATCAGAGCGGAACGCGGGGTGCCAACCCAAGTCTGCGGCCTGGGGGATATCAACGCAGACGCGGAAATTCTACGTCTGGAGAATATGCTCCGACAGGGCATAGAACCAAGGATTCCGGGGCTATCCGTCCGAAAACTCCCCTTGCAGACAGCAGGGGTGGCGATCATCATCCGGATTTCAAGAAGTTGGGTATCTCCGCACATGGTGACATTCGGGAAACACCTCAAGTTCTACTCTCGTAACTCCGCAGGCAAGTATCCCCTTGATGTCTCGGAACTCCAAGAAGCCTTCGTTTTATCCGAGACAACTGCAGAACGTATCAGAAACTTCCGCGTAGAGCGTGTGGGTAAGGTTCTCGCCGAAGAGACACCAGTGGCCTTGGAAACGGCGGCGAAAATCGTGCTGCATATCGTACCGTTCGGCGCGTTTGACCCCTCGGCAAGATTCGATGTAGCTTCGCTTGCGCGCGACACAAGTCGCCTTCAGCCCATGTATGCGTCGAGTTGGAGTGGTCGCCATAATTTCGATGGATTCCTAACGTTCAGCAGGTTCCCAGATCATCCTTCTGCGCACAGCTACCTACAGGTCTTTCGGAATGGAGCTATTGAGGCGGTTGAGGCGTATCTTCTACGCGACAGGGACGGTAAGCGGATTATCCCAAGCGTTGCGTTCGAGGAAAAGCTGCTCGAGAAACTGCCAACATACCTGTCTGTCCAGAGGGAACTCGGTGTTGAACCACCCCTATTCATCATGGTCAGTCTGTTGGGTGTCTCCGGCTATACCATGGGTGTCGATCGTGCTCGTTTCATGTTCGACGAGGCCTACCCGATTGATAGAGACGCCCTTCTGGTGCCTGAAATCATGATCGAGACTTTCGACTGCGATGTCACGGAAGTCATGAGACCTGCTTTCGACGCAATCTGGAATGCAACTGGATGGCCGAGGTCGATGAACTACGACGAGAAAGGAAAGTGGACAGGGCAACACTAGCTCGCGGAGCGCCTCAATCTCCAATGTGATGGATTCGCCTAATAGTTTGAGCAGATACCCTCGGGCCCATGCTTGACGGACACTGGGTGTCGGTCTCATGCGCGGCGCCCCTAACCCTCATATGTGAACTCTTAAAACGCTCCTCAGTCCTGCCTATCCTGCAATGTCGTCTAGCTACCGAGGTCGTCCGCGTAGCTCCTTCGCAAGGAGAGGCCAACCCTCGCAGAAGAAGGCTAGGCGCAAGAAGCAGGATTATCACAAGCACAGGGTGAGGCTCGCCCAGAACGAGGATTCCGTGGACTTTGAGGCCATGAAGGCTAGGACACTTCAATCCCTGGACAGGCTGGGCCACCAAGTTCTTCGCCCGGACCTGGGCTACAACATGGACAATTGGCTCAGGAGCCTGAACGTCCTCTTGGACGACTTCGAGTCGAAGGCGTCCCGTAAAGCTTCCCTCCCACAAGAGTACCTTTCAAGGAGGCAGGAGGTTATGGTCAAGCTCGGTAGGCCGGTCGAGTTCTCAGAGCTGGATTATGCCATCGCCCAAGCCAAGAGTGAGGAGGGACAGCTAGCTGCGTCCTTGGGGCCTCACGATACAGCTTACTTCGACTCAAGGCTGGGCTCCTTGGGGGAGCAACGCGGCCAAACCGCTGCGGAGCTGGAAAGCGAACGGGCACGCCTGGCACAGAAGAAGGTGGAACCGCGGCCAGGTTTCTTCACAAGGATCTTCGCTCCAAAGGAACCCGCTAGTTCGGAACCTGTCTTGGACATAGGCCAACTGGAGAAGGGGCTGAGTGACTTGGATTCCCAGATAGCCGCGGCCGAAGCCGAAGAGCTCCATTACCGGGAAGACAGGGAGAAGCTGGCTCGTGCTAGAGAGAAGCTAGCTGAGCTGGAGGCCAGGAAGCTTGAAAGGCTACAGTTTGTCCCGGAGAGGGAGGAGGCGACCAAGCTTCTCGCCGACGAAATATCCAAGATCCAACCTTCGTGACCGTAGCCACATGTTTCTTTGTTTCCCCATCAGTCTGGTGCCTTTGCTCAGGCTACGGCAACCCAGAGAGGCTGCTATGAGCCCTTCGCAAGCCGAAGGTTTTCGCAACCCGATCCAGCAGCAAGAGGCTCTGGAGACCGCCCGGTCCACTTTCAAGACAATGGGTTCTGGTGCTTCTTTCGCAGCCTAGAGAGCACCCCGATGTGGGGTCCAAGAGGGGAGGGTTACGTCATGGTTCTCATGAGCCATACTCGCCAGAAGCCACGCGGAGAGCTTGCGTCAAGAACATCTCTGTGGCCGAGGTTCCACTCGTGTTCTGAAACATTATCGACAGATACGAAGCTCTGGAAAGACGTTTGCCTGTACATGGCTCCTTGGGCGCGTTCAATACGGGTCGAGCTATCAAGATCGCGTTCTGGCTCCGACCGCGGTCAATACTTCTCTATTCTTTACTTGATCGGACACCAGATGATCGTCAGGAGTCTAGCTTGATCATCCTGTTTGTGGCATTCTGGGCTGCAGACGTAGATGTCTCCGGGCGCGCCCATTTCTGTCATCTTAAGCCCGGCGGCATTGAACTTCCTCCAGAACTCGGCGAAGCCTTTCGAGCCCAATTGGCTGTATGGTCCTTGATAGACGTACCAAGCCATCCTGCCTTTGATGGGCATCCAATCGGGCATCTCGCCTATCTGGAGTTCACCATTCGCGAGTTTATCAAACTGCTTATGCATCTCAGTGCAGCAGGTCATTCACACCCATCCCTATCGATGAACGCACAAGCTCCATCTACTATGCTTTTGAGGTTACGATTCAGCCTGTCTTACGGCAGGTGAGGTTGATGAGGTTCGCCTATACAGGGATACGCGTCAAGAACATGGATGAGTCGGTTGGGTTCTACACCGAGATACTAGGCATGAAGCTGATTGGCAGGTTCAAGGTCGCAGCGACGAAGGGTGCGATCGCCTTGCTTCAAAGCTTGGGTTCGGGGCAGATCCTGGAACTGAACTACTAGGGGGAGGGTAGCCCCTTTGCAGCACCCTACGCGCCCGGGGAAGGCTTAGACCACTTGGGGTTCAAGGTGTCCGACGTGAAGGTGGCGCTCGAACCCTCCAGCGAGACGGGTGGGCCTCTAGCCTTCCTCCTAGAGCCCAACGGCATATGGATCGAACTCTTCCAATACAGCGAAGAGATATAGTGAGCTCATGGATTCCATATCATCGCCCAGCCTAACCGCACGCCTTTGGAGTTGACACAGGCTACGCAAGAGCGGCATATACGCTGGGGCTCTCTGCGGACTTGTGGTAGGATCAGGACGAGGTGATAGACCTAAGCCAACAGGACCATATCTGATATGGAGAACCAGAGGACGCTGGGGTTGAACTGATGGATAGTGTTGCCTACTGCGGGTTGGTCTGTGAGGTATGCAAGCATACGGGGAGCGGGTGCAATGGGTGCAGGAGGGGAGGCGGCGCTAAGGATTGCTGTCAACGCAAGTGTTGTGTGGAGAAAGGTCTCGATGGCTGTTGGCGGTGCGAGGGCTTCCCGTGCGGTAAAGGCTTCTTCGCCGAAGACGCGTGGAAAGGGCTATGCATAGGCTTCGTCCAATGCATCAAGGATCGAGGTACAGAGAAGTTCGTCAGCCTTGTCCGATCAAGAATGGGCAAGGCCGTTGACTATGGAGACTTTCGCTTTAAGAGCGAAGACAACATTAGGGCCCTATTCCTTGATCGGGGAGCAACATAGGAGGGTATCAAACCCCTGGCTTACACCCTCTCATCTATCCGAAGGTAAGGCCTGAGGTCGAATCCTAACGAATCCGAAGACACTAAGCAAATAGGTGGACCCCGCCTGGTCTGTTTCATCCACTTCACGTCTCATGTGCATATGAGGTCACGCCGTGTACCGAGGTGTGCTCTCGAAGAAGGTCCTTTCTGGTTTGGAGGCCCGAAGCTATTTAAGGCGTGGTGGACGCATCAACTCGCCGCGTGATGCATCATGAAGATAACTGATATCCGCGTTGCGGTGGTGGAGGGCAACTTCTACTGGCCGATCGTCCGCGTAGACACGGATGAGGGCATCTACGGCTACGGCGAGGTGCGCGACCACTCTCGGGCCCGCTATGATGAGAGGATGAAGCGGCTTGCTTTGGACCTGAAGCCGCTTCTCATCGGCGAGGACCCGACGAACGTGGAGCACGTCTTCCGGAAGATCAGGGATTACGGTGGTCCAGGCCGTCAAGGTGGTGGGGTAAGCGGTGTCGAGATGGCTCTATGGGACATCTCCGGGAAGGCTCTAGGCGTACCGGTGTGGAGGCTGCTCGGCGGGAGGTACAGGCGCAGGGTTCGCATCTACTGCGACTGCCATAGCGGCAAGCCTATCAGGAACTCGGCCGAAGACTACAGGCTTGACGCTGAGAACTACACGCCTGAAGCGTACGCTCGGAACGCGAGAGAGGTCAAACGGCTCGGCTTCAGGCTTCTCAAGTTCGACATAGGCGCCCACGTGGGAAGCCTCGTCCCCGGAGGCTACTACGAAGGGCACGTGACGAGCGCCGGAATAGCCTACGAGGTCTCGATCGTCAAGGCTCTCAGGGAGGCCGTGGGCGAAGAGACGGAGCTAGCCCTAGACTGCGGCCAGGGCACAGTGGAGGCCGCGATCCGATTCGGTCAAGCCGTTGAGCCCTATGGGCTCTCATGGATAGAGGACCTCCTCTGGGGCGAGGAACGCCACGTCGAAGCGTTCAAGGAGATCACGAGGCGCGTCAACACGCCGACGCTGACAGGCGAGGACCTCTACCTCCGCGACGGGTTCAGGCGTTTCATCGAGGAGGCCGCGATCAGCATACCGGCCCCGGACCTGGCCACAGCCGGAGGCATCCTGGAGAACAAGAAGATCGCTGACCTGGCTGACCTGCATGGGATGGAGATCGCCCCGCACTTCGCAGGCTCACCTGTCTGCATGATGGCTAACGTCCACGCGGCTGCTGCGATGCCGAACCTCATCGCGGTGGAATTCCACTCAGTCGGCGTGCCATGGTGGGACAGCCTCGTGAAAGGCGTCGAGAAGCCCCTCATAAAAGACGGCTACATCCAAGTCCCAGAGAAGCCAGGCTTAGGCATCGAGCTAGACGAGCAAGCTGCTAGGAAGCATCTCAAGGAGGGCGAAACCTTCTTCGAGTGAGGCAGCTCACGCCGGGACTGCCCCACCTCATAGTTAGGTCTCTGAAACAGTCTGGGAGACCGTTCTGTCGGCCGGGCTCCAGGCTTCTCTATGCTTCCCAGAACACGATATACTCGACGACAGAACCTTTAAGCCGCAGACCGACACGACGGCATCAAACTCGAGCTGAATGGGAGCGAAGAGGACGATGAAGGAAACCGAGCGGTTAAGGTCTCTCACGAAGGTGAAGCGTGAGAACGGAAAGGTCTGGATCGACGGTGTACCGACACTGGGCTGGGGAAAGGGCAGGGAATGCACCTTCGCCGGAGCGCTCGAGGCAGCGCTGGCGGCAACAGAACATCCGTACAGGTACTCCGATATTATGGGCCTGTCCGGTCTAGCCTTCCGCGTTCGATGGTATCAAGGCGACATCGGCCAGCGATGGTGCCCGTCCAGCCCGGTCGGCGAGTTCCCAGAGGAGATCGCGGCGGTCCAGAAGGCCACAGGTTGGCAGCTCCGGGTGGAAGTCCTTCTGGGGGAGGAAAACCCGCAGATGGAGCGCTTCGCGCCGGGCATCGTCGCTTCCATCGACGCAGGTAGACCGGTTCTCGCCTACGAACCGAGGCTGAACATGGATGTGGTGTACGGCTACGAGGAGGGCGGCAAGACGTTGCTTCTACGCGACTATTTCCAGGGCGAGACGCCCCTCAGCCTCCCGGCTTCCAGACTCGGTCCCATGCTGATCTTCGTCGTCGATTACGCCGAGCCTCTGCTCCGCCATGCGGCCTTGACCGAGGCTCTGAGCATCGCGGTCCGGAACTGGCGGCGCGGCTATGTCCCTGCTGAGAAGGGCAAGTACCGGTACGGCGACGCCGCCCTCGCATCTTGGATAGAGGATCTCGGCCAGGTTGACAAGTTCACAGGAAAGGAGCAGGAACTGCTGTTCTTCGTTAGTTGGTGGAACTTCAACTGCCTGTTTGACGCTCGACATGCAGCCGTATCCTCCCTGCAAGATGCCCGCACGATCCTGCAGGGTGGAGGCGGCGAGGCACTCAAGCAGACGGCGGCGCTGTATCAACAGGAGCTAGAGATCCTCGACTCCGCGTTCATCAAGAAAGATGCGTTCCTCGGCCCTTGGAGTGGGAGGTCCGTGAAGGACTGGTC
The DNA here is from genome assembly GCA_964427455.1 of uncultured Candidatus Bathyarchaeia archaeon. Taxonomy (GTDB): domain Archaea; phylum Thermoproteota; class CALKCG01; order B24; family JAWCPE01; genus JAWCPE01. The sequence continues at coordinate 150,712 of CAYRUY010000001.1, read as the reverse complement.
TGCTAACGCCCAGGGACGGGAGCGAGAAATCCTGGCGGAAGCCCGCAAGATAGAGAGAGCCGCCGTTGCGGAGATGGAGGTGGCTCTGGCCGCGCTGGCAGAGTGAGAGTCGGCAAGGTGGCGCAGCCGTTCGAAACAGCGTAGAACACGGCTCTGGCCGCTGCCCTTCAGGTGAGGCTACGGCGAAGGCGGAGAGATTCCCGAGGTTCTTCCGATTCTCGTCTCACTCGTCCGCCCTTCCTTATCAGTGCTCTTCAGGCTGCTTAGTCAATCCTCTGGGACAAGACCTGTGGCGCTGTTGTGAAGAGCCGCGAGTCTGACGAGTATAGCGTCCTGACGTTCTCGTTGTCGAGTTCACCGCTCGTGAACGCGTCCTCATCCGCGTAGCCGGCGACTATCTCCGCTAGGAAGAGCGTGTGCGAGCCACCGGTGTCGATCTGCTTGGTCACGCGGCACTCTAGGTGTGCGACACACTCTTGGATTACCGGCGGCTTGACCACCTTCGCAGGCCTAGGTGTGAGGCCGCATGCTTGAAACTTGTCACCGTCACGTCCCGATTTGACGCCGCAGAACATGACCTTGTCTGCTATCTCCGCTGTGGGAACGTTAACGGTGAACTCTCTCGCCTCAGCGATGAGGGCGTGAGAATAGCGGGCTGGCGCAACGCAGACCGCGAGCATAGGCGGACGAGCTGAGATAGGCATCGCCCAGGCCAAAGTGATTATTTTCGGCCTACCAGCCCTGTCGACACAAGTGGCTAGGACCGTGTGCATCGGGTGCATCAATCGGTACCAAAGTGTACGCTCGACATCCACCTTCTTCATGTGTCCAACCCTGGCGTTCGAGATAGGCTGAACACCTTATCATTCTTTCTTCAGACGGCACACAGCCTCAGACACGAAAAAACCGAAACATGGATAGCAGCGGTGTATTCGGTGATCGAAAACGGTTTCTGAGCTGGGGTTAAGCCGTAAGGGCCCGGGCCTCCTCTTGCTCGCAGCCCTGCTCCTTGCGTCGCCCATGTTGCCTACGGTTCGGGAATCGTCAACACCTCGGGCGCCGTAGCCGCATCGCAGGCCAGACTGCCCACACCTCCGCTTTCAAGGCTGAGAAAGAGGGTTCTCAACTAGGGCCTGTCCGCGCTATGTTCCCGTTGAATCAGGGCCTCCCGGGGGCTCCCTTGGTCACATGAAACGCACGGTAAAGCATGGTGAGAGGCGCTGTGAACGCACGATGAAGCGGCGGCCGGCATCCTCCCGGATACTATGCCCACCTGTCACCTGGGCACGGTCCGCATCCTAGACCGCACGGCTGACTAGCGTCCTGCTAGGTCGTCTCCGAGGTCTTCTGCCTCAAGCTTTCCTTTCTTTTCCGCGACAGCCATGCTGACGATCTCCAAGTCGCGGTCCGTATGATTGCAGATGCCATGTGATCCCCCTAGGGCGTTGAGGACAGCATCCCACTGGCCGACCTCGCGGGTCTCACCGTCTACAGTCACCCTTCCCCGGCCGTCGATGATCACGTAGCATTCCTCCATGCCCCTATGCGTGTGGTACCCTATCGAGCAACCTGGCGGGACGACGACGTGGCCGATGAAGCCCCAGTTCGTCTTGAAGTCCTCCGGGCCCCAGACCCTCCTGAAGAATATGGTTCCCTTCCCGCCGTACGCGGAAGGCATCGGCGTAAGCGCCGGCCTACTGAACCATCCGGTCGGCAGCCTGTCAACTGGGCCGAGCGGCGCGTTGACGAGGTCATCCTTGAAGTCCTCACAGTCGTACTTGCCGCTGGGACCGGCGACGCAGAAGTTCATCCAGTACGCGTCCTCCGTCGTAGGATTGTATAGGCCGTGCGCCTCGCCCATGCGGCAGGGGACGCAGACGCGGCCCCAGAGCTCAGCCGTGTTCTTGTTATGCGTAAACCTTGCCCTGTTGCTGAAGATCGCAAACATCTCTTCGCAGCCGTTGTGTGCATGGTAACCGATGCCCCCACTTGGCTTGAGTGCTCCCCAGTGAACGAAGAGCCAGGGGGTCTCAAACGCGTCCTTGTCATAAAGCGACATGTACCGGAGGATCCCCGCCCCTCCATGAGCGCCCCTCGCGTCCCGAGCCTTGCTTAAGTCCCCATGAGCGACACGCATTCTCAACACCGTCTGGACCCAACGCAGGCCTCGTCTCCACGCGTAGCCCACTTAAGGCTAGCGAACAGAGGGGTCAGCGGCTCCGCGACTGTTTGCCTTTAGCCGCTGCTACTCAGGGCCTCGGCTCATAAACCCTTATACTAGCCTCGCAGGCTACCCTCATGCTCTAGAGGATCTCCGGGAAGGACCACTCTCGAACGAGGGTTCTATGGAAATGGCGGCTGAGACGCCCACGAGCAGACGGGGGGATGAGAGCAGACAGGCTCCTCGGGAGGGAGGTCGCGGCGCCCAGGCGGATATGGAGCCAACGGTCTTCGGCTACATGCTCCTTGGGATTGCTGCCACGGAGTTCCTCGCAGTCCCGTTTCTCGTGGTCTTCGCAAGCGAACCGGAGCTTCAGGAAGCTGTAGGTCAGGTGTTCATGCCCGCTGGGAACGTCTCGGCCTTCCAGGCTGTTCTAAACTCACTCTGGTTGATCGGTATCGTCCTCGCGGAGACTGTCCTGATCTATCTGCTCTTCAAGTATGGAAGACGGTTCCTAAGACAGGTCATCCTCGCGGTCTCCGCGATACCCCTAGTCTCGATAACGGTTCTGGTTGTCTCCCTAGTCCAGGTTCCCGACTATCTGACGCTCGTCTTGGCAGGCGCGCTCATCCTCTCCGTGGCTATCCTCGTCCCCAGGTCGCATGTTTTCTCCGGCATCCTGACTGTCACCATGTCCGCGGAGATCGGCGCGCTCCTCGGGTACGCCCTGACGCCTCCTACACTCTTCATCTTGCCTTTAGCGCTCTCGCTGTACGATGTCTACACGGTCTTCAAGGGACCCCTAGGAGCCATCGCGTCGGACCTGGAGCCCAAGGACTTCGGTCTCCTCATGTTCCGTATAGGAGAGAGGGGGCTCGGCGCCGGAGACCTAGTCTTCTATTCCGTGATGACTACGGCGGGGCTGGTGATGAAGGGCCCGGTTGGGGCCTTCATCGTTGCGGCAGCGGTCAACCTCGGCGCGGTCGTAACGTTTACTATCCTGAGAAGATACGAGAGGCCCTTACCTGCCCTGCCGGTCTCGATGATCCTAGGCGTCGCAGCGCTTTACCTGCTCTAGTCCCTGCTCAAGACCAGACGGGGAAGCTCAGCTTTGAGGCGCGACGCAACTGCCAGTCACGCAGATCGCTAGCCGACCAGTGAGACGGCCCTTTGCGCTCGCTTTGACACAGCCGCCTCCATCTCAGCTCTGAAGCTGGTACCGGACGCCACAAGTACAATGCGGCCGCGCTCCTTCTCCGCGTCGGGCTCGCCGCTCTTCAGAAGCTCCTCCAGGTTATCAGGCGGTATCTCCGTGCCATACGAGGCTGAAACGTAGTCGCGGCCAAACGTTTCCTTGCTCTCCGCGACAGCACGGTTAAGCCGCCGCTCGCTCGCCAACCCAGATACGCTCCAAGGCATCTATACTATGCGCGGCTGAAGGATTTATGCTATTTCCTTTAGGTCCCAATAAGAGAGCCCCTCTTCACGAAGAAATCGGCTGAGCTGAGAGGACCTAGAGAGGCATCGTAGCCGCCAGACCTGAGAGCGCGAGAACCGTAGGAAAGACTAATCAGCGCAGAACCCGGTAGACGGGATACGATCAAGGGGGAGGGTGGCCGGTGTTCACAAATCTTAGCCTGGGCGCGATCGGCGTCCAAGCCTCTCTTGTCGAAGGGATCAAGCTCGCGAAGAGCGTCGGCTTCGAGGGCCTAGAGGTCGACATCCGAGAGGTTGCGAAGCATGTCGAAGAGAAGGGGCTTGAAGAGGTCAAGAGGCTCTTCGAAGAGGCCGGGGTTCGGCCTGGAGGCTGGATCCTGCCATTGGATTGGCGCGGAGAAGAGGCTGCATACCGTGAGGGGCTGGCTCAGCTCCCGCGTCTCGCCGAGGTAGCTTTGAGTATCGATTCAAGAAGAGTGCCGACCTGGGTTCTCCCGTTCTCAGACGAGAGGCCGTTCAAGGAGAACTTCAACTGGCACAGGGACCGCTTTGAACCTATAGCCCGTCTGCTAACGGAGCATGGGTGTAGCTTGGGGCTGGAGTTCATAGGGCCGAAGACCTCTAGGGCGAGGCACAGGTATGAGTTTATCTACACGCTGGACGGCATGCTTGAGCTCTGCGAAGCGATCGGCACCGGCAATGTGGGTCTCCTGCTCGACTCCTGGCATTGGTACACGTCTCGTGGCACGGTGGAAGACCTGCGAAGGCTGAGAAGCAGCCAGGTGGTCTACGTGCACATCAACGACGCCCCGAAAGGCGTCCCGGTGGACGAGCAGATCGACAACCTGAGATGCCTGCCCGGCGAGACGGGCGTCATAGACCTGAAAGGCTTTCTGGAAAGCCTCCAAGCCATAGGATACGATGGGCCAGTCACCCCCGAGCCGTTCAGTCAGAAGCTTCGAGGGATGCCCGCTCTGGAAGCCGTGAGAGTCACGAGGGACGCGTTGCTCAAGGTCTGGACAGCCGCAGGCCTCAGGTAGGATTTCGCCCTACTCTTGCACGAGCAAGGCCTCAACTCTCTGAGCCAGTCTCTCAACGATGGCTGAGACTATCCTGACGCCTAGCTCGGTTGAGGCGTGGATACGGGGATCCTCTCCCCCGACGCCTTTCAAGGGCACGTTGAGGTCACGAGGCAACCGCTCCATGTTCACGAGCTCAGGGTAGAGGCTCGAGAATATCGAGGTCTCCCATTTAGCCGCGTGGTCGCCGTGATAGCCCATATCCTCAACTAGCGCGTACTCCGGCAGGGCGAGAACCTTGGCTCTGCCCGTCTTCGAGTACTCCTCCGCCGCTTCAGCGATCGCGGCGAGGTGAGACCGGCCGTAGTGGCCGCAGAGCACCACGATCACCTTGAAGCTTGCCAGCTCCAGTTGCTTGGCAAGCTCTAGGAACGTGGCTTTGACAAGGTCTCGGCTGAACTCTAACGTGTAAGGCATGCCGTGTAGCTGCATCGTATGATAGCCGATGAACAGCAGGGGGAGCACGACGCCGCCTGTCTTAGCCGCAGTCATGTCGCATATCTTCTCAACCTTCAACGCGTCTTGGCCTAACGCCATGTGTTCGCCATGCCACTCCAACGCGCCCCAGGGAACGTAGGCTACAGGCTTTCTCGCAAGCTCCCTTTCAAGCTCGAAAGGTAGCAGACGAGCGTACTTCATCGCCTTCATCGAGGCCAGATGGAGGCGGCGCGCCGTTAAAGAGCTTATGTTCAGGGAGGCGAAGAAAGCCCATACACGGGGCATGTTCGTCCCGAAGATAGCTGTTCGCAAAGAGGGATGAGTGAGAACGATAATGGCCCTCAGAGGCGCATCTCTTATAAGGCAGCATGTTCTGACCAGTATCGATACGCAGGGTGGAATATATGGTGAATAGGTCGAGTCTGAAACCGAGTCAGAAGATGTTGGATTCGCTCAACCAAGCCATCGCGAGGGAGCTTCAGGTCGCCATCCAATACATGTGGCAGCACGTTCAGGCCGTTGGCATAGGTGGAGCTACCGTGGATGAGACCTTCAGGGAGATCGCGATCACAGAGATGAAACATGCGGAGCAGATCGCTGAGAGGCTCTTCTACCTCGGTGGGACGCCCACGACTAAGCCTGACCTCATCATCGTCGGCGGAACCGTTAAAGAGATGGTCCAGGCCGACATCAAGGCGGAGGAGGAGGCCATCAAGCTCTACAAGGCGATTATCCGCCTGGCTGACGGAGAGGGCGACGACACCACGCGACTGATTTTCGAGGACATCCTAGAGGTAGAAGAAGAGCACCACGACACGTTCACAAAACTCCTCAGGGAATAGCCTTAGAGCAGCGGATACCCCGCTGCCCTCCCAGTTTTTGCCTCCTATCGTCGAAAAGACTCGACGATCTCTCTACAGAAGTAGGGTAGGTCGGCTGGAAACCTCGAGGTTATGAGGTTCCCGTCCCGGACCACGGGTGCGTCCACGTACTCGGCTCCCGCGTTGATAACGTCATCCTTCACGGCGGAGACGCAGGTCAGCCTTCTCCCCTCTAACACGCCGGCGGATATGAGAACCTGTGGACCGTGGCAGATCGCCGCAACGAGCTTCCCTTCCTCGAAGAACCTCTTCGTAAAGCTGAGCACGTCTGGGTCTCTCCTCAGCCTATCTGGGGCCCAGCCACCCGGGATCACGAGAATATCAAAGCTACTCGGGTCTGCCTCCTTCACGGCAAGGTCTGGGGTGACCGATAACCCATGCCTGCCCGTTACAACCTCCTTCCTTACGGCTATGACCTTAACCTCAGCCCCTTCCTCAATCAGTCTCAGATGAGGGTAGTGAAGCTCAAGGTCCTCGTACTCAGGACCAGCCAATATCGCGACGCGTTTCCCTGTCAAACTCATAGCAGGACCCCGCTAACGATGATGGACCCCCAGCTTACTTAAGCCTGTCGGGTCGTCTCGGCCCGGCTCGCGGTCCCATCTCCGCGACTACAGGAGCTTCACGGCTCTCACCGGGCAGGCGATGGCACAGATGCCACAGCCGACACATTTCTCCTCGATGAACTCGACCGACCAGTCAGGCTGGAAACGTATCGCCTCCACGGGGCAAGGTGATATGCAGGCACCGCAGCTTGTGCACCTCTCCTTGTCGACTTGCAGAACCTGCGTCAACCTCTCAACATGGACGCCTCGCCGTTGCAGGAAGTCGACAAGCCTGTTGAGGCGTTCGTCAGGGGCCTCGACGGAGACGATTATCTCGCCCTTCTCCGAGTTCACCGTCGCCTCGAGTATGTTGAGGAGAACGCCTACCTCCTTCACCGCCAAGGACAGGATCGGTTCGTTGACATGTTCGTGCGGATACGTCAATCTCAGCTTCACGCGGGTCGCCTCCCAACAACCTTCTTTGAAACATCATCGCTGGTGACGATTCCGACAACGTGTTGCGCGTCGTCAACCACGGGCAGCCCCGAGATATTGTACCGGGTCATCTTCTGAATCACAACATCCAACGAGTCCTTGGGCTGAGCGGTCACCACCTTGGTAGTCATGATCTCAGCTAGTGAGGTCTTCCGTAAGGCCAGGGCCTTCGCTAGGTCCCATGACGTGACGATGCCTGCGAGTCTCCCGGCGTCATCTAGGATCGGTAGATGGTCGATGCTGCTTCGCACGAGAGTTGATGCCACCGTCTCTATCCTATCGGTGGGTTTGGCTGTGACCACGGGGCGCGTCATGATGTCTTCGACGCGCGGCTCAACTCTGCGTAGCCTCATAGGCCTGAACTCCCTATCGTTCGCAAGCAGTTCCATAGGCCTCGACAACACGAACAGCCCCTCCTGAATCCATTTCTTCAGGGTCTCTGCGATCTCCTTGGCCACCTTGTAGCTGGACAGCGACGACGAGGGCGTGCTCTTCCCGTTCACATCTACCTTCCCGGCTCTCAGCTGAGCGTATGAGACCCGGGCGAGGCTCGGCCTGTCCCTCGACGGGATGCCGTAGTCCAGGATGTTCGTATAGATCTCGTCGTCTCCTAGGGCGGCAGTCGAGGCGACTCTCTGGTTGATCAGAGGAACAGGGATGCCTACACCGACGTAGAGGGAGGTTCCATACTTGTGGAAGCTTGCGCCCTTCAAGTATCGGCCATCCATCTGCTTAAGGTCGCCCTTCACCATCAGCGTGCCGAACTGCGTCTTCGGGCTGTGCTGTGTGCCCTCGCCGATGATGTATCCTTGGCCCCCTCCGAGAAAGATCCTCGTGCCGAACCCTATGGTCTCAAGCCCCGAGTCCTTGTGAACCGGGCTGAGCTGTCCTGAGCCGCTGAACGTGACGTTGCCGCAGTGAGGTAGCAGCACGCCCATGTAGGTGTAGATCGTCCTGTCAGTGTTGTTCGTCGCCGCATTATACCGCTGATAAGCGTTCCTAGGGTTCAACAGAACGGCCTGGTTAAGGTCCTCAAGGCTCAAGGTGGTCTCCACGTACTTTCTCGGGTAGCAATCTGTCCCATACCCGTCCGCTCTCAGCTCGACCTCGCAGCCGCTGACAAGATCTTCTATCACGTGGCCCCCGCCATACTCGAAGCCCTTCGACTCGCTCATCGCGGTCGCGCCGATGTACGCGTCAACAGCGGCCAGCCCCCTGTAAGCTGGCACATCATTCAGCCAGCAATGCCACATCTTGATCGGTGGATCCGCGTGGCCGAGGTTCAGGAACGCTCCACTGCTGCACATGGCGCCGAACGTCCCGGTGGTAACCACATCAACCTCCTTCGCAGCCTTCACCAACCCGGTCGCCCGGACCGTTTGCACGAACTCCTCGGCCGTCATCACGACAGCGTCGCCCCTCTTGATACGCTGGTTGATCTCCTCATACCGCCTAAGTGACTCCGCGCCGCGCTCCTCTGCCACCACCCCGCCTCCCACGACGAGCCCCCAATCCAACCGCGCAAGTATTAATATTTTCGGTCCCGGCTATGACTGGCAGTTATTCCGGGATGGGGCGCAAGAGGTTGTCGAGCACACCCGACCCGTAGCCAATCCTAGGAGCCTCCTTCGCATGCGGACAAGCTTTCCTCCCCAGGGGCTAGAGGTTAACGCGGTGCATTGCGCCGCGTTCTCGGGTCAACAGCAGAGCTGGGAGTTCACATATGCTTCCTATGATCAGGTCGGGTCTCCGAGGCATCTGAGAGACCTTAAGGCTTGACTGGTCCTCTCTAGGCATGAGTACGAGCACCGTCCTCATTCCCACGCTCGCCGCGCCTAGCACATCGTCCGTAGGTTCATCGCCGACGAGGGCTGAGGACGACGAGTCGACTCCAAGCCTTCGCAAGGCTTCGTTGAAGATTCGCGGGTTCGGCTTGCGCCAACCTACGTCTTGAGAAATGACCACGGCGTCGAAGTAAGCCTGAAGCCCGAATCGCGCGAGGGCTCCAGTAACCACACGAGCGTAGGAGAAGCTAGAGACCAACCCGAGCTTGAGCCCGCGCCTGGCGAGTTCAGAGAGTGTACTAACCACGCAGGGATAGGGTTGCATCGACTCTAGGTAGGGGTTGAAGAAGGCCTCAACGCCGCGGATTACCGCTTCATCATCTGGCCTGGCTTTGAAGCCTAGAGCCTCCAGAGCCTCCGCAACCCAGACAGGGCTTCCTATCTCCCTTTGCTCTCGAAGCCTGATCTCGCGGTAGCGATGATAAACCGCCTCGTAGGCGTCGCGGAAGGACTGAAGCGGGACGTTGAAACCGTCCGAGACAAGGCTTTGGTACAGAGACTTCAGCTCCAGCTCGGGCTGGTCAACGACGCTCACCAGGGTTCCGACGAAGTCAAAGAGCACCACCTCGATGCCCGCTGTCCAGGAGGCCATTAGATCCACCGGCCGAGTTGTTGCAGCACGCCGACTTATAGTCATCATGAAGCCACACAAGACAAGAACCTAGCGTTACCTTGGAGATCTGTAATGTTTGAAGCAGTCTTGGCGAGTGAACTAGACAAAAGCTAAATGCGGCCATGAAGACTGACTGCCGGTCACTTTGGAACGTGCGGCGAAAGGAATCTCCCTGCTCTTCTCGGGCATGAGCTACGATGACCCGGAGTAGAGACCAGTGATAAGGGGCGGATACCTGCTCAAGGTCGCGCGTGTCGACCTCCGCGACGGCACGGTTCGTCAAGAGCGGGTTGACGAAGAGTATGCGGCTAGATACGTTGGCGGCCGAGGATGGGGAGCCAAAGTCCTCTACGACACCGCGGAGACGAGAGTTGAGCCTTTCAGCGCCGACAACAAGGTCGTGGTGGCTGCAGGCCCCCTTTCCGGCCTTACGGTGCCCTGTTCAAGCAAGACGAGTTTTTCAGCCTTCTCGCCTGCGACGGGGCTGTACGGAGACAGCAACATGGGCGGCGAGTTTGCCGTCGCCCTTAAGAGAGCAGGCTTTGACGCGGTCATACTCGAAGACATTTCACCCAAGCCCATCTACGTGCACGTCAACGATGGCCGAGTGGAGGTCAAGGACGCTCGCCCCTACTGGGGAATGCTCAGCTACGATGCGGAGCAGGCGTTAAAGAGAGACCTCGGCGGGGGCTGTCAGGCCGCAGTGATCGGGCCCGCAGGTGAGAACCTGGTAAAGCTGGCCTGCATAGGCTCTGCTCTCGGCCGGCAAGCAGCTCGATGCGGCATAGGCGCGGTTCTAGGGCATAAGAAGATCAAGGCGCTCGTTGCCGGGGGCGGCGCTGGAATCCCCGTCGCGGACGCTGACGGGCTGAGAAACCTCTGGGCTGAGGCTGACAAGTACCTGACTGAGAGGCCTGAGTACGACCTGTGGCAGAGACAGGGCACAATGCGTATCGTCGAGTGGGCGAATGGGCTGAGTTGCCTCCCTACCAGGAATTTCCTCGAGGCGCAGTACGAGAACGTCGGGCAGATAGATGGCGAGGCAATGGAAACGCGTACCCGGGTCGGCCGAAGGGGCTGCTACGCCTGCAGCATGGCCTGCGGCCAGGTCAACTCCGTGAGAGGGTTGAGAGTGGAAGGACCCGAGTATGAGACTGCTGCGATGATAGGGAGCAACTGCGCCTTGAACAGCATCGAGGAGGTCGTAGAGGCCAATCATCTCTGCGACCAACTCGGCTTAGACACGATCTCGGCGGGGAACATCGCCGCCTTCGCCATGGAATGCTATGATAAGGGTATTCTTGACAAGAAGGCGACAGGCGGCCTCGAGTTGTCTTTCGGAAACTTCGATGCCTTGAAGAGCCTCCTGCAGATGATCGCGTATGGGAAGGGGCTCGGCATCCTTCTGGGTGAGGGGGTGGCTCACGCAAGCAGAACGCTGGGGAGGGGCTCCGAGCGGTTTGCGATGCACGTCAAAGGCCTCGAGATAAGCGGCTACGATGTGAGGGCTTCGCCGAGCATGGCCTTAGCCTACGCGACTGCGGACATAGGGGCGCACCACAATAGGGCTTGGGCCATAACGTACGACGTGAACAGCGACCGGAGCACGTACACGGAGGACAAGGCCAAGTGGGTCATCTACCTGCAACACCTAAGGCCTCTCTTCGACTGCCTAGGCGTATGCCGCTTCCCATGGGTCGAGTTCGGGCTAGACCCCGCATACTACGCGCGGTTCTACCAAGCAGCCACAGGGGTCAACGCAAGCCTCGATGAGCTTCTGAACCGGTCTGAAGCGATATGGAATCTGACAAGGCTGATCAACCTGCGGCAGGGCATGAAGCCCGGAGCTGACTGGCTGCCCGACAGAGTCTTCGACGACCCCATCCCCTCGGGACCACTCAAGGGAGCGGTCCTAGATAGGGTCCGATTCAAGGAACTCCTCGGCAGGTATTACGAGCTCAGGGGCTGGGATCTGCAAGGCGTACCCACTGAGAGCAGGCTCAGGGAGCTGGGGTTGCGTTAAGCCGACCGCCCTGCCTAGGGCTTAGGCATGACCGAGCCGATGGAACGGCTCTGAGCTTCGTTGTTTCATACAAGGCTTTCCAACCGTCTTACGATACGTTCTCCTGCAACGGTGATGTGGCCAAGCTGGGTGTCAAGCTGGAGCTACGTGGAGGCGAGGCTCGCAGCTCGCATGGTAGCCTTCTCTACAGCGCTCATCAAGGCAGCCCGGACCCCGGCCTTCTCCAACTCGTAGATTCCCTCAACGGTTGTCCCGCCTGGGGTTGCTACTTCGTCCCTCAGCTTGGCGGGGTGTTCCGCCCTGGAGAGCACCATTTTGGCTGACCCAAGCATCGTTTGGGCTGCAAGGACCAACGCGAGGCTCTTGGGTAGTCCCATCCTGACCCCGCCATCGGCGAGGGCCTCAATCATGAGATAGACATAGGCCGGGCCACTGCCGCTAAGACCCGTGATGATGTCGAAGTGCCTCTCTTCAGCGAGAGTCACCCTGCCCACCGAGGCGAAGATCGCCTCTACGCTCTCTAGCTGCTCCCGGCTTACGGCTGGTGTAGGCGCTAAGGCGATCATGCCCTCGCCTACGACGCATGGGTTGTTCGGCATAGCCCTGATGAGCGGCTGCTGTTTCCCAAGCTCCTTCAGAATGAAGCTGGTCGCTACCCCGGCGGCAATCGAGACGAGAACATGGTCATTCGTGAGCACAGAGCGAATGGACGCTAAGACCGTCTTCACATCTCTCGGCTGGACCGCGATGATCACTATTCTGCAAAGCTTGACGAGCTCGGCGTTGTCGTCAAGGCAGGTGACGCCGTAAGTCTTGGCCACGTGTTGCCTCCTCTCTGGTAGAATGTCCGTGACCAAGATATCGTCCAGGCTCGTGGAGCCTGACCGAAGGAGGCCGGAGACGAGGGCTTCCCCCATCTTCCCAGCCCCGATGATCCCTATCTTTCCAGCCGTTCTAGAGCACGACGCCGATCCCCCGGCTGAGGCTTGGAACATGGCTACCGCCGTGGACTTCGCCTATCGCAGCCTCAGCCTATAAAGCCGTGCAGACCACCACGCTTTCAGCCAGCTTCGCGCCTGGGCTTTCCTTGAAACGAGTCAGGCCCTGCACACTCGCTGCCAGGAGACCGAACGAGCGAGTCTGTGCGACGATTGCCATTCCTCCCGCTTGGACCAGAGAAGCAGACGAAGAGTACTGTCCATCTGGGACATTGTGGCCTCCATCCAGCAGAGGAGGGCAGCTTTATATGCGGAGCCTCTCGGTAACCTCCGCGGCGAGAAGCTACCGCCTAGCCAGAGAGAAGGACTGAGCAACTTCGAAGGAGGACATTGTACGGTAGCCCGCGTCGCGTGGGGGATCACAGGGGGAGGGCACTATCTGAAGGAGACCTTCTCCTCGGTCGATAACCTCTCAAGGTCTCAAGGCGTACTGGTGACGACGTTCTTGACCAAGGCCGGCGTAGAGGTGGTCAGAGCTTACGGGCTTTGGGACGGTCTAAGTAGGATCTCGCCGGGAGGCTATTATCAAGAGGTGTTCACCGATGAGGATCAAGGAGCGAGTGCCTTCAAGGCGGGAAGGCTCTACCGCGGCATGTACCATGCCCTCCTAGTCTCTCCAGCGACAGCGAACACGGTCGCGAAGATCGTCCACGGCATCTCCGACTCGTTGGTGACTAACGCTGTGGCGGAGGCTCAGCGGGGGTCGGTTCCGGTCTTCATCGTGCCGACAGACCTAGAGGAGGGCATCATTGAGACAACTCTTCCACACCGCTTGGATGGGGCTCAATGCGTTGCCTGTCAGCCCTGCCCAGCTGCAGTAGCTTGTCCCTACTCCGCCTTCAAACAGGTCGAGGGGAGGCCCGTGCTCGTTCCGTCGCTGTGCATCGGGTGTGGCCTCTGCCTCACCGCCTGCCGATTCAACGCGATCAAGCGCGGCGAGAAGGTTCAAGCGAAGGTGAGGCCGATTGATGCAAGAAACGCCGAGCTACTGCAAGCGATGGAGGGCATCACGGTCTTGGAGCATCCAAGCGAGATTGAGGACGCGCTTAGACCTCTTCTCCTAACGAGAAAGGGGGAGACCACCGCGTGAAGGTGCTTATCGTCACAGCGAAGCTTGCAGAGGAGACCGTCAGGAGGCACCTGAAGGAACTCCGTGACGTCGAGGTCATAGCCCTCGATGCTTCAGTCGCCGCGCTTCTAACGCCTGGACGCATCGCTCGCGACTTGAAGGAGCGGGGGGTTCAAGGCTTCCACGTGATCCTAGTGCCCGGCCTCGTGGCAGGAGACGTATCAACCGTGGACGACACCCTGGGGATCCCGGCGTTCAAGGGGCCTCGGTATGCGGCTGATCTCCCCTGGGTCATAGAGGCCCTAGGCCGAGTCACCCTATCGAAGACGGTTCCAGCCTGCGATATCTTGAGAGCAGAGCTTCAGCTTCAGGCCGGGCGGGAGATTGCGTCGATCGAAGCCAGGTACGCGAACGTGCCCCTCGCCGAGGGCGGAGTGCAGGTCGGAAAGCTCCTTCTCGGCAGGGGCGTCCCTCCTCGGGTTATGGCCGAGATCATAGACGTGCCGCTGCTTTCAGACGAGCAGATCCAGCAGAAGGCCAGGTATTACCTAGACTCTGGTGCAGATATCATAGACCTAGGCATGCAAGTCGGGGAGAGCAAGCCAGATGACGCAGCTCGCGCCGTGAAGGCAGTTCGGAGAGTCTCCGACCATCCCATCAGCATCGATACTTTGAACGTTCACGAGATCGAGGCCGCCGTGGATGAAGGCGTAGACCTCATCCTGAGCGTTGATGGAGGCAACCTCGCTCAGGTGGCCAACGTGGCCGGGAACGCGGCAGCAGTCGTGATACCAGCGAACCACGTTGAGGGCAGATTCCCGAAGAAGCCTATGGAACGCGTCGCCTTGCTTGAGGAACTAATCCGGAAGGCAAGAGCCCTGGGGATGCATCGCCTGATCGCAGACCTGATCCTTGACCCTTTGTGCTCGCCGGGCATCGTGCCCTCACTTGTGGCTTACGCAGCCTTCGCTGAGAGAAACCCAAATGTGCCACTGCTCTTCGGCGTAGGTAACGTGACCGAGCTTCTCGACGCCGACTCTGCCGGAGTGAACGCGCTTCTCGCAGGCATCGCTGCGGAGGTCGGGGGCAGCATCCTCCTGACGACAGAGAACAGCGACAAGACCAGAGGATGCGTAAGGGAGCTGACCACAGCGTCGAAGATGATGACCTTGGCTAGGACGCGCGGGTCTGTTCCTAAGGACCTGGGGCTTAGCCTACTCTTGTACCATGAGAAGCGAGCTAAGGAAGAGCCCTACGACGTGAGCCAAGAGCGGGCAGCCAAAGCTATCGAGGTAGACAGAAGCCCAGGTTTGAGGATGGACCCGAGGGGCTGCTTTAAGGTCTTGGTCGATCGAGGAACTGGCCAGCTCGTAGCCGCCCACTTCGGACCCGGCGAATCGAGCATGCCCGACGTGGTTCTAAAAGGAAAGGGGGCGGAGACTGTCTACAAGGCGCTAGTGGACGGAGGGCTCGTATCGACGCTGGAACACGCCGCCTACCTCGGATTGGAGCTTGGAAAAGCCGAGGTCGCCCTTAGAACCGGGAGAAGCTACGTTCAGGATGCGCCGTTATTCGAGTAACCCATGCGGGGAACGTCTACCGTGAAACCCCAGTTGCAGCAGGCCTGCGATGACATCATGAGGGCAGCCCAGCTTGCTGCCTGTCTGGAGGTAAGCGGAACGCCCAAGCCTGGAAACGTCCACAGAGCCTTCGATTTCCCCGATACGCGGTTCGAACATTTCCTCGCTGGCGGAGTGGCCTTGGGTCCTGCCACGAGGGAGGTTGCGGCCAGAGGCGTGAGGTGCGGCCTAGGGCAACTCGCTGACTCACAGGTGGAGATAGGACGAGGCGTGAGGACGATGGTCGCGGACATCAGACGATGGCATAGGGGAGGGAACACTCATCTTGGCACATGCCTGCTCTTTGCGCCGCTTGCCGCTGGGGCAGGCTATGTGGTTGCCTCTCAGGGCAAGCTTGAACCCGTCGCTTTGAGGGCAGTCGCGACCCGGCTTATGGAGGCTACGACTGTTGAGGACGCGGTGAATGTCTACGGTGCGATAGCAGAGGCAGGGGTCTCAGCGCTGGGCACGGCCTCAGGCCTCGCCGCACCCGATGTGCGTGATGAATCCGCCTCGGAGAAGCTGCGTCGAGGCGCTGTGACACTGTGGGCCGCGATGGGGTCTGCGAGCAAATGGGATGCGGTAGCGAGGGAATGGTCGACTGGGATGAAGATGTCTTTTCAGGTCGGCTATCCTGCTCTCTTGGAGATTCTGCAGAACACCGGGGACATCAACATTGCGACCGTCCACGCTTTCCTGGCGATCCTCGCGAGGGAGCCTGACACATTCATAGCTCGCAAGGTAGGGCTCAGGAAGACGGACGACGTTGAAAAGGCGGTTGAGATAGGACTGACCGAGGCCCTCGCCGTCTCAGAGGAGGCTCGAGCCGTGCTCCGTGAAGGAGGCTTAACGAGCAGGCGGGGACAGGAGGCTCTGGCAAAGCTTGACGAGAAGCTTCAGAGAAGCGGAGGACAGCTCAACCCCGGCAGCTCAGCCGACCTGACTGCTTCGTCGCTTTTCATCGCGCTCCTATGCGGCCTCAGATTCTAGCCCCTCCCTTGCTTCGAGAGGCTTCACGACTCTTTGCCAGACAAGCCATGCCAATGAGGGTCAGGGAAACCGGTTAAATCGCCCTGTCGCCTCCTCATCTCAGGAGGGGGAAGGTTGTGAAGCTCTTCAGTCATGAGGAAGTCCCTCTTCAGGACGCAGGAGAGGGATCGCGCGGGGTGAAGGTGCGATGGCTTATCACGTCAGAAACAGGTGCGGAGAACTTCTACATGCGATTGTTCGAGGTCTCGCCTAGGGGTTCGACGCCGCTCCACAGCCATCCATGGGAACACGAGGTCTTCGTGCTGAAAGGGACGGGCCTAGTCCGAGGTGGCTCTGCTGAGAAGGCCTTCAAGAAGGGAGATGTCATCTTCATACTACCGGCCGAGCAGCATCAGTTCAGCAACCCCGGGTCGAAGCCCGTACAGTTCCTCTGCCTCATCCCATCTGAGCGTCTTAGGGAGAACCGGGCGGGTTGACGGCAGTCCCTTGCCTAGGGCTGGAATGGCTGGAACTCCTTAGGGCTAGGGCATAGCTCGTCTTCTAGCTCTTTCAGCCGCTCGATCTCTCTGTCTAGCAGGCGCCCGAATATGTGCGGGTACGCTCTCCTAGCGACATCGTCCCAATCGTAGTACTTCACCACAGCGTCTCTCGCGTTCGCAGCGATCTCTTGTGCCCACTCGTCCTTGACGAGGAGTCCGCCTATCTTCTCCGCTGCGTCGGCCGGGCTGCGAGGGTCAACCCAGACGGCAGTCCGGTCTTGCACCGTATGTTCACGCCACCCTCCGTTCCCTATGACGGTAGGCTTCTGACACGCCATGCTTTCGAAATGTGTCTGGCCTGAAGGCTCGTACAGCGATGGAAAGACGCAGAGGGTCGCCATGTTGATCTCCTCGACTTTCTCGGGCACGCTATGCCATTCAGTGTCCAAGATCAGGTCTGGCACCGTCTTCTGGAATTCCATGACTCCGCCTCGGAGCTCCCCGTCTCCTATGAGCTTCAGCTCCAGGTCAGGGAATCTCTCCCTTAGAATCCCATAGCTTTCAATAAGCCGATTGACACCTTTCACCGGGCTTAAGCGGCCGATGTACAGTATCCGCCTCTTCTCAGGCATCTTCACATCCATCGGATGATAGAGCTTGGTGTCAACCCCGTGGTAGACCGCGAAGACCTTTCTGAGGCATTGGTCAGGTAGGCCGTGTCCTGCGGCTAAGAACCTGATCTCGTCCACCATCAGTTTACTAGGCGTGAGAACCAGGTCAGCCGTCTTGACGCCGATCATCTCTAGGTCTCGGATCAACCTGTTGCCTGCGAACCTACCGTTAGGGTACTCCTCGCTTGGTACGTTCCCTTTGTGCGAGATGCCTCCTCGCCTTCCGGGTTCATCCGAGTGTAGGAAGACCGCCCAAGGCGTGCGGGGGCTGCAGATCCTGGTCGTGATGCATCCTCCGGGGATGGCATGCCAGTCATTCGAAACCTTGACGGTTGAATCCAAGTATCGGGCTATGCCAAGGCTGTAGTTGAAGATGGACTTCCCATAGCTTCCCATGTGAAGCAGAGCGGGTATGTGGATGTCATCTAGGAACTCAGTGCATGAGTGCTTAAAGAGGGTCCTTATCGACTTGAATATCTCCGAGTCCGTGAGTTCCCTCCTAGGGAAGACCTCCGCGACTCTATGTTCGTGATACTCGTACTCCTCGAGGATGACACCTCTGTCGGGTCTGCAGATCTCGGCCCCATCGTAGACCTCGAAGGCGGGCGGTGAATAGGCCGGATCCCTAGCCAGACCCCTCCATCCGAAGACTCTCATCGGGTAGGGCAACCTCCTTACGAGGGCCTCGGTCACGATGAAGAGTCCGCCGAACCTCACCGGTGCCTTGTAGGAGGGCGCCTCATACGAGTCCCAGTCAAAGTGCTTCTCAATGCTCATGAAACCTGATCCACGCCCGACGGGCTACGGATGCCGCTAGGCTCGCATCGATCGGCTTTAAGCCTTCGTACTACGTGCAAGTAACACTCGGTGATACAGCGTCTTCGTTCAAACGTGGATGCAGACTGCGCTCCCACTAGGGCGCTGGAACATACGCTCGGGGTTGACACCGATTTGAGGGGAGGCAACATTCATCGGCGAGTGCCCGCCCCATCAAAGAATGAACCCTCGGCCGCCTCGGTCATCTCTCGGCCGGTGAACGTCACAGCCTTCAGGCCAGTGGGACAGCTGCAGACAAGTTATTAAACTGCGGGGCCGATTATCGAGGCACCTGGGTTCGGGGCACCTGGGAGGAGGCCTATGTACTTAAGACAGCCTATTGCCGTGGTTCTAGGCCATTTGAAGCCGGGCATCCCGGCCTAGGCTAGGTAGACCACGGCAAGACAACGCTGCTGGACAAGATCCGCGGGACCGCCATCGCTCTGAAGGAGCCTGGGGAGATGTTCGCTGCGAGCGAGAACTCGCACGGTCTCTAACCCAGCATATTGGCGCGAGCTTCTTCCCAGCGGACGCGTTGAAGGCCGTATGCGCACCCATGTTGGAGCAGTTCAAATGGGAGATCACTGTCCCCGGGCTCCTCATCATCGACACGCCGGGCCACAGCTCCTTCCTGAACCTAAGGATGAGAGGGGGCTCAGTCGCAGACATCGCCATACTCGTCGTTGACGCCAACAAGGGCGTCGAGGCCCAGACCTACGAGTCTATCGAACTGCTGAAGGCAAGGAAGACCCCTTTTCTCGTGGCGGCGAACAAGATCGACCTGATACCGGGTTGGAGCGCTCACCCAGCCGAGCCGGTCTTGAGTTCCCTTCAGCGCCAACAGCAGGACGTCCAGAGGAGCCTAGACGAGAGGCTGTATCGGATCATAGGCGACCTCTCACGTGTAGGCTTCAGGTCGGACAGGCTCGACAGGGTCAGAGACTTCTCGCGAACCGTGGCGATCGTCCCAGTCAGCGCTAAGACCGGGGAAGGCATCCCAGACCTGCTAGCCGTCCTACTGGGGCTGACACAGCACTACATGAAGGACCGGTTGAAGGCCACAGAAGGCCCAGCGAGAGGCGCGGTTCTAGAGGTGAAGGAGGAACCCGGCCTGGGCACGACGTTGAACACCATCATCTATGACGGGGTCCTCAAGGAGGGCGACACCGTCGTCCTAGCAGGCAAGAACGGGCCACTTGCGGTCAGAGTCAGAGCTCTCCTCGCCCCGAAACCCCTGGAAGAGATGAGGGCTCCCTCAGGAGGCTTCACCCCCGTGGACACGGTCACTGCGGCGGCGGGAGTGAAGATAGTGGCGCCCGGGCTCGAGGAGGCCCTAGCGGGCTCGCCACTGTATGGCGTACCCCCAGGGATGCCGCCTGAGGCATACGAGGTGGAGGTGGTTGAGGAGATCAACAGGTTCAGGATCATAACTGACCGCATAGGCGTCGTTCTCAAGGCTGACACGCTAGGCTCCCTGGAGGCTCTGAAGGGTGAGCTTGACAACCGAGGCATCCCGGTGAGGATGGCGGACATAGGCGATGTCTCCAAGCGAGATGTGGTCGAGGCGCAGGTGGTCGGTCGCACTAACCCCATCTACGGGGCGATCCTCGCCTTCAACGTGAGGGTGCTGCCTGACGCCGAGAAGGAATCTGCAGGCGAGGTGAGGATCTTCAAGCATGACATCATATACCAGCTCTTGGACGTCTACACGGAGTGGATGAAGAGCGAGGAAGAGAGACGGCTCAGAGAGGCTCTTGAGGAGCTGGTTATCCCAGGCAAGGTCCGGGTAATCCCAGGGTACGTGTTCAGGCGAAGCAAACCCGCGATCGTGGGCGTTGAGGTTCTGGCTGGAAAGGTGAAGCCCAAGTGGCCCGTGATGAACGCTGACGGAGAGGAAGTTGGCACGATCCTCCAGATCCAAGAACAGGGAAAGAACATCCCAGAGGCCATTAGCGGAATGGAGGTCGCCATCTCGCTTGAGGGCCCGACCGTGGGAAGGCAGGTAAACGAGGGAGAGACGCTCTACGTCCAGGTCCCGGAGAGACACGCAAAGGCACTTATCGAGAGGTTCGCCTCCCTCCTAAGCCCAGATGAACGAGAAGTCCTCCAAGAGACAGTCGAGATCTACAGAAAGGCTAATCCTCTCTGGGGTCTCTAGCGCACATCTGCGGCCCAGCTACCATATCGATCATACTGCGTCGGCGTCGTGTGGACGGAAACAAGCCGCCCGATTCCGACTGCCCGGCTACTAGTGCGAATAAGCACAGCGGCCTTCCATAGCGATCGCCGGGTCTCCTCTCGTGTCTTCGCCATATCCTCGACGCTGACAGTGCACTTCTCTCAGGTGTGGCCGTCAACGTCGTTCGATCTGTCCTTTGACATGAGTTCTCTCAAGTACGTTCGGCGCCTCTGAGTGGTACGCCTTGAACGGGCGCTAGCCGAGGAAGGTTTAAATGAACCTTGGCACGGCTATTCTAACCATCCATTTGGAGGCCGAGCTTGCCTAAGTACAAGCTGATAATCTCGGATCCTGAGACTGGGAAGTCGAAGAGCGTCGAGGTCGAAGGACCGAGCGCCGTCCCCTTCCTAGGGAGGAAGCTAGGAGAGACCTTGGATGGCTCTGTGATCGGGCTCGGCAGCGAGCTATTGCTTATCACCGGGGGCAGCGACAAGGACGGTTTTCCTCTACGCTCGAACGTTAGGGGAGGGGCTAAGAAGAGCGTGTTGTTGAGCGGCGAGACCGGGTTCAACCCGCGTGTGAGAGGCGAGAGGAGGAGGAAGCTAGTCAGAGGGAACACGATAACTGAGGACGTTATGCAGATCAACCTGAAGGTTGTATCGGCAGAGCCGGCGGTGGCCGAGGAGGTTGGAGGAAAAGGGGAGAGATGACGGTTGTGCCACCGAAGCCTCCTGAAGCGAACATTGGCACTGTCGGTCATGTAGACCATGGGAAGACGACGCTCGTCGAGAGCCTGACAGGTGTTTGGGCGAGCAGACACAGCGAGGAGCTTCGAAGAGGCGTCACGATCAAGCTGGGCTACGCAGATGCGAGTTTCTACAAATGCCCTGCTTGCCCGCCTCCTGAATGTTACTCAGTAAAGGCCACCTGCCCGAGTTGCGGCGGTGATGCGGAACTCCTTAGAACCGTGAGCTTCGTCGATGCTCCCGGCCATGAGATACTGATGGCTACGATGCTCTGCGGCGCCGCCGTGATGGACGGAGCTATCCTTGTGATCGCGGCCGATGAACCGTGCCCTCAGCCGCAGACAAGGGAGCATCTGGCCGCCGTAGAGATAATGGGCTTGAAGGACCTAGTCATCGTCCAGAACAAGATCGACATCGTAAACCGTCAGGCAGCCGAGGCTAACTATCAACAGATCATTAGCTTCACGAAGGGCACGATAGCTGCGGACGCGCCGATCATTCCAGTCTCGGCTCAACACGGAACGAACATAGGGTACCTAATCGAGGCTTTGGAGAGAGAGATCCCAACACCAAGCCGTGACCCAGCGAAGCCTGCAAGAATGCTGGTCGTCCGCTCATTCGACGTAAACAAGCCTGGCACGAAGCCCTCTAGCCTCGTCGGCGGCGTCCTTGGAGGTTCGATGGTCGAAGGGGCTCTGGGCATAGGTGATGAGATCGAGATTCGGCCGGGCATGAGGGTTGAGAAAAAGGGGGTGTACGAGCCACTCTTCACCACTGTCGTGAGCCTCCACTATGGAAACCGGGGCGTTGAGAGGGCAATGCCTGGAGGCCTCGTCGGGGTTGGGACAAGACTCGACCCGAGTATCACGAAGGCCGACAAGTTGGTCGGAAATCTCCTCGGAAAGCCAGGTTCGCTGCCTGAAGTAAGGTCTCAGCTGGACCTGGACGTGACGCTATTCGACATAGCGGTGGGCACAACTGACTTGGTGAAGGTCGACCCGATTAAGCTCGGTGAACCCCTGCTTCTCAACGCTGCAACCACGGTGACATCAGGTCTCGTGAGCAGTTCGAAGAAGGACCATGTGGTCGTCCCTCTCAAGCGTGCCGTCTGCGCGATGGAAGGCCAAAGGGTGGCGATCAGCCGAAGAATAGGAGAACGATGGAGGCTCATAGGCTACGGCATCTTGAGGTAGCCTAGATGCCAGTGAAGGTTCTACTCGACTCGAATTTCCTCATGGTACCCGCTCAGTTCCATGTGGACATCTTCCAAGGCCTAGAGAGCGCCCTCAACACGAGAATCGAGTGCCTCATACTTCCCCAAACGCTTGAAGAGCTTGAGAGACTTGCAGCTCGACGCGCAGAAAAGGGAAGAAAAGCCCAGCTCGCCCTTAGGCTCGCGGACCGTTGCACCGTTCTGAGCCATAGAGCCAAGCCGGGAAAGCCTGCAGATGATATCATCCTCGAAGTTGCGACGGATGAGCGCCTCGTCGTTGCCACCAATGATTCAGCTTTGAGAAAGCGGTTGAGAGAGGCAGGCATCGCCGTGGCCTACCTGAGGAAGAAGGCCTACGTTGCATTGGAAGGAGTTCCAATGGTCTAGGGAACGTGTAGGCTGACGAGCGATCGCGTCTCCTCGTCCTTCGGCGAGCCGCGTAACCTTAACTGAGCTGAGGTAAGGTGAGTCTTGGCTGATTGGGATGAACGCTGCCGAGGCTGTTGTGAGGACGCTGGAGGTTTCAGGGGTTCGCCTGGTCTTCGGGCTGCCTGGGTCACAGACCGCTCCGTTTTATGATGCGCTCTACGGGTCACGCGTGAGACATGTTTTGACGAGGCATGAGCAAGCTGCCGCGTACATGGCAGATGCCTACGCGAAGTTCACCGGTTCCGTTGGTGTCTGCGATGGCACGGGAGGCCCTGGCGCTACGAATCTCCTCACAGGCGTCGCAACGGCTTGGACGGATCGAAGCCCTGTCCTCGCCCTGACAGGCCAACAGCCGCTAGCTGAGAGGGATAAAGGCGGCTTCCAGCAGCTCGACCATGTTGCGCTCTTCAGACCTGTCGTGAAAGAGAGCATCCAAGTGGTTCAGGCGAGTAGCGCAGCTGCTACGGTTAGGAGGGCCCTCGTGAAGGCGGTGACGGGGAGGCCTGGCCCTGTTCACGTGGACCTTCCCGTCGAGGTCCAGCGGCAACAGGTCGAGTTCGAGCAGACCGCGCTTGAGAGCTACCTGCCTTCCCGCCCTAGCAGGGCGGCTGCCAGCGTCGCCGCCCGCGCTGCCTCACTGCTCGTCAAAGCCGTGAACCCAGTCATCATCGCAGGCGGCGGCGCGCATTATGCAGGGGGAGGAGCCATCCAGGAGGTGATGGCTCTTGCTGAGCATCTGGCGGCCCCGATCGTTACAACGTTCAACGGGCGAGGTGTCGTTCCTGAGGACCATGAACTCTCAGGGGGAAGGATGGGGGTCCACGCAAGACGTTACACAGACCGGCTGCTGGAGAGCGCAGACGTGATCCTCAGCGTGGGCTGCCGGTTCTCATCGTTGAGCACAAGGCATTGGAGGGCAGTGAGGCCCGGCGTCAACCTGATACAGGCCGATGTGGACCCGGAGGAGATCGGGAGAAACTGCCCTGTAGCCCTCGGGATCGTTGGAGATGCTGCGGGCATCCTCAGCGACCTACTCGCCGAAGTCCAGACCCTGACTCCGCCTAGAACCCTTGGCTCATCGCATCAGCTCAGCGAGCTGAGCAGAGCAAAGGCCGAATGGTCCTCTCACTGTGCCGAACTCGTTAGCCTAGAACTGGCGCCGATCAAGCCTCAGAGGCTATGCCTTGAGCTCAGACGTTTATACGCCCCGGAGACAGTCTTCACGATGGATGCGGGGAACAACAAGATGTGGGCAGCCACATTCCTCGACATCTATAGGCCTAGGACCTGGATCCAATCAGGCGCGTTCGGACCGATGGGCTACGCGCTTCCCGCAGCCATAGCCTGCAAACTGGCCAAGGAAGATAGTGAGGTTGTGGCGGTAACGGGCGACGGGGGCTTCGTCATGACCATGTATGAGTTAGCGACCGCAGCTCAGGAGGGAATCGCTTTGACAGTCTGCATCATGGACGACCAAGCTCTTGGAACGATTAAGCATCAGCAGCGGACGGATTTCGGAGGCCGATTCATCTCGACTGACCTTGTTAACCCAGACTTCGTGAGGCTGGCCGAAGCGTACGGCTGCTATGGGGAGCGCGTCGAGAAACCCGGCCAGATACGTGGCGCGTTGGAAAGAGCTGCGGCTGCGGTTCGCGGAGGCTCTTCGGCGGTCATCGATGTCGCAATCGATGGGGACGAACTCCTGCCGCCTTGACCGATCTCGCCGCACCCGCCTAAGCGTGAGTCTGCCGGATCAGGCCGATCTTGAGCGTTTCCCCGTCGAGTTCGAAGGCGGCCGTATGGCTGCCAGAGGGCGGTTCAGACTTCTCGATGCTGACCGCCAACGTCTCAGCTGCTATGTAGCTCCCCCAAGATGCGAAGACCCTTGAGAGCTTCGGTCCCGCCTCGTAGCAGATCCGGATAGTATCTGCGATGTTGTACCCGGCCTCCCTCCGTTGGTCCTGTATCCTGCGCACTATGTCCCTGGCTAAACCTTCTATCCTGAGCTCCTCCGAGACTTGGGCGTGTACGCCGATGATGATCCCGTCTTCCTCGGCTACGGCGTATCCAGCTCTGGGATGTGTCTTGATCTCTACCTCCTCAGGGAGCAATGTGACTGCTCGCCCCGCCACCTCTAGGGTTACTTCTACGCCCTTCTGCAACATGGAGGCCAATGAGTCCGGGTCGACCCCTGCGACCGCGGCTCGGATCTCTGGCAGGAGCGCACCATGCTTCGGGCCTAACACCTCAGGTCGCAGCCTCACCTCGTAGGTCACGATCGCCTTCGGGTCCGCGAAGCCCAGCTCCTTGACGTTGAGTTCCTCCCTGACTGTCTCGGCCAGTCGCTGGAGGCGGGCTGTTGTCTCAGGCGGGGCGGCTATCAGAGCCCTTGCCAAGGGTTGGCGAAGCCTTATGCCCGCCTTGTTCCGGGCGGCACGTCCTAGGCTACTGACCTTGATGCCGAGATCCATGTCAGCTAGGAGTTTCTCGTCGACCAGCCCTTTATCCGGGAGAGGCCAATCGTTCAGGTGCACGCTCTCTGGGGCCTCAGGTCTCACGTTGCATACTAGGTTCCGGTAGATCTCCTCGCTTAGGAAGGGCGTGAATGGCGCGAGCAGCGCTGCAAGCGTGGTGAGGCAGCGGTGGAGCGTGGCGTAGCCCGCGTTCTTGTCCATGCTGGCTTCGCTCTTCCAGAATCTCCGGCGTGATCGCCGCACGTACCAGGTAGAGAGCTCTTCCACAAATCTCTCCACGCTGATCGTCGCGGACCGTACATCGTAGCTCTCGAGGCTCTCCGTTACGTGTTGGATGAGCACTTGGAGTTTGGCCAGTACCCAACGGTCGAGGAGGGTCAGTTCCACCGGCTCTGAGCCTGGCTTCCAGTCGTCAAGGTTCGCGTAAGTGACGAAGAAGCTGTAGACGTTCCAGAGGGGAAGCAAGAACCTACGCTTAACCTCGTCGGCTCTCTTGTAGCCGAAAAGCAGGTCCTCCTCGTGCTCGCTTGAACAGTACAGGCAACGCATCACGTCGGCGCCCATCGTCTCAACGGCGTCGTCAAACCAGATCGCGTTCCCCCAGGACTTGTGCATCTCACGGCCGTCCTCGGCGAGCACACTGCCATGGCCGAAACAGGTTAGGAAGGGCGTCCGTTTCTCAAGGATCGTGCTCATAGCTAGCATCGAGTAGAACCAGTTGCGGAACTGGCCCGGGAGCGACTCGCAGATTAGGTCTGCGGGGAACCACTTCGCCCATAGCTCCCGGTTGTGTCTATAGTCGAGGGTTGAGTAGGCGACGATCCCTGCGTCGAGCCAGGGGTTTCCCACATCCGGTATCCGCGACACGACAGCTCCGCATCTTGAGCATCTGATACGAACAGCATCGATCCAGGGCCTGTGAGGCGTGTGTCCTTCGAAGCTCTCCCAGCCTTCAACTGCGCGTGCGTGAAGCTCGTCCTCGCTGCCGATAACGTCGAATCCGCCGCATTGAGAGCATTCCCAGATGGGTAGGGCCAGCCCCCAGTAACGCTTCTTCGAGATCATCCAGTCTCCCATGTTGCGCAGCCAGTCAAGCTCCTGCTGGAGGCCAAAGCCTGGAATCCAACGTACCTGCTTAGCGGACTCCATGATCTGATAGCGCAGATTCCTAGTCTTCTCCTGCTCGGTCAACTCTTCAAGCGGTTTGTCAAGCTTCTCGCCCATGTGGATGAACCATTCATCGACAAGCCTGAAGACGAGTTCGCTCTCGCATCGCCAGCAGACCGGGTATCGGTGCGTGTAGCTCTCCACCTTGAAGAGCAGGCCTCTTCCGCGGAGGTCGTCCACGATCGGCTGAGCAACATCGTACGCGTGCTTGCCCGTCAACCACGCGAAACCGTCGGTGAAGACGCCGAAGTCGTCCAATGGTGCGACGACGGGAAGGCCGTTCTCCAACCCGAGCTGAAAGTCCTCCTTCCCACACCCAGGAGCTATGTGTACGATGCCCGTTCCCTCAGACTCGCTCACTTGGTCCCAGAGCACCACACGATGCGCTTCAGCAGCCTTCTCGTTCTTGACCGCTGGGAGCTCGTCGTAAGGCCCGTCGTAGGTCAGGCCTTGAAGGCTCATGCCGTCGACCTCTTCGAGCACTCGGTACTCCCCGGTGATCGTTCGCTGGAGCCCGGCCTTAGCCAGTATTAGGGCTTCACCGTTTGCACGGACTCTCACGTACGCGATGTCGGGGTGGACCGCCACGGCGACGTTGGACGTCAGAGTCCAGGGCGTAGTTGTCCAGACGAGCAGCGACTCGCCAGGCCTTTCTCTTAAGGGGAACCTGACGGTCAGCCCGAGGTGGGTCAATTCACGATAGCCCTCAGTCGCGATCTCGTGCTCCGAGAGCGCAGTGGAGCAGCGGGGGCACCAGGGCATCACGTCCCTCCCCTTTCGGATCCATCCCCGCTCATGGCATTTCTTCAACGCAGCCCAGATGCTGTAGTTGTTCTCGTCGGAGAAGGTGAAGTAGGAGCCGCCGAACCCAGGCGTGCCCAGCTGGCCGACAACCTGTTCGACGGTGCCTGAGAGGCGGCCGCCGGAGGGTCCTCGAACCGTGACCGTTTCCTCGGGTGTGTCAAGTTTCTCGGCGAGTTCCCTGAGGAGCTTGGGGTCATCCCAGTCCATCCAGTAGCCGAGTCGAACCGATTGCTCAACCTGCTTGGCGGCGAATTGGAGAACGCGTTGCTTACACCGTTTCACAAACTCCGCGACGCCGTATTGTTCTATCTCCTTCTTCGACTTGAAGCCCAGCTCCTTCTCGAGCTCAACCTCGATCCAGAGGCCTTGGCAGTCGAAGCCGTTCTGGTACCGGAGCTGGAAGCCCCTCATAGCCCGGTACCTCTGGAAGAGGTCCTTGTAGGTCCGGCCCCAGGCGTGGTGGACGCCCATAGGGTTGTTGGCCGTGATCGGGCCGTCTATGAAGGACCACCGCGGCTTCGCTTCGTTCAAGGCCCTTCGCCGGTTGAAGGCGTCGACCTCGGCCCAGAGCCTAAGGATGCGGTGTTCAAGCTTTGGGAAGTCAACCTCTGACCCTACTGGCGTAAACAAGGTCTCTCTCAGCCTCCAAGGTAAGCGCTCTGTCGTATCGTCCGGAAGCCAGCGGCAACTCGACGGCGAGGGCACGGGTTCGTTAACTTTCCACGGTTGGGCCTAACCGCGTTAGGCGGACAACTACCGGGAGAGGATTTCTCGATCCCTCACTTGGCTCCCTCTGCACGGATATGGGCTCCAACCGTTATTTAAGAATTCACTGGGAATGATGGTTGGCTCAAGGGGCTAGGAGTGAAACCGTAGGTCCGTGCGCGAGCGCACTCGTAGCGAAGGTCAAAGGTGCTGCCTGTCTTCTGACGCTGAGGGGTAAGCGGATAAGCCACGCCGCGTTTCTATACGTGGGGTGTCTTGAGTGAAGGTTGTCTCTAGGCGCTTGCAGTTCTCTACGCTGGGGGAACGCGACTCCTTGGACACAAGAGACATCACAGGCGACGTAGCTGAGGCAGTTAGAGCCTCCGGCCTCAGTGACGGAATCGTGACCGTCTTTGTGGCTGGGAGCACGGGCGCCCTAGCTACGGTCGAGTTTGAGGGAGGGCTCAAGAAGGACCTTAAGGCGATGCTTGATAGGCTCGTTCCTCGAGCAATCCCGTACGCGCACGACGAGGCGTGGCATGACGGGAACGGGCACTCGCACATCAGGGCTTCGCTGCTAGGCGCGAGTCTTACGGTGCCCTTCAACGACAAGCGGTTAGCTCTCGGCACGTGGCAACAGATCGCGTTCATCGAACTCGACGTTCACAGCCGGAAGCGAGAGCTTGTGCTCCAGATAATCGGTGAATAGACACAGGCCGAGGCATCTTGTGTATGCCCGTCGGAGGATGGCAACAGACGGAGCTAGGCATCAGTAGGGCGGGGCGTCATGCGGCTCAAGGACGGAAGGTACAAGCTCAGGAAGAGAATCGCGTAGAGGGAGTTGAGGAAAGAAAAAGAGGGTGGGTGGATGTCAGCTTGGAGGCTTCATGCTCTCTATGACCTTTACCAAGTCCTGGGGTGTTAGTGGAGCGTGAACGCCGACCATGTAGTAGAATCCATCTTTGCTGAACCACGCTAGGGGCGATGGGCCGAACGCCTCCTCCTCTTCGATCCAGCCAGAATGCGCCTTCTCGTTCATCACAACCCAGACATCGCCTGCCTTTACCAGCTTCAGATACGGACTGTTCTCGACTTCCTGCTTGAGTTCCTCCTCGCTCGGACCCTGAAGGTGTATCTCGATGGTTACGTTAGCGAACCTGAAGTCTTCAACCGGCCTGTCGCTGTAGCATACTATGGCTGCTGGCTCTGTGTAGGCCTCGGCATACGTCATGTTGTCCGGAAGCCACTTGGGCAGCGGCGGAGCCCTACCCCAAACCCGTGCAATTTCCTCGACTCCCTTAGCCAGCGAGTACCTCTTGAACGAAGAAGTACCGGGGGATGAGACGTGTGGAGGGGGAGAGGTTCTTACGATGCCCGTCTCTCCCTCCTCCCTGCCACCATACCTGAAGCTGCCTACGTTAATGTTGATGTGGCTATAGGCCCACTGCAGATATGCAAGAGTTGCGAGAGCCAACACCAGGAATACGGCAACAATCTTCCTAGCTATCATGGAACTCATGATCCGCGGTCTTCGTTGTCAGGGATCTCGCAGAGCGGCTTCAGGGAGACGATCGTTTCTTTAGAGTACCCCCCAGCCCACCACAACGCAAATCCTATCCCCATGAATGCGAGGAACAACACCACTGCGAGGCCAAGGGCCGCGTCGGCTTCTTCAGAGGTTACTGTCGGACCGAACGGAGGCTCAGGTGGGGGCTCCACAAACCCCCCTTCCGGAATGCGAACTGCAGAAGATACGGGAACCGCAGAAGGTACGGAAGGAATGGTATGAACCTCCGGCCACGGGCCATACGATATTCTCGGAGTTAACAGGCAGAGCGCATAGAACAGCCCTGAAAACAGGACAACCGCTAGGCCCACGAGTACGCCAACGGCCAGCCTGTGCTTCAGAAATATCCTCTTCCCATATCTATCATCCACCATTACGCGAACACCCTCCACATCACGACGACGCACAGGATCACCCACCAAGCCAAGGTGTCCCCTCCTAGAAGCATTGTAGGAAGCATGGCGTAATGGGCATAGTCAGCGAGTTTCCCCGGCTGAAGCTCACTAGGGTCGGGTTCCCTAATGCCTATCTCGATAGGGCTTACTACCTCCTGAAGTTCTGGCTGCTGAAGAGTGTCGAGCTGGTTGCGCGCTTCCACGACCCCTACAGGCACATCAGGGCCAACGATCTGCTTGACTATCTCCTCTACCTGCGAGGTAACATTCTCCACGCCTACCAAGAGCGTCATATCGGTCCTGTCTACACCCCATAGGACGAGACCCGGAATCTCATCATGGTGCTCATCGATCTTATCGGAAGCCTCTCTAGGGCGTGGAGGTAGGCTTGAGAGGTACTCTTCATGCCCGGCAGGAGGCGGAGGTTTAGGCGATTGAGCAGAGCTGGCCGTTGGTGGAGATATTGCCAGAAGTATGATTCCGGAGAGCAGCACAAGCATCATTGCAACTATTGCGTTTTCCTTCTCCACACAGCATCCACCATGTATATACGTCGAGCCTCAATATGTGCGTTACGTTTCATAAGAACCGTATTCCTTCAAGCTACCCTGAGCGTTCAAGGAGAAGGGCTTTCTATTGACCACTAAGGCTTCAAGGAGAGCGTCCCGGTTTGAAGCCCAGAGGTTCTCAGTTGCCGGTGAACAGGTTTTACTTCAAGTGCAATGGTAAGAGGTAACCGGTGTTTCACGAGTTCGATGCCAGATGAAGCGGCGCAGTCTGGTCATTACGAGCCCCGAGGCCCAAGAAGCCCTCCAAGAAGTGGCATGGGGGCTATCAAGCCGAAGCCTCGTCCTGATCGTTGGCCCATGCACTGTAGAGTACACGGGACGGGCCTCCTCGAAGCTGGGCTTAGGTGAAAGGCTTCTCATCGTTAAGGGCGACGGTTCGCTGCTTCTCCACAGACCTAGGGGTGTTGAACCCGTCAACTGGCAGCCGCCCGGTTGCCGTTTCAAAGCGAGCCTGAGCCCCGGAGGCGTGTTGACGATTGAGGCGATGAGACCTAGGCCCAAGGAGAGGGTTGCCGTAGAGTTCAGGGGGCTCCGACTGGTCTCCGTGCTAGGGCTTGAAGACCGTGGAGCATTCGCGCTCTACGCTTCGGAGGAGGACATGAAGGCAGCCATCCTGCTTGAGCCTAGCCTCGTAGAGGATG
This sequence comes from uncultured Candidatus Bathyarchaeia archaeon, assembly GCA_964427455.1. GTDB lineage: Archaea > Thermoproteota > CALKCG01 > B24 > JAWCPE01 > JAWCPE01. The sequence continues at coordinate 119,665 of CAYRUY010000001.1, read as the reverse complement.
GGTTTCGCCCCGTCGCCGCTGAGAAACAGGTACCCTCAGGCTTCGTCGACTGCGTCGGAAGGGACCAACAGGGCCGCCTTACGATAGTGGAGATCAAGCGAACGAGGGGCGACAGGTCGGCCGTGAAGCAGTTAGCCCAGTACATGAAGAGCATGAGGGTGAGCAGCCCCGAGGCTAGAGGCATCCTCGCGGCGCCAAGCATCTCGAAGGAAGCCGAGGCTTTGCTGAGAGACCTGCACCTGGAGTTCAAGAGGCTGAGCCCGAAGAGGTGCGCTGAGGTACTTCAACGAAAGCCAAGTGGGCCCGCGAAGAAACTGAGCGGGTATCTGGACCTTCTCTTCTGAATGCCTCAGACAGGAGGACTGGAAGACAGGATCGGGGACACAGTTCCCCTCGCCACGGAAGGCTTTAAGAAAGCGACATCGCATGACAACCCGGGCCCGGATACGGCGGGTTGGGACAAGCCTCAGCTTGCGACAACTCGTGGCGCAGGCCCCTCTGTGAAAGCCTCTGGGGTGCCCGCAGCCTCAACCACCACGTCTGCGCCTGCACCAGCACGGGTAAGCTTTTTCACGCTCCTGATTCGGTCCTCGGCCTCGGGCACCTCTTGGATGCTGATGGCGTAGCCTGCTCCGAATTCCTTGCAGAGCCTCAGCCTCCCTTCGGGGGCGCCTACCACGATGGTGGTCGCTGCCCCACTCAGTTTCACTGCCATCACTGAGAGGAGCCCGATAGGCCCAGATCCCTGCACTACCACAGTGAGCCCCTCTTTGCCCGCGTAGTCTCCGACATGCAGGGCGGTGGAGAAATGCTCTGTTAACACCGCGACCTCAGGTGGGAGATCCCCTGGAACCTTGTAGACCCAACCATTGGGGAAAACGTACCTGTAGTCACAGTAACCTCCAACATCGAACACAGTTGGCCTGACGATCCCGCGCGCTTTAGTCTTCTCGAAGGGGTCTCCCTTAGAGGAGACGCAGAGGTATGGCTTCATGTAGAACTTGCAGTAGATGCATCTTCCGCAGCCTTGAGACGAGAAGCCCGGAATGATGAGGTCCCCTACTCTGAGCTCCTGACCCCAGAGGTCTTCAGCCTCAGCTTTCTGCCCTATCTCCTCGATCCTCCCAACCCATTCATGGCCGAGAGGAATCGGGTCCACGATGGGAACCGTGCCCTTGTACATATGAACGTCAATACCACAAACCCCACACATCACCGTCCTGGCTAAGACAGCCTTCTGAGGAAACTTGGGTCTGTCAAACTCCGTGATCTGAACATCGTACGGAGCGGTCAGGAAGACGCCTCGAACCAAACTTATTCCCCTAATGCTAGCCTGTTCAGTGTTCTCGGGCCTTCCATTCCTATAGAGTTTGGGGTCCATCACTCTGACTTGGTGCTAGTGCCAGTCAACTCCAGATCAGAGCCATCCCAAGGTCTTCCTACAGCGACAGGGGCATGCGGGTCTAGGAAGTGTCTAGGTAGAGTCCCGGGCTCAAACGCCCCTGGTTAAGTGCCAGTTGGCGCGTAGAAAGGAGAGGTTGCCATGACAACGTGGTGGATTGAGGGCATAGAAGACTCCCAGGGATCACTGGACGAGATAAGAGCATAGATCCGAAACGGACCGCCCTCTCACTCCATCTGAACCGGAAACCACAGCAAGCTAGGCTTGCGCCATGGCTAGACTACGACATAAAGGACACTACGTGCCAAGTCATCTCCATGCACTTCAGTAGCAGAGAGACCAAACGGAAACCGTTATATCCCAGCATGTTGACCGCAGAACGGTTATGAGACCGGAAGTTGCAGTAGTGAAAATCGGACAAGATGCAACACAATCATTGAAACAATCGGGAACATAAACGACTTACACACGAAGGACCGATCCGCAGTGATCGCATGTCGTTAGGCATAGACCCCGTGTCCGCTAGCATTGACACAGGGATCTTGGTGGTCGGCAGGGATGCAGTCGCCGTGGAGGCAGCTCTTGTCGGATCAGATCCAAGGACCATACCGGTTATACAAGAGGCCATGAGGAGAGACCTAGGTGAAGGAGACATCCAGAGAACCGGGATTCTGGGAACAACGATCGAGGCCTTCAGAGAGGAATTCGGCCCGGCAATCAGGCCGAAGGGATGAGAATCCTGGAAAGCCGAGCCCGCAGCCAACAGCAACACCATGTTTTGTTGCTACGGGCTAGACGGAAGGCTGAGAGAACAAGGGGGCCGAATCGCCTAGCGGTCGCCTCGATGGTCTTCTTGCTTGTGTTGCCCCTAGCATCGTCTGCACGTGCCACTCCGAGGAGAGCCGTAGCCAGAGCCATCATTGAGGAAGCGCGGGCCTTCAGAGACAGCTCCACATATTCGAAGTACAGCATCACCGTGAACACAACCGACGGCGGCCGCGTCGAGTTCCTTTTCATCTGGCAGCGTCTGATCACATGGCACCTTAGGGGGTTCACAGGCCTACTCTTCGTGGACACGTCACCGATACTTCACATGGCCAGGTACAGCGGAAACGGAAGCCTGGAGACAAGTATTACCTACACGCCGCTCTTCCTGATGCAGTACAATGACTCGGATAACAATGGCCTCTTCGACCTCTGGACAAGAGGCAACAGGGAGCATAACGACGAGGTAGAGGAGAACGAGATCGATTGGGATAACCTCAGAGACAGACCCTACAGCATCTTCCCACTTGCACCCATGTTTCATATGGTGTACAACGAGGACCAGTGGCAGTGGACTGTCACAGCGCTCGCCAGCAGGAACATCACAGTGGACGAGACACTGGTTCAGGAGTTCTCTTGGAACATCTCGGCCAAGGTCCCTTCCATACTATGGAGACACAGCCAAGGGACCGAAGGGGGAGAACACGTGCACCGAAGTGTTGAATGGATCGATGTCATGTTGGGCTACCACGTGAAGCTTCTGCCCGAGAACCCCGAACTCAAACTCGACATGAGCTTCGCCAACTCCAGCTGGTCCGAGGCAAAGAACCTGCGCCTCGCCATGATCTCCACCATCCTTTACCACAGCTCTGAGCCCGTGGCAGTCAGGCTCGGTGGCAAGGAATTCCAGGCTTTCAACGTGACGCTGACGGCAAAGGAACCCATTGTCCTTGTCTCCGGGAAAGCCATGACGGCGGCCAAAGCCTTCGTATCATACACACCTGAGGCCATGGTAGACGGCACGCGCGTAGATAACGCCGTAAGCACAGCCATACAACCTGTCTTTCTGCTGTCAACGCCCGTGGTCGTACCCGAAGGCCTTTACGCGACCGGTATCATCACGGATGTCGAAGGCAGACCTGTCAGGTATCGCATCGCCTTCGCCCACCAAGTCAGCGTACCCAAATTTGGGAACTCCTTGAGGCATGACCCAACCGTAGCCATCGGCGCCGAGCTGGCGACGACCACGCTTTCGAAGTTCCCCGAAGACCTGCTCTACGTGAGGCTGCCCGTAGTCTTCGGAGCTGCGGTCATCGTTGCGGCCACAGTCTACTTTGTTGCCTCGAGGAGAAAACGCGCAACTACACCGTAGGCCCCAGCAGGCAAGGCAGGGGCTCTACAGTAAGCACTAAAGCATCGCAGGGACAGTACCTATGCGAGGCTAGTCCCTTGAGTATAAGGACGGTACCCGTGAAGAACCTCCTGGTGGTGTTCTTCTCCGTTATCTTGGTCTCGGCGCTTCCAGTAGAGGGTAGTCTGCATGCCAGTGGAGTCCTCATCTTCGGGGGGTCGCGCCAAGATCAGTCTGCGGGTGTGGAGGATGCCTACGAGGGATGCACAACGCTTGTGGCGGCGGGAAACGCGACCTCTGATGGCTCCGTCATCCTCGCTAAAAACCGCGACCTAGAAGAGTTTGAGGCTCAGTGGCTGTACTACTCGCCGCGCAAGGAGCACCCGGCCGGCTCACAGGTCCAGCTTCAGTACATCGAGATACCGCAGGCCAACGTGACTTGGGCATGGGTTGGATCGAAGTCGCACGAGTTGAAGTGGGGCGTAGGCATGGGCATCAACGAATGGGGCGTCGCAGTGGCAGACAACGATGCGCCGACGAGGGAGCTGCTTGAAGGAATCGACGGGCTGCATGACAACGACATCTGCAGGCTCATACTCGAACGGTCGAAGACAGCCTATGAGGGGATGAGCCTTGCCGGCGCGCTGCTGGAGCAGTACGGCCACTCTCACGTGGGCCAGGTCTACTGGGTCGCTGACGCACACGAGTGCTGGATACTCGAAGGGGCCGGCCACCACTGGGCCGCGATCAGGGTCACAGACGGCTCCGAGGTGAGGGCGAACCAGTTCCAGATAACGACTCACTGGGATGCTGCCAGCCCCGGGCTGGTCGAGTACGCCATTGAACAAGGCTGGTGCAATTCGGCGCAGGACTTCAGCTTCGCCAAGTGTTACTCAATGCGCGGATACCCCTATGGGAGTTCGCAGACACGCTACGTGCGTGCCCGGCAGATCCTGGGTGCAAAGGCGGGCAACATCACGCTGAGCGACATGATGGGAGTGCTAAGGGACCATTATGAAGGCACGGATATGTACACGCGACCGCCGCACAGCAACAGCGAGTATAGAACGATCTGCTGCAAGCAGACAGTCGCAGCGATGGTGGCCTACCTCAGATCATGGCTGCCCAGGCAACTGCAGCTGATCTGGTACGGCATGAGCACGCCTTGCACCAGCCTCTTCACCCCTGTGTACGCATCTACCTCCGCGATCCCAAAGCCCTATCTGACCGGTGTCGGAGCGAAGGACATGTCAGGTTACGAATCGGAGTCTGCCTGGTGGCGGCTCAAGCGCCTCCAAAACGTTGTTGACGAGGACTACGCTGAACGCCAGCCACGCGTCCGCGAGCGCTGGGACAAACTCTTCGCAGAGGAGAGGAGCAAGGCTGCTGACGTTGAGCGCCAGGCTCTAAGCCTGATCGAGAAGGAGCAGTATGAGGACGGTGAACGCGTTGTGAACGAGTTCGTCAACGCTTGGCTCGACCGAGCCTACACTGTCTCCGACGAGCTTGCCGAGACCGTTGTGAAACCGTCCCCTCCTCAGTCCGGGGATTGGAGTCTCTACCTGCTGATCGGCGTCGCGGTGTCCCTGGCGTTTGCCCTGGGCTTCTATACATGGAAGAGAGGCAGCAAGGCTGCTTCACCTCGTGCGAAGCCCTCAGGGGCTTACTCCAATCCGCCGCATCGATGCCTTATGCTAGTGAGATGAGGCATGCGACGACGTCTGTCTAAGGCGTCTTCCCTGCGACGATAGGCGCCTCCAGCATCTGTGGCTCTTCCATATCCTCGCTGAAGTAGGCGTATGGGAAACCTCTCTTGCTCGAGGTGGCCGCGCCGTAGTTGCCATTCCTGTCGAGCGCCATAACGCATATGGAGCCCTGGTAGCCTCCGGGCCAGATTGTCTCAGCAACCCCCTTCCACGCCGCCTTCTCAGGGCTGGAGCCTTCCCTCATGAGGTCACAGACTCTCTTCGAGAGAAGATGAGAGATCGCGATCTCACCTACCCCTGTTGTGGATGCGCCGCCTACCCTGTTGTCGGCGTAGATCCCGGCGCCCACGATGGCTGAGTCGCCTACGCGCCCGGGCAGCTTCAGGGCTAGGCCCGTCGTGGAGTTCCCCGCCACCATGCTTCCCTCCCTGTCCAAGGCCACGACGCTGACGGTGCCCGCAAGCTTCGGCCTGGAGCGAAGGAGCGCGGAAATGCTCCTAGCATATTCCTCCATCTCCTCAAGCTCTGTAAGGTCGCCTTTCTCGAGTACCCCTCGGATCTGCTTCCATTGCTCCAGAGCATCCGGTTTCCAGACCTGCTCTTCCTTGAAGCCGCAGGTCTTGGCGAAGGAGAGGGCTCCCTCCCCTATCAGGAGGATGTGAGGTGTCAACTCCATAACCTTCCTGGCTACCGAGATGGGATGTCTGATGCTCCTTAGGCCGCCGACGGCCCCCGCCCTAAGGGTTCCGCCATCCATGATCGAGGCGTCCAGTTCAGACACGCCGTCGAGGTTTGGCAGACCGCCGAGTCCAACCCCTAGGATGGTTGGATCATCCTCTATGGCTTTGATGGATTCCTCAATAGCATCTAGGGCAGACCCGCCCCTTTTCAGCACTGCCATGCCGACCGAGGCGGCTTTCTCCCCGAAGGGCCATGTGGCCATGATGGAAGCCTTCAAGATGCACACCCGCTGTGGCAGCAGATGGGATGCTCACTAGTACATATGCATTCGGGGCAAGGCAGTGATGGAGAACCGTGGACCCGGTGTCCTGATTACGAATGAAGGCTTCTCGACCTCTTGAGTGGGGTCTACCTAACTCCCAAGTAGATCTTGCCAAGCTCCGGGTGGCTGAGTAGGTCTGCGGCCTTTCCCTCAAACGCCGTCTTTCCCGTCACAAGTAGATATGCTCTATCCCCTATCTCTAGGGCCTTCTTAGCGCTCTGCTCAACGAGGATTATCCCTAAGCCGAGGGAATCACGAAGCTCCACGATCTTGCTGAATATCTCAGTCGCCAGCTTAGGTGAGAGGTTCCCAGTCGGCTCATCGAACAGAATCACCTTAGGCCTCATTATGAGAGCCATTGCCATGGCGAGCATCTGTCTCTCGCCGCCGCTGAGCGTAATAGCCTTCCTGTTTGTGTACCCCTTCAGGATAGGGAAGGTCTCTAAAGCGGCGGTTGCTCTCTCGCCTGCTTCCTTCTTGCCAAGCGTCAGGCCTGCCATGGTCAAGTTTTCCGACACGGAGAGAGCGGTGAATACGCTGCCGAGCTGCGGAAGATAGGCTACTCCTCGCTTCGCCCTTTGGTCCGGGCGCAGCTTCGTGATATCCTCACCGTCTAGCTTCACCGTTCCGGAGTACGTGGTCGTCAAGCCCATTACGGACTTCAGGAGCGTTGACTTGCCGCTCCCGTTGGGTCCCACCACAACCGTGATCTCCTTGTCTCCAGCTGAGAAGGAGACGTCGTACAGCACGGGGATCTTTCCATAGCCCGCGTTTAGCTTGACGACCTCGATCAAATTACTCACCAAGGTAGGACTCGATCACTTCGGGATGGCTGAAGACCTCATGTGGCAGGCCCCTGCATAGGACCCTGCCATTAGCCATGGCGCAGATCTCATCAATGTATTCCGTGGCGATATCTAGTCTGTGCTCAACTATGAGGAAGCTTAGGCCCAGCCTGTCCCTAAGCCCTTTGATATGGCTGAAGATCTCGTGAGCAAGCATGGGGTTCACACTGCCTGCAGGCTCGTCCATGAGGATCGTCTCAGCCTCTGTCATCAAGGCCCTCCCAACCTCCAACAGCTTCAGCTGCCCGCCGCTCAGGGAGCTAGCCGGGGAATCGCCAAGGTGTTCGAGCACGAGCAGTTTGAGGACCCTGGACGCGTTCTCAACGGCGTCCTTCTCTTCGTCAAACCACGTTCCTTTGAGTAGGCAACGAGCGATACCTTCGCCTGGGTTCCCCCTGTGGCTGACAAGCAGGTTCTCCAAGACTGTCAACGACAGGAATGGCAGTGGGATCTGGAACGTCCTCACGCAGCCCATGTCTGCGATCTCGTGAGGAGGCTTTCCCGTTATGTCTGTTCCCTTATAGATCACCTGGCCACCATCGGGCTTGTAGACGCCCGAGATGCAGTTGAGCAACGTTGTCTTTCCGCTCCCGTTCGGCCCCATCAACAACGCGATCTTACCCTTCGGCAACTCCAAAGACACGTTGTCCACAGCCTTCAGGCTTCCGAAGCTCTTCGTGAGCTCCTTGACAGTGAGGACTGTCTCCAGCGCCACCCTCTCCGCCTCTGAGGTCAATGTCATAACGCATAAACTTTTCTATTGTGCACGTGTACACGGACGTTTTAGACAAGAAAGCGAAAGGCTTTTATTTTCAGACAGCTGAGCCATTGTTTTAAAGGTGTGCAGATGTCACAGATTGGAACAAAAGCCATTGCGCTAGCGATAGCACTCCTAATAGTCGGATCTGCAGTCGGCTATGGCCTAGGCTACATGATGGCACCGGAGAAGATCAAGGAGGTCGAGAAACGCGTCGAAGTGCCTGTTGAAAAGCGCGTTGAGGTACCTGTGCCCGCCTTGAGCGGCGAGATACCCATCGGTTACATCCTGGCGGGCTCAGCGACAAGAGATGCCATGGTTCCCGCCGAGATAGCCATCGAGGAGGTCAACAGCTACACTAAGCAGATAGGGCTCAATGTGACGTTTAAGCTGTACCCTGAGGAAGCCCAGACTTCGCCCACAACCGCCCTTGAGAAGTTCCAAGGCATGGCAGCAAGGGGCATCAAAGCCATCGTCGGGCCTAACTGGAGCGGCATGTGCAAGGCCATCCTACCCTACGCCAACGAGCACAAGATCGTGGTTGTCAGCGACGGCTCTACATCTCCTCTGCTGGCCTATCCGGACAGGGGTTACCTCTTCAGGTTGCCCGTGACGGATGACACACAGAACATCGCATTGTCCGGCGTGATGTCAGCGATCGGCATCAAGGCGATAGTCGTCGTCCAGAGGGCAGACGCGTGGGGAGACGGCAACTACGAGTACATCAAGAAGCACTTTGAGGCACGAGGTGGCGTGGTGGTTGATCGGATCAGGTATGACGGCGAGAAAACAGAGTTCTCAGCTGAGGTAAGGGCTCTAGCAGACGCGGTGACCAGTGCTACACAGCAGTACGGTGAAGGCCATGTTGCCGTGGCGGCTTGGATGTTCGATGAGCACGTCGTCATCTTCCGCGCGGTCGCCGATTACCCCATTCTGATGAAGGCCATCTGGTTCGGCTCTGACGGCTACGGACGCTCTACAAGGCTCATACAGGAGCTGCCAGATGTCGCAGGGAACATGACGTACGTCACCATGGTCCTAGGTGTGACTGAGTCAAGCAAGTGGTTCTCCTTCGCGCAGAACTACATGAACCAGACGGGTGGACTTATCCCGATCTCCTACACCGCCTTCATCTACGACGGCGTCTGGCTGATAGCAAAGGCTGTACTCGAAGCAGGCACGTACGACGGCGAGGCGATAAAGAATGCTATCCCGACAGTTGCTGACCAGTACTTTGGGCCCGCTGGATGGTCTAAGCTGAACGATATCGGTGACAAGGCAGGCGGCAGCTTCGAACTATGGTCGACGGTGGTTGAGAACGGCACCGTGGTCTGGCGAAGATCAGGGATGTGGGACTCAACCACAGAGAAGGTTACCTGGTACATAAAAGTGGTCTAAGCAGCCGCGAAGCCCCACTAGGCTATTAAGGGGCTCCCTGCGGCGAACCCCCTTTTTCATCTTGAACCAAACCTAGGGCACCGGCTACCCTTGCGCGGCTGTCTCTGTGAAGTCAGCGAGAAAGCTTCTCCTGTGAAGCCACTGGGGCTGTTGGTCTGCCAGTATCGGCCGGCGCTTCAGGAGCCTGCTTTCCACGTTCTCTCTGGAGTCCCGTGGCGAGCTTGCGGAGCTTGTCGAGTCTCCCTGCAGTCTTCGTGGGTTTGAAGCCTCTCATACGTGTAGGCTTCTCCGGTATCAGGCCTTGAGGCCTTACCATCATCACGATGATCAGGAAGGTTCCGAGCAGTATCTGCTCAAGCCAGACGACAGAGAACGGAATGAATGGCTGGAGGTCGTGTTTGAAGAATACTATCAGTCTTCTGGCCGTGATGACCGTGGATGCGCCCACGGCGGAGCCTATATTGTTAGCTCTCCCTCCTACCATGAGCATGAGCCAGGGCCAGAAAGTCCAGTCCGTCCTCGTGTAAGCGGAGGAGAGAACAGCCTGGGTCTGGAAGGCGTTAAGCACCCCGGCAATGGATGCTATCACCGCGCCGAGAACCATCATCCTGATCTTCAGCCCCACAACATCCTTCCCTACGCATTCTGCTGCAACCTCGTTGTCTCGCATCGCCTTAATGACCCTCCCGAAGGGCGACGTGGCCATGCCTTGGGCTACAAGGAACATGACGATGGCGAAAGCGAAGATGATGAGCGTTAAACCGATGGTCCTCATGCTGCCCATCCAGGCGAAGAGATCGGGCACGGAAACCCAGAAGGTTCCGCCTACGAGCGGGTAGTAGTTTATTCCGATGACCCTTATGCCTTCTGCCATGGCTATCAGCACCATGATGAGGTATTCGGCTTTCAGCCTGATGGCCGGATAGGATGCTACGAAGCCTAGCCCAGCGTTAAGCGTACCAGCTATCAGAACGATGAGAAGGAAGATAGCTACTCCACCCCATGGGTCTTTTACTAAAATCGCGTTGAGCGAGGCCGTTATCTGGTTGTTGTCAAGCATGAAATCCAATCCTTTTCCTACACCATAGACCATCATGGCTATCCTCCCGGTCAGAGCGCCCGTTACGTAGGCCCCGCCTGCAACCGAGAGGGCCAGCCCGAAATTGGGGATACCCGCGTATCCATACTGCAGGTTAAGGGCGACGACCACTATCAGGTAAAGGGCGAAGAAGGTTGAGAGGTCTATGATCCAGCCCGTTAAGAGATCTAGGGGAATCGTGCCTCTGACCTCCCTTGCTGGGGGGATGATGCTGCCCTTTTGCTCGAGATCCAAGTCCGAAGTGATTGGATGAGCCCAACTATACCTCCTGGGGCCTTAAGCAGGACCAGAGAGAGGATCACAAGCGGTATCAGCATCCTGTAGGAAGCGATCCACAGGCCAAAGACACTGACCAAGCCTGCAGTTCCGAGGATCTCGATCAGGCCTATGAGATAGCCTCCTAGCATAGCGCCGTAGATGCTCGATAAGCCTCCTAGTACGCTGGCGGCGAAGACACTGGTCATCATCCTGCCGCCCGTGTAGGGGTCACCTTGGAACCAGAGCGGAAGCATAGCGCCCGCTAGGCCTGCCAAGCCACCGGTAAGGAGCCACGAGATGGTAGAGACCAGCTCTACATTCGTGCCAAGAATGGAGGCAAGGGACGGGTCCTCGACTGTCGCCCTCATCGAGATGCCAAATCTTGTCCTAGTCAGCATCAGGTGTAGGCCCACAACTAGGAACACGATGATCGCCGTTGATACGATGAGGACCCCGGGGAGGTCCATGAACTTAAAGTCCACCCCCGAAAGCAGGAAGATCCGTGCAAACATCATCGGTAGATGACCGTAAAGAATCGTGATATAGTCTGCATAGATGTTCAGGACTGCGAGAACGATGAGCTCAACAGCCAACGTTGCGATGGAGAGAGAGATGGCTGTTGCCCCATGTTTCCTCAGGGTGCCGATGACGAAGCGATAGATGAACACGCCTACTGCTCCGCCTACGAGGAAGGCTACCGGCATGGCTAGATACGGGTTCAGCTTGAAAAGCCTGGTGAAGGAGAAGACTAGGTAGACGCCTATACCCGCAAGCGTACCGTGAGAGAAGTTCGGTATCTTCGCCGTCAGATAGGCCAAGGTGAAGCCAACCGTCAACATCAGGATGAGGTTCGCGTAGAGCAGAGCGTCTTTCAGCACTGGCGCTATCAAATCCTGAAGCCCAGTTACAGGGAACGGGCTGAGAGCATTTAAGCGCTGCCCTAGGCTCTGCTCATCTGTTCGGCTCAAACCGGGCAGCTTCACCCGATTGTGCAGAGAGAGTTAACATATGGACCTCGCACCCGTCATTCGCGCCCTGTTTCTCCACCAAGCCCGCGAAGCCTTATATGGACGCTGACTAGTGCCTCGAAGGGCATCACACCCTGGAGGCGGCCGCTTGAGCAAAGACGTACTCGTGTACGTTACGAGGGGGTCGGTTGTGGAGAACACCCACCGTGGAGCCGTAGCCGTCGCAGACACTTACGGCAACCTCGTGTGCTCTACGGGGAACACGGACCGCGTCCTATATCTCCGCTCCTCTGGAAAACCGATCCAGGCGATACCCGTTGCTGAGAGCGGGGCAACCGAACGGTTCCAGCTGACTGAGACCGAGTTGGCGGTGATCACAGGCTCACATGGAGGCGAGAGGGTGCATGTCGAAGCTGTGAAAGGGATCCTGTCCAAGATCGGCTTGCCGATGACCGCGATCAAGACAGGCCCTGTGGGGGAAGAGGCCATAACGCATGGCTGTTCGGGGCAACATGCGGGGATGCTGCTCTACTCGCAGCAGATGGGCTGGCCTGTGGAAAGCTACCTTCAAGCCGACCATCATGTTCAAAGGAGTGTCCTGAAGGTCATCTCCGAGCTTTCAGACATGGAAGAAGACCGGATCAAGGTTGGAGTCGACGGATGCGGTGTGCCCACCTTCGGGTTGCCGCTTAGCTCGATAGCCAGGATCTACGCTAGGATCGCGGACCAAGACTCGCTCGATGGAAGAAGACGCTTAGCAGTACGGAAGATCGTGGACGCGATGAGGGCTCATCCCGAGATGGTCTCGCCTACGAGCGGCGCTATCGACACAGACTTGATGAGATACTCTGGGAGAAAGCTGGTAGCCAAGACGGGCGCAGCAGGCCTCATCTCCATCGCCCTGTTCTCGAAGGGACTGGGAGTGGCGGTGAAGTGCGAGGATGGAAACTTCGAGGCTGTGAGCATCGCAGCGATAGAGACGCTCAGGAAGATCGGAGCCCTAGAAGAAGGTGAGCTCGAGAAGCTGAGGAAGTACTGTGACCCCGCCGTCCTGAACTCACACGGAACCGAGGTCGGAAGGAGGATACCGGTCTTCTCAGAAGCCTACGGGGCCCTGGAGCAATCGTGAGGTAGGAATCGCAGAAGATCAAGCTCTAGATGCGGAACTTCAGCACTCGGGTCCTGGACGCGTACAGCCTTGTGAGGGATCACCATGCAGCCTAGGAGCCTGAGAGGTTCGTACTATCAAACGAGCAGACGATGCCCAGGCATGCGTCAGGTTATGAACTAGCTAGGCCAGTTGAGGACAGGCTTAAGTATGCGAGCACTTTCACATGGTCGCGGGCCCGAAGACAGAACCCTAGGCGGAGATACGAACAAGCTCGGGTGGGCTCAGTTGTCCACCACTATTTACGGCTGCTCATCTTTGCCAATGAACACCCTCTTCGTATCTAACTTGGTCCTCTTCGATTCCCACAATGGATCTAGGGAGATCGTCAATGTTGAAGTATCTAACAGGTTTACCTGACTCCTTTGCCAGATTTGTCTCAGGTAGAACCCCGTCGGAAATGTCCCAGAAGACCCACACTTCGTCTACCCTTCTTATGAGATTGTTATTCGCATTCCTAACAACATCGCGATCCACTAACTCGTACAGGTAATGCCCCCCCCAGAGATTGAACGGATTTAAAGGGACATAACCCATATCCAACACATGTTTGCATATGAGCATCCTATAGGCAAAGTTCCTGACAGACTGGGCTGTATATACCAACAGTTTTTCCTGGATCGATTTGCCACTGAACCGGGCTTCCTCTTCCTGCAACGCCATATCCCGTATCTCACCAGGGTTATGACAAGGCCAGCGCAAAAAGAGTTAGAAGCTCCAGCGTGTCTGACCCACCTTCAGCATGGCGCCGTCGACCACTTCGAGGAAGAGCGGGCGCTCCCATTCCAGATGCTCCCAGATGCCGGGGGCGTGTTAGCAAGCCCTTAAGCTACCAGAAGCCGGGGAGCTTCTCTTCGGTTGTGACGCTAAGCTGATATATGGCCTAGAGGCCGACTTAGCTTGAGAAGCGGGATAATTGATGGATCCTAAAGACCTTGCGAAGATGATCGATCATACCTTGCTGAAGCCGAATGCGACAGTCAGCCAAGTGGACAAGCTTTGTGATGAGGCTTTGGAGTATGGCTTTTACTCCGTGTGCGTCAACCCTTCAAGGGTGGCAAGATGTGTCTCCAGGCTTTCTGGTTCTGATGTCAAGGCATGCTCTGTGGTAGGGTTTCCGTTTGGGGCTACAGGTACTGCGTCGAAGGCCGTGGAGACAGAGACTGCTGTGGAAGAGGGAGTGGACGAGTTAGACATGGTGATGAACATAGGGAAGCTGCTTGATGCCGACATAGGCTACGTTGAGAGGGACATTAGGGGGGTTGTACGGGCTGCAGACGGTAGGATTGTAAAGGTGATAATCGAGGTATGCTACCTTGACGATAGCGGGATTGTGGAGGCCTGCAAGGTTGCGGAGAGGGCGGGCGCGGGTTTTGTGAAGACCTCAACAGGCTTCGGGCCGTCGGGAGCGACGGTTCAGGCGGTTAGGCTGATGCGGGAGACGGTAGGCGAACGGCTTGGGGTGAAGGCAGCTGGTGGAATAAGGGATTACGCGACGGCCATGGAGTTGATCAGGGCGGGCGCCAACCGAATAGGCGCGAGTGCGAGCATCCAGATAGTTGAGGGCGCACGCCTAGGATAGGATAAAGAAAGAATGAACGTGCGTTTCGGCACGGCAGGCATCAGGGGGTTAACCTACCTAGAGGTTACGCCGCAGCTCTGCCATGTGGCTTCGGAGGCCCTAGCACGGTTCTTCGGTAAAGGCTCTAGGTTGGCTCTTGGTTATGATACTAGGCCAGGGGCGGAGGAACTGGCAGGCGTCTGCGCCTCAGCGATGATCTCCGAAGACGTACAGGTTCAGAACTTCGGTGTGATACCATCACCGATACTCTCTCAGCAGATCGCGGAGCGGGGGCTCCGAGGCGGGCTGATGGCCACTGGCTCTCACCTATCCTACGACCGCATCGGACTCATCCCAGTAGATTCTGATGGCACTATACTGTCACGTGAAAAGACCGCGGAGATAGAGGAACTAGCTGGCCAGATCGAGCCGCCTGGAACTGATGTGGGAGGCGCTCTGGCCGAATTAGACCCAACCTGGATGCCGTCATACACAAGATTCGTCCGAGGAATCATGGTTGGTGACAGCCTTCTAGACAAAGGCGTGTCCGTAGCCTTGGACCCTGCGGGCGGAACTGGCGCTGGCGTCATCTCAAGACTGCTGATGGACCTAGGGTGTGACGCTGTGGCCATAAACGACGAACGAACGGGCGTCGCACCGAGGCTTATGGAGCCCAGAGCAGACAACGTTGAGGATCTGAGGGCGCTAGTGCGGTGGAGGAAGGTTAATTTCGGCGCAGCCTATGACGCTGATTGCGATAGGGTGCTCTTCGTAGACGAGACGGGTACCCCGCTTTCTGAGGATCTCGCGGCGGCCATATTCGCAAGGTACCTGTACGATTCAGGCCCGGGCGTCTGCGTGATGCCGGTCAACTCGTCCGGCTTGATGAGGACTGTGTGGAAGGGTAGGGTGGAGGAGTGTAGGATTGGGCCTCCGGAGATCTCGCTTGCGATAAAGCGCCATAACGCGAGGTTCGGTTACGAGGAGACCGGCAAGTACTTCTTTCCCCCGAAAGTGCCTTGGGCTGACGGGATAATTGCGACGGCCTTCATGGCCGTCATACTAGCAAGGGCCCGACGCGTTCTTTCAGATATAGCCTCCGGGTTTCCAAGGCATGTCCAGGTCAAAAGGAATCTGAGAGGCCAACCTAAGAAGGTGGCATCGCTCGTGGAGAAGGTGAAGGGAGGTTTCAGGCCTCCGAACACAAGGTTGGTGGAGATTGATGGTCTTAAGTACGTTTATGATGATGGTTCGTGGTTGCTGATTCGGCTCTCGGGAACTGAGCCTGTAGTGCGGGTGTACGTGGATTCGCCTTCCCCGGAGAAGGCAAGGGAGTTGTCGGAGGAGGGTGTGAGAGTAGTGAAGGAGATGCTGGAGAAGAGGAGATAGAAGCGAGTTGCCTCCTTAGGCTGGCAATGGTAGGCGGCGCCAAAGCTGGAGCCATATGCGTCGTACTCCGCAGTCGCTTAACAGAGGACAGCAGTCTCCGCGGTAACCGCACTAGCCGAGGTCTAGCACGACGCGGGCGTTCCTTGACGTAGGGTTTGTAGTCGCTCGGTGGATTCGCCCTACCAACGGCGCCAGCTAGCACTGCTATTGTGAGCACGTAGGGGATTGCCAGTATGATCTGGGGTGGCATGAGCCCTAGGGACTGGAGCCTCATCTGCAGCGCGTCTGAGAAGCCGAAGAGGAGGCTGGCCCAGAAGGCTCCGAAGGGCATCCACTTGCCGAAGATCATGGCTGCCATGGCTATGAAACCGCGGCCGCCCGTCATCCCCCAAGCGAACAGGTTCAGGTGGCCTAGGGAGAGGAATGCCCCGCCCAGGCCTGCGAGCATGCCGCTCAGCACTACGCAGAGGTACTTGGTCCTGAAGACGTTTACGCCGGCTGAGTCGGCTGCTGCAGGGTGCTCGCCTACAGCTCTTATCCTGAGCCCAAAGGGTGTCCTGAAGAGCAAGACGTGTGACAGGATGGTTATGATCAGCATCAGGTAGACGAAGGGCGTGTGCGTTCCGATTACCGGTCCGATCAGCGGGATGTCTCTGAGGAGTGGGATAGATACTTCCCTTAGGCCTTGGACGCTCTCGGAGGCCCCTCTGGAGCCCCAGAAGACCTGCGACATGAATGCAGTAAAGCCCATGGCGAGGATGTTGATGCCGACCCCACTCACGATCTGGTTTCCGACGAATCTGACCACGAGTACGGCGTGGAGGAGGCCGAGCAGGGCCCCGACAAGCACTGCTGCTATGACGCCGAGCCAGGGGTCTCCCGTGAAGAAGCTGATGGCTACGCCGGAGAAAGCTCCCATCAGCATCATGCCTTCGAGGCCGATATTCGTTATGCCTGCTCTCTCTGAGAAGATTCCTCCAAGTGATGCTAGCGCTATCGGGGTCGCCATTCGAAGCGCTGCTGCGAAGAGTCCTATATTGATCACGTCAATGAGTTCAACCATGCTGACGCCTCCTGAGAAGGCCTTGAATGAGCATGGGTGCTGCGACGAAGAGGATCACGAGGGCTTGGAGCATCATCACTATGTCCAGGGGAACCCCGACGACTCTTGTCATCACCATGCCTCCGCTTCTGAGGGCTCCGAACAGGACGGCGGCGAAGATGACACCTACCGGGTTAAGCCTGCCGACGAGGGCTACTGCGATTCCGTCCCACCCGTATCCTGGGGAGAAGCCATCTATGTAGCGTTTGTGGACGCCGAGGACCTCCCCTGCTCCGCCGATGCCTGCTAGGGCGCCGCTTAGGACTAACGCTAGAAGGATGTTTCTTGTTACGCTTATTCCGCCGCTTTCTGCCGCCCGCGGGTTGAGGCCCACAGCCCTAATCTCGTAGCCCAGCGTGGTCTTGTCGAACATGTAGTAGGTCAGACCGGCCATAAGCAGTGCGAGGAAGAGTGAGGCTGATAGCTGCGTTGGAGGAAGGATGCTGGGCAACTGTGCCGAGAGAGCGACCGGAACTGTCTGCGCCACCCATCCCGGCGCCTTGTACGGGTAGTTTGCCATGTAGCTCGTGAGATACGAGGCCACGTAGCTTAGCATCATGGTTGTTATGACTTCGTGAGCTCCGAGCTTCGCCTTGAGGGCCGCCGGGATGAACCCCCACAGACCTCCTGCAGCAGCTGCAGCGAGTATGGCTATGGGCAGATGGATTACGGATGGTAGTCCCGGAAAGGATATCCCGACGAGTGCAGCTGAGAAACCCCCGACCAGGAGTTGGCCTTCAGCCCCTATGTTGAAGAGCCCGCCTCTGGAAGCAAGTAGGAAGGAGAGACCGGTGAAGATGATCGGTGTTGCTTGCGTGAGGGTTTGGCCGATCCCGAAGATGTCGCCGAAGGCGCCTTGGACCATCGCCGCGTAGGCGCTTACTGGGTGGTATCCTGTCACGTAAAGCAGTACAGCCCCAACAACGAACGCAACCATGATGGCTACTAGCTCGGGCAGTATCCCTACGAGCAAACCTTGCAGAACCTGTTTCCCTGCTCTTAGGTCTAACTCATGAGCCTTCTCACCCAGTCTTACCACCAGCCATCAGGAGGCCGAGTTCGCGCTCGCTTACGGTCTTTGAGTTATCTATGATGGTGATCCTGCCTTCGTAGATGACTGCGATTCTGTCGCTTAATGCCCTTACCTCGTCGAGGTCGGCTGAGATGAGAAGGACTGCGCAGCCGCTGTCTCTCATCTCCACGAGTTTATTCCGCACGTATTCCGTGGCTCCGATGTCTAGGCCTCTGGTCGGCTGCGATGCAACCACGAGTTTCGGTCTTCTGTTGAACTCTCTTGCGAGGATGACTCTCTGCTGTGTTCCCCCAGACAGGTGTCTGGTGAGAGCATCCGTGCTTGGCGTCCTTATCGAGTAGTCGTCGACCAACTTCTCCGCATGGCTTGAGATCTCCTCGAGGTCGAGGACGATCCCGTTCTTTGCGAAGGGTTCGTTCCTGTGGTCCCCGAGGATCAGGTTCTCCTTCAACGAGAAGTCTAGGATTAGACCGGTTCTCTGCCTGTCCTCTGGAACATGGGAGATCCCGAGTTCGATCCTCTTGCTAGGAGGCTCGCCTGTTATCTCCTGTCCTTCCAGCAGGATCTTCCCTTCTACGGCCTTCCTTAGTCCTGTTAGGACCTCGACAAGCTCGGTCTGTCCGTTTCCTTCAACTCCGGCTACGCCGAGTATCTCATGTGCATGGATGTCGAAGGTTACTCCTTTGAGTGCAGGCAGCTTCCTGTCATTCATGGCCTTTACGTCTTCCACTCTGAGTACAATGTCCCCCAGTTGAGCGTTCTTCTTGTCGGTTGTGAGGGAGACCTGTCTTCCTACCATCATTTCGGCAAGTTCGGCTGCATCGCTTTCCTCTTTCCTGACTGTGCCGACTACCCTTCCTCTTCTCAGGACGGTGACTCTGTCGCTGATCTCCATGACCTCTTTCAGCTTGTGCGAGATGAATATGACCGTCTTTCCCTGTTCTTTGAGGGCTCTGATGGCTTTGAAGAGTTCGTCTACTTCCTGGGGTGTGAGAACGGATGTCGGCTCGTCGAGGATGAGTATGTTGGCTCCTCTGTACAGAGCCTTCAGAATCTCCACCCTTTGTTGTACGCCAACGGGAAGGGTGTGGACCGGCGCGCTCAAGTCGACTTTCATCTTGTACTGGTCACAGAACTTCCCTGCGTATCCTAGTGTCTTCTTCTTGTCTAGGAGGATCTTGTTCTTTGTGAGTTCTCTGCCTAAGACTATGTTCTCTGCGACGGTGAAGCTGGGTATGAGCATGAAATGCTGGTGAACCATGCCTATGCCCAGCCTTATCGCTTTAGCTGGGCTGTCTACATCGGCTTCTTCCCCGTTTACGAGGATCTGGCCACTGTCGGGCCTGTAGAGCCCGTAGAGAATGCTCATCAGAACCGTTTTCCCGGCGCCGTTCTCGCCGAGTAGGCTGTGTATCTCTCCCTTTTCAACGGCGATATCTATGCTGTCGTTTGCGAGTACGCCGGGGAAGCTCTTGGTGATCTGCCTCATTTCCACTGCCAGAGGCATGGTGGAAAAAGGGGGGGTGATATTGGATTTAAAGCTCACCTAGGCCCATCAGTATGGTCGTGGTACCTGTATCTCTCCTGAAATGATTCCGGCTCTTGCCTCATTGAGCTTCGTGACGACGTTTGCTGGAAGCGCCGTATGCGTGAAGTTGAACTTGGCCTCCCAGAAAGCTTGCTCCTGTGGTAGCCTGCAGCAGCCTGTCCATCCCTCTTTGACGCCTCCCTCGATGAATCCGCCCTTGAAGAAGGCATGCCAGATGCCATAGACCTCATCAAACGTTGCGGCCACGATCATCTCGAAGACGGCGCGGTCAACCCTTTTCGTCATGCTCGCTAGAATCGCCGGGTTCAGGTAGTCTTGACATGCGTCAACGCCGAAAGCCGTGATGTTCCTCTCATTGGCGGCCTCCAGCGCACCTAGGCCGCTCTTTCCCGCCGCGACGTAGATGGCGTCTGCTCCAAGCTCTACTAGTGAGACAGCGAGCTCCTTCCCCTTCGTTGGATTCGCCCATTCGCCTACAAAGACGGGTGAGAGCACAGTCACATCGCTCCTCGCCCACTTCGCGCCGGCTTCATATCCCATGAAGAAGTCCCTGATGAGCGGAATGTCCATGCCTCCTACGAAGCCGACCTTTCCCGTCTTCGTCGTCATAGCGCTGATGACGCCGACAAGGAAGGAGCCCTCATTCGCTTTGAAGAGCAGGGAAGCCACGTTAGGCTTGTCAACGACCATGTCGACGATTGCGAATCTCTGGTTAGGGTACTCCCCGGCGACTTTCGTAAGAGCATCCGCTTGGTCGAAGCCAATGCAGATGATCAGCGCGTACTCGCCGGTCTTAGCGAAGTCTCTCTGGAAGCCCTCGTACTCGGCTATGGCCTTGGGCTCCACGTAGCTGAACTCTATGCCAAGCTCTTCCTTCGCCTGCACGACCCCCGCGTACGAGATGTCGTTGAACGACTTGTCTCCTAGGCCGCCCGTGGCCATTACGAGACCGATCTTCACCGGCTTCTTCAGCTTCGCGAGCTGGGCTAAGGTATGGTCGTAATCGGCCCTCAGCTTGTCGTAGTCGGATCTCACCTTGTCGTACTCAGTCCTCTGAATATAGTCTGGGCCAGGAGGCGGAATCGGTTTGGCAACCCACCCTACAGCGACGCCCACTAGCACACCTATGAGCAAGAACGCAACCATTGCCGATGTTGTCCTCGCCATGGAATCAACCGCCTCTCATCTCATCCTCCCTGTTTTTTAAGGCCTTCGGTCAGATGCTGTGGTCCAACGTGATAGGTCTATCAGGGCAGGATTGCCCTGCGACTCAAACCTGTTCGGGGAGGAATCCCGCCCGGTCCATTCCCTCCCTCAAATAGGCCCTATGAGGTTCTGAGGGAGACGTACTCTGGTATTCTTACCTCGTTTGACGAGCAGACGATGCCTAGGCATGGGTCGGCTTATGGACTAACGAGTCTAACAGAGGGCAGGCTTAAGTACTCCAACGTCGTCAGAGTGTCGCGGGCCCGAAGGCGAGAGCCCTCGAGGAAGACACGGACATACTCAAGTGGGCTCGTGGCGCAGCACGGACAGCCCCTGCGAAAGCCCGGGGGGTCACGTGGAGCGCATCGGCCCTCTAGGCGCCCGGACGAGGAGAGCCGGGGGTCGCGGGTTCAAAAGCTCAGGCTTGAGCTGCTTCAGCGGAAAGTCCCGCCGGGCCCGCTCTTGGAACGGCCAGTCTGACATCCTTTTTCGGAAGGCGCTCGGAGACAGGTCCGTTCAAGGCCCCTAGACCTGAGCGGCGCGTGATGGGTTTCCGACATCCCTCTGATAGTGTCCGGGCCGAGCCCGAGCCTCGCGAGAGGTAGACTAGATCCTGTGGATCGGCAGCCCTCCGTAGCGTCTCGTGGACATGGTCTATCGAACAATTGGCGGTCAGGTATAGCTCTGCGACGAAGGCTCTGAGGCTGAAGCATAGGGTTTGAACCCTCTGGGCCGGGGGCTGAATGGACGCATGCCCAACTGAGAGAAGAGCCTTCAATCAGAGCCCTTCCGCGCTAGGTTTCGGCTGAATCAGGGCCCATCTCGCGCTCCTTTGGTGGCATGAAACCACCCTAAAGCATGGAGAAAGGCGCTATGAACGCACCGTAGGGCGTGAGAAAAACCTTGTCGGCGCTGGGAAAAGCTAGGGCGGCGGCGAGGCCGAGGGCTGGCGACCGCGCCAAGCCGGAGGGAGAAGGCGGATTAGGATGCTCTGCCGATCCACTCCCTCTTTCTCTTCAGATAATACCGGTAGATCTCTAGGGAAACCTCTGGTGGGACCCTGTGGTCTACGGTCGGTATGTAGCCTCCTTCCTCGAGGAGCGGTGTCAGCCGCTTGAGCTCAGCGTCGATCGCGTCGGGGCCCTTCATCAACTGGCGCTTGTTGACAGCCCCTAGGAGGAGGACATCCTTTCCGAAGCGTTCCCTCAGCGCGTAGGCGTCTGTGTGAGCGGCCTCAAGCGGGAACATGCAGTTGATCCCTCCCCTGAGCCATCCTGGGACGAGCTCGTTAATCCGCCCATCACAGTCGAGGACGTTTACCCTGACGCCGTGCTCCTTCAGAAAGTCCGTGACCTGCTTATACTTCGGGACCATGAACTCCTCGAAGTGTCGTACGGAGATCAACGGGCCCCGGTTGTAGCACATGTCCTCCCACCAGGTGGCGAAGTCGACCTTCACGTCGCGCAGCGCCTTCTCGGCGACGTTAAGCCACAGGTCGGTCAAGGTCTGCATCATCTCGTCTACCCACTCCGGGTTCCTGTAGAGGGCAATGGAGATGGCGGCTGTTCCCATCCAGTTGCGAAGCCAGCCGTAGAGGCTCCCGATGCTGATCCCTAACGGGTAGTCGCGCTCCTTGCATGCCTCGACGACCTCGTCCCAGTTCAGCGGGAACCTGCCCGGCGTCTCAGGGTCGAAGAAGGGCCTCAACTTCTCCCAGTCATCCGGGCTCCTCAGAGGATACCTGAGGTAGTGCGGCACCGTTGAGTGGCTGCTCCTCTGCTCGTAGATTCCGCCCATTCCGTCGTCGACAATCAGCCTATCAGCGGTCTGCTCGATGATCCTGCCCGGCAGCGTAGGCCAGAGCCCCATCCTGACGGGCAGCTGCTCAAGGATGTCAAACCCCTCGAGATCGAAGTAGAGCTCCAAGTCTCGGATGTCACGCCGGTCCAAGGGAAGGTCTTCCGTATGCCACCTGTCAATCGTCTCCGTCCAATAGCCGAACTCATAGTCCGGGACCCTGTCCACATCCTCGAAACGGAAGGTCTTAAGGAACCTCTCACGGTGATCCAGAAGAAGCCCACCGTGGGCTCCACTGGGCCAAAACTATATCAGATTTTCCCCCAGAGCGCCGGTCGTATAAGAGGGCTTGCGGCGCTTTGACGCTCACGTCGGATTTATCTCAGCATCTCTTCCAGTTTTGCGAGGGAGTCTATCACCGGAAACTGCACATTCACCTTCCTAGACTTGTTAGCCCTATCTAGGAGGATGGCTTTGAATCCAGCCCTAGTGGCTCCCAATACGTCTCCTTCGTAGCTGTCACCTATATGCAGAATCTCGCGCGGTGGCTTAGCTAAAGCGTCCGCGGCAAGCCTAAAGATCCTTTCATCAGGTTTGGAGAAGCCGACCGTGCCGGAGGCTATTAGAGACCTAAAGAACTGAGATACCGATAGACCATCTACTACTCTTTTGAGCCTCTCCAATGAAGGTGTATTGGAGATGACCGCCATTGAGTATCCTCTCGACTTTAGGAAACTGAGGGCTGGAAGGGTGTCCGGGAATACCTCAAAGGGCTGATCAGGCTCGGCTTCAGACCACTTGTTACTGATCCATCGAGCTAATCCTTCAGCACGCTCCCTTATCCCTAACTCTGTAAGGAGCACCAAGTCAAGCTCGTGTATCACTCGTTGGTTCCAGCGCTCCTCTGGCACCCTACCGGCATAGTTCTCATCCCACCAGAGGTCGACTACCTCGTAGGCCTCGCTTATGGCTTCAGTCGACGGACTGAACCCTTGCTCCTCAAGAAGCCTCTTGAGAATAGCTTCACGTCCATAGCGTGCGAGGGTGCCTCCAAAGTCGAATGTTACAGCCGACACCTTGTCGATATCTGCTAGAGACAGTCCCATATCCAGCAGCCAAGAGCACTGAGTCTTCCTATAAGACTTATTCGCTGACCGTGACTATACATCCTAGCTGTAGGATGACGTGAATGCTAATACGGCGACCGAGACGACCGATAAATCCATGATCGGAAAAACCTCCAGTTGGGTCAGCAGCGTTGTCGTGATGCCCCTTTAGCGGAGGCCTATATCCTTGAGCATCTGGCAGGATTTGCAGAACTCGCCGACAGCGGGTTCGTCACAGCTCTTGCACGGGTTAAGCTGGGAGCTTCTCTGAGCCTCCGAGAGAGCGGGCCTAACCTTCTCGAAGGCCCTCAACATCGTAAACCTTATCCCGGGATGCTCGGCCTCCATCCGGTTGACCATCGCTCTCATCTCTGTTCTCAGCGATGAACCAGCGTAGGGACAAGGCGCTGCCTGGAACTCGATCCCTCGTAGGTACGCGTAAAGCGCGATCTCATTCTCAGGAGTGTCGTATAGCGGCTTCATCCTCGGAACGAAGCCTTGCTCAGGGCTTCTAGTGGACGGCTCTATTCGCGAGAGCCGCCAGAGGTCGCCGTGAAAGAGGTTCAAGATTACCGTCTGCACGATGTCGTCTAAGTTATGCGCCGTAGCGAGCTTCGTCGCCCCAAGTGCAACAGCCCCACGGTTCAACGCCTTCCTCCTCAGCACTCCACAGTAGGAGCACGGGGTTAGCTTCGAGCTGGCCGCTTCTGCCTTCTCGACGATGCTGTCTAGCGGAAAGCCGTATAGGTCAACGAAAGACACGAGCCTATGCTCAACGCCTAGCTTGTCACAGTTCTCACCTGCGATCCTGACGGCTTCATCCCGGTAACCCTTTATCCCTTCATCGACGGTTATCGCTATGAGCCTCGCCTTTGGGAACCTCTTCTCGATCTTAGCGAGTATGTGTAACAGAGAGGTGCTGTCCTTCCCGCCTGAGACGGCTAAGGCCACGGAATCGGTCGGCGCCAACATACGGTACCTCTTCATCGTCGCGTAGACACGCCTCTCTACAGAGCTGAGGAAATGGCCTCTGCACAGGCTCTCCCCTGAGTAGACCCTTCGAAAGACCGCTTCCAAGCCGCATTTCCCGCATCTCAGGCGCGACCGAACTCCTACACAGTCCTTTTCATCCCGGTGGTACACAGCCCTTACGGTACCGCTTCTCCAGTCTGACCGAGTCACCTTCGAAGAGTCAGGAAGAAGCCCCAGTTGAGTAACGAGAAGCCTATGTTGGCGAAGAAGATCGAGGCTACGGCCAGGTTCACAGCTATCCTCGCGTATTTCTCCTTGTTAGGGCTCTTGTGTAGTTCGCGGATCAGCGTTGCCAGATAGGCCTCGCCGTCAAGAGGATACAGAGGCAGCATATTGAAGATTCCAACAGCGAGGTTCAAGGCCTGCGTCCCGCCGATCACCGCGAAGAGGCTGAAAGAGAGCTCGGCGTCATCGTAAGGCCAGAACCTTACCGGGAAATAGGGTTGGACGAAGAATGAGGCGCCGATGCCATTCTCCTGTCCTCTCGTTGTCTGAACCGACAGGTCGCCGCTGCTTGTCTTCATCAGAAACGTTTCATCCGCCTTCAAGTCTTTCAAGAACACGTCTAGGTCGAGGACGGAATGCGTCGGCGTGCCATTGACGGAATACACGATGTCCCAGCGCCGAAGGCCAGCGTCGAAGGCTGGGCCGCTTGTGTTGACACCGTAGATAACGATCCCCTCGCCTCCCCTAGGTGGGATAGGCTTCAGTCCTCGGCCGAAGTAGATGCCTGCCGTGTAGGGGATAACCTCCTGGGCGCCTCGGAAAACGGCGACGAGCAACAGGAGCGCCAGCAAAGCGACGATTATGTTGGCTTGGACACCTCCCGCGAGGACCCTGAGCTTGGACTTCGCAGGTGCCTTCTTCAACTCCTCCTCGTCGGGCTCGACAAACGCTCCCCACAGGACGAAGGCAAAGAGGACGCCCGCAGACTTGACGGCTATGCCTTCACGTCTGGCGATGATGCCGTGGGCGAGCTCGTGGCAGACAAGCAGGATTCCAAGCGGGATCAGCCAGTATACGACGAGTTCGAGGTCGACCGTGATGCCTGGTATGAAGGGCACCACGGCTCCTCCGCCGCGGGGCTCCTCAAGAAAGTACCCCAAGTTTGAGACCAGCAGGTAGAGCGCCAAGGCCATGTGTAGACCTGCCACAGGTATCGCCACGTTCGAGTAGGCTCTCCAGAACCTCGGATGCTTGTTCGCAGCCCTGTCTAGCCATTCATTGAACCTCCGTGTCCTGAACATCAGAACGAGCGGATTCATCTCCAACCCGTACTTCTTGAAAGGCAGCCGCCTCGAAGCCGCGTAGAGAGCCACCCATACGACTGCCGCGGCGATGAGAAACACAACCTGTCTCGGCAGAGCGATCGCCGTGCACGCAGCCTCCGAATCAGGATTGCCCGGTCCAGGCGGGGAGATCAGTAAGGGAACCCTATGACCTCTTATGAAGGTTGCGGAGGCGACTAGGCCGGGGTAGGCTTCAGGGAAGGTGGCAGCTATCCTAGGACATAGCGGCGTCTGAGAACAGGGTTTGCATCAGCCAGCCGCTTCAGAGCCCCCTCAAAGGTCTCCTCCTCGTCAAGAGTCACGTCGAGGTATGCCCCCGTGCGGCCTATTTCGTCTCGCCGCTTCAGAACCCTCACCCTCTCCTGCACGGTCTCTAACGACACGCCGACAGCCGCGGCGACCTCTGCCTCTCTTCCCTCAACAGGCGACTCAACGTGGCCCTTAGACGTCGGCTCGATCATCGTCAGTCTCTTCGTGCAGCCTGGTACCCTCAGGTTGTTCGCGGTATCCTCGAGGCTGAGCATGCCGCCGAATCTGTAGAACTCAAGCTCCCGGGGCTTGAACGCCAAGAGGGGGAAGGTAACCGTACGCTTCTCCTCGAAGTCTAGGGATAGCTGAGCTTTAGGCGAGAGACCGGGCGTGGCTTGAACGATTCGTTTCGAATAGGGCCTGAAACCTGCATTGGCTAAGGCAAGCTCAACTCTGTGGCTGGAGACGACGAAAGGAATGACGACATCCACATCGCTGCCAGCGTCTACGTCCCCCCTTGCGACGCTTCCGTGAACGATGGAAGGCATGGACGCTAGGCTTAACGCTTTCATCATGCCCAGAGCTACGCCCCTCAGGTCGGCTAGAAGCGACCAATGCGCTTGAGCGTACTCGACACTTACGTGGTCGCTAGACCTCGTCGGCTTCTCAGCCAAGCTGTCAACCCCAGAGGCTGGCGGCGCGAGCGGAACAGCGGGCGCAAAGTCTTCTCGAAGACCAACTAAAACCCTTGCCCGCCCGCGGACCAGCCTTGGGCGAGCAAACCTTATCTCTGGTGTAGGAGGCCTACCGAGCGGTGCTGCGATGGCAGAGATCAGAGTCGGTCTCTTTGGCGTAGGTAACTGCTGCTCAGCGCTGGTTCAGGCAGTCGCCCTCTACGGCAGATCAGGCGGAGGCCAATCGCCGGGTCTCATCCACCCAGAAGTCGGCGGCTACAAGCCGTCTGACATTCGGTTCGTGGCGGCGTTCGACATCGCCTCAAGGAAGATTGGGAAAGACCTGAGCGACGCGATCCTTTCGCCACCTAACGACGCGCCGCGGATATGTCAGGTCCAGGCCCTAGGCGTCAAGGTAGTCAAAGGCCCTGTTCTAGATGGGGTCGGGGCCTTCTCCAAGGATGCCCTCGAGATCGATGCCTTGCCAGCGGTCGATGTGGCGGAGGAGCTGAGACGAAGCCGTGCTCAGGTTGTGGTCAACCTAACGCCGAGCGGCGCCGTCAAGGCCACAGAGTTCTATGCGAGCGACGCGCTTCAAGCTGCATGCGGCTTCGTGAACGCGACGCCGAACAGGGTGGCTAGCAGAAGGGCTTGGGGCAAACGCTTCAGGGAGGCCAAGTTGCCGATCGCAGGGGACGACCTGATGGATCAGATCGGCTCCACCATACTTCATCGAGCTATCTTCGAGACGCTCGACCGGCGAGGCGTACACGTGGACAAGAGCTATGCGTTGGATGTCGGAGGTGGCGCAGAGAACCTGAACGCTCTCGACCGTGACAGAAACGTTCTCAAGCGTCGAATAAAGGCCGCCTCGATCACGTCAAGCCTCCCGTACAGTGTACCGGTGACAGCGGGAACGACCGACTACGTGGAGTTCCTGCGGAATGAGAGGACGAGCTACCTCTGGATCGAAGGCCGCTTCCTAGCCGGGACCCCGGTCGTGATCGACGTGAAGATGACCTGCGCAGACGCCCCGAACGCCGTCAACCTTCTGCTGGACGCGATCAGAGCGGTGAAGCTGGGCCTAGATCGTGGCCTCGGCGGGCCTCTGATCGAGGTCTCAGCTTATGGGTTCAAGAGTCCCCCCAAGCCGATGACCGAGGCCAAGGCCTTGGCAAGGTTCAACGCGTTCGCTCGGCGCCGCTAGGCCTGCGTCTATGCTTGCAAGCTTATATTCGCACCCTGCAAGGTTGTGAGGGCGGCCCGGCGACTTGAAGAAAGCTGAGCTTCAAGAGATCGCGCGCGACTTGGCGAGACTGGCGCGTCGAAGGCTCAGCTATGACTACACGGGCCTCCTAGTCTACCAGTCGCTCAGCTCGATCGGGCCTGACGAGGAGATAGAAGAGGAGGAGGCTGCCGAGGCGCTTTTCGCCGCGTATGACCGATACGTGCACGACTTAGACCCCGCGAGCCGGAGGTCGCTTGACATCCTCAAATGCTACCTGTTGCTGGACCTTGCGAGCGTGAGGCCGAGAACCGTGGGGCTAAGGAAGAGAGCTGCATTGAGGGCGCGCTTGATCGCCTACCGCGCTGGCAGCCTTGGCAAGGCTGTTGACATGGTCCGAAGATATCTTTTATGACCCGGCTTCGGGGTCGCTTGTGGGAGAACAAACCATACCGCGATGCCTGCAACACAGACGCTAAGGCGTGCATGAGTCTCATCGCATTGACGCGTGCAATCCTCGCGAGGGTCACGTCTTGCCGGTGCTCCGCACGCCCTCCCGCGTTCCGATGATCAACCTAGTGATCATGCCGGGGAATAGGCCGACTTCGACGACGCCGGGGATCATCTTCAGCTTCACCTCGAGAGCCTGAACGTCACGTATCGGGCCGAAGTCTGCGTCTATGACGAAGTTGCCATTGTCCGTCACGGTTGGGCCGGCTTTCCCACTCGAGGCTCTGAGAACCGGCGAGGCCCCCGCCTGCCTCAGTCTTTTCAAGACAGGCGTCGCGGCGAAGGGCAGAACCTCGACGGGGACGGGTTTGTTGACTCCGAGAATGTCAACCATCTTTCCCTCATCGATGACGGCAATGAACTCGCGGGCAGAGGATGCGACGATCTTCTCTCGAGCAAGGCAGCCGCCGCCTCCCTTTATTGCGTTCCAAGCCTTGTCAACCTGGTCCGCGCCGTCTATGGCGAAGTCGAGGTCGGGGTGCTCGTCCAAAGATGTGAGCGGGATGCCTGCCTTCACCGCTGCAAGAGCTGCCTGATAGGAGGTAGGCACCGCTAGGACCCTTAGCCCTTCCGACGAGGCCCTTCGCCCGATCTGTTCAATCACCAACGCGGCGGTGGAACCACTTCCGAGGCCTATGACCGAATTATCACTTACGAGCTTTGCAGCCTCGACAGCCGCGTTCCTCTTTGCCTCTTCTGTCCAGCTCGGTGTCTTCAAGGCTTCAGCCTTCTAACTCGATCTGTTCGAGCTTCTCCAAGGCTTTTCTCACCTCTTCTTGGAGTCTCTCGATCTCGAACTCGGCCTTGGTCTTCGGAGGCTCCTCTCTGGCAGGCCTCGGCGCCCTGGGTTTCCTTGCTGGCGGCGGTTGCGGCTCGGGTTCCGGAGTCAAAGCGGCTTGAGGCTTGGCCTCCTGGGCCGCGATGGTCTGTCCGAGCTTAACCCTCATCCCCTGGATTCTCTTGTCAAGCTCGCCGAACTTCTCGTTGAATAGCCTAACAAGCTCGGCCTGGCCGACCTCTAGCTCTCGCAGTTCTACGAGCATCTGTTCTCTGCCGATTCGCTCCTCCAGCGTCTTCATCTGGCTCTTGTATCTCTCCGCTAGGCTGTCGCGTTCCTCTCCAGTTATCTGGCCGCCTGCTTCAGCTTCGAAGATCTTGGTCAACGCGTATTGAGCGACATCCCTCTCCACTTCTAGGAGTCTTAGCTCTCTCCGAGCGCGGTCAGCTGCGGCCTGCGTCACGGTTACCTGTAGCTTCGACGCCTGGGCCTCGTCAGCCTTCAGTTGATCCCCCGTGGGCGCTGCTCCCTCCTCCTTCTTTCGACGAAAGAGCCTGACCACGAGCGCCACCCAGGGGACGAAATAGCGGTTCCATGAGATTTCCGAACGTCGGATATATAGCTTAACTCAGACGGCGGAAGGAGTCTACTTGGGGCATTCGGCTCGGCAACCAGCCCGCTACGAGGAACGAAACCGAACGTCACTGACCTTCGGACATGGGTTTGATGGATACGGGCTTCAGTGCTCTACTGGGGGCGTCTCTTGCCGATCGCCGACCCAACTGCAAGCCCGATGACTACGCCTAGGAGCCCGACAACGAACGGATAGACGATCGCGTCTGCCTTGACCGCTGAGACGGTGCGTTGGAGGTCTGCAAGTTGCTCCTCAACTCGCTGGATATTCGCTGCGACTATCCTGCCCTGCTCTAGGACCGTGGCCTCCCCGACCTTGACGGTGAACACTGAGGAGAGAGGCGTGCCGTCGTATCTGTTCGTTGGTCCCATGTTCAGGACTGCGACCAACGTCGGGGCCACATCGACCACGCTAGCTTGGCTCAAACGGCCCTTTGCCACGTATGCCCCCGCTATAGCGAGGAAGCCTTCGGCTCCGTCGTGGACCGGGTATAGGCTCAGCTCGCCGGTCAAGTACGCTGGGGTACTCTCGAAGGGGCTAGTCTCGTTTCCTCCCAGTGCCTCGCTGAACGTGTAGCCTGACGTGGGGATCAAGGCGATGTCGCCTGCCCTCTCGGTTCCAAGGCCTAGGATCCTCATTGAGGCTGGGGACGCTACGAGGGCAAGAGGAACCCTGCCCTGGTCGCTAGCGGTAACCAGGGCGCCTGACACAGCTGCGACCAGTGATGTGTAGTCTGATCTCTCTACGATCCCGTTGGCCTCCCGGCCCTTGAGGTTGACGAACATCTGGCCGTCGCCCGAGTAGTACATCTTCGTTGAGTTCCAATCGACCTGTCCGTCAGCTGTCAGGGAGAGCCATCCGTGGTCTCGCAGCCATCGGTTAACGTAGAAGACTCTGTCTACAGGCGTTGAACCGCTTGGAGAAGCCAGTATCAGAATCGTGTTCTCATCGATCTGTGGGAGAAGCGAGCCGACAACCGCATCGAGTCGAATATAGGCTCTCTCTACACGGTCGAGGTATGCCTCTTTCCTGCCCGCTTCGTAGCGAGGATGGCCTTCAGTGACGTAGCCTAGGAAAGCCTTCTGGACTTCCCCGACCAGTGGGAAATACGCAGCGAAGACCTGCCATTGAGTCTTTGTCGAGCAGAAAACCGTCGAGTTGGCATACCAGTCGCCTGCCATCTCCAACGTCTCCATGTAGACATCTTCTCCAAACCAGCCTTGGGAGAGAGCCTTCCAGTCAGGTGATGCGAGCGGGAAGACAGTTTGGTTCACCAAGGCGGACGAGATCTCGTTCGGCTGAGTGAAACCCTTCGCGGCCGCTATCTCAGTCGTGTAAGCTGTCAGGTTCTGTCCGTCTGCTGAGACTTCTAGCAACCTTAGCCTGAAGACTCCTTCATGGCCCCGGACGGTGACTTGGACAGGCGGGGTCCAAGCTGCGTTCTTCGTCAGCAAGGCCAGGGCATCGCTGATGTTCCTCGACCTTGAGACGTACACTGCGTCATATGCGCCCTGGAGCTTCGAGTCGACGACCAGGACGAAGAATGTCTCGTTGCTTCCCTCGACGGTTACCTGCGCCTCCCTTGGCACTAGCTCCCGGGGGTCCCTCAGCTCGTAGCCCCAAAGCGTCCGATCCGCGTCCGTCAGGCTGATCCCTGTCTCGCCTGCGAGCAACTGACGCGTGGTGTAGAGGGCAGAAGGCGCCAAAGAAGTGTCGGCGACGTTGACCACTGTTTCATTTCCCTGCGGGGGCCAGGAAAATGGGAAGTTGGCTATGGTCGCGTTCAAGCCAGCCTTCTCAGCTATTGCCCAGAAGGGTTCAGCGGGCGCCAGGATGCTCGTCGAGTTGACACTCGGTGTACGAGAGCCCAACGGCGTGCCCGTCGCGTGGTACTCACTGCCGAGTATGCCATGTGTTTTCGGATAGACGCCTGTCGCCATAGAGGCTTGGGAGGCATAAGCATTCGTAGGGTAGACGCCAACCAGAACGCCTGTGCTGCCCTGCTCCGTCATCTTCGCGATGTTCGGAAGGTCCCCTCGTGCAACGAACGTATCAAGAAGGTCTCGACGAAGCCCGTCGACGGAGAGGAGAACAATTCTGGGCTCCGATCTCGTCTGGGCGAAAGAGGCTGAGTTGACGATCGAGGAGGCTAGAAGCGCCATCATGATGGTTAAGGCCGCAAGGGTTGATCTCATGGACAAAGCGTAAGCCTCGCCGATCGAGGAGCCTTTGCCCATTTAAGCTTTCAAACGGAGGGCTTCGGCGGCTGCGAGCTAACCAATGAGATGAGCTGAGCCGTCGGTCAAACCTGCCCCGGGATTGGTCGGCTCGACGCGGGGCAGAAGCGAGGTATCAAGGGTCGGCTTGAGACAAAGGGCATGACCTAACGTCAGATCACGATGTTGAGCTCTGCCGCGGTGACGCCTACTGTCTGTCTTCGCTCTATTCGCTCTATCTGTCCGTCTCTGATCCAGGCGATTCTGTCGGAGACATCGATCATCTTCAAGTCGTGCGTTGCGCATATCACCGTCGCTGCTCTTTCAGTCTTCAACCTGTAGAGCAGCTGTACGATCGCAAAGCCGGTGTTCAGGTCTAGGTTGCCTGTAGGCTCATCTGCCAAGACGATCGCTGGGTCGTTCGCCAGCGCCCTTGCTATGGCAACTCTCTGCTGCTGCCCACCACTCAGCTCAGGCGGCCGGTGGTGGATTCTATCGCCTAGCCCCACGGTTCGGAGAAGCTCCTCAGCCTTCTTGTTCCGCTCCTCCTTCGATAGGCCTGCGAAGATCATGGGGAGCGCCACATTGTCTTGAGCCGATAGGACGGGTATCAGGTTGAAGGTCTGGAAGATGTATCCAACCCTGTGACACCTCAACGCGGCCTTCTGTCTTCCAGACATCTTGGCGATGTCTACGCCCTCGATGAGGACTGCGCCAGAGGTGGGGTCGTCGAGGCCCCCGATCATGTTGAACAGGGTAGTCTTACCGCTTCCGCTGGGGCCCATGATCGAGATGTACTCTCCCTTGTCTATGGCAATGTTCACGCCCTTCAACGCGTGTACGATCTCGCCCCTCAGAACGTACCGCTTCGTCAACTCTTTGGTCTCGACGACAGCAGACAATCTTTTGCAGCTCCGCACTAGATGAGACGCGGTGTTGTCAAAAGCTGTTCAACACTTAAGTCTTTCTATCTTCCAAGCCTGCGTGGACGAGTCGTGGCGTGAAGTGAACTCGCGGGTCCTGACGCCTGAGCTGAGGGTTCGTTTGAAGGCCCCCCTTGGAACTCTATTCAAGGGAGACGAGAGGCAAGCCGCCCAAGATGCCTGGAGCCTAGTTCAACGCAGCACATCAGCCAAGATCATCGTGGTCGGTGACAGGGTTTCCATAGACTCGGCCGCTCTGAACGTCAAGGCTGACCTCTACATCGTCGATGGGAAGGTCATGCGGCAGCCAGTCTCGGACCGCCACCGGGAGGTCGATAGGGTTTTTGATGTCGAGAATCCTGCGGGGAAGATCACGTCTTCCGCCGTGGAGGCTGTCAGGAGAGCTCTGGCCTCTGGCGAGACCACTAGGATCAACGTGCATGGCGAAGAGGACCTGTTGACGCTTCCGGCGATTCTAGAGGCCCCGTTAGGCTCCTCTGTCGTCTATGGGCAGCCAGGTGAGGGAGTCGTAGTGGTCAAGGTGACGGAAAGGAAGAAGAGAGAGGTCCGGGCCATCGTGGAAGCTATGCCATGGGATCTGTAGGTTCCTGTGCAGGGGAGCCTCCTAGCCGGTGAGACGAGACTTTTCCCGCAGCCTTCCAAAGGCGTGACGCGCAGGCTGACACCTAGACATTAATTAGCACGTCCTGATTCTTCGCTGGCGAACGGGGAGTGTGTTAGGATTGGGCGAGGTCACTGAGGAGCGAGAGCTGAAACAGAGCATGATCGACTGTATGATAAAGCTGTACGACCGTGGGATGATGACCGGGGTTGGGGGAAATATCTCGGCGAGGCTGCCCGGGGCCGAGGAGGTCTGGATCAGTCCTTCAGGGTTGTACAAGCCTAGCCTTGGGACTGAGGACCTTCTGAAGATAGACTTTGAAGGCCGCCTCATCGAAGGGATCTTCAAGGCCTCCATGGAGTGGCCTTTCCACGTAGCCATCTACAAGCGTAGAACAGATGTAAACTGCGTCCTTCACTGCCACCCGCCCGTCGCGACAGGCTTGACGCTTGCGAACGTTCGGATCAAGCCCATCACCCTGGAGGCTGCGCTTATGATCGCGAAGGCACCGGTCGTTCCTTTCATCTACCCTGGCACGAAAGAGCTAGGCGATGCAGTCGCTCAAGCGGCCTTGGGCAGCCGCGTCATCCTACTCCAGAACCATGGCGCCGTCACCGTGGGATATGACCTACACGAGGCTCTGACCGCTATGGAGATCCTAGAGGAAGCTGCGACGATGACGCTGGTCTCGAGGACCGTGGGCGCAGAGCCCGCCGAGATAGGCGAGAAGGACATCGAGCTGATCAAGAAGCTGTACAAGATATGAACCAAGGCCGCAGTTATTCGAAGGTAAGCCTCATCTTCGAGAGCCTACTCGGCCTGTTCAGGAAGGTCATCGAAGCGGGGTCATCAACGAACAGCCTGTAAATGTTAGCCTCGGGCAGCCCGTTCTCTTGGTCTCGCGCGCGGACTGGGCGTAAGGGAGGCAGAGGCCCATATCTCGGGTTGGGAACCAGCCTGCCGTCGCCGAGCTCGTAGTACGCGGCTCCGCGTCTTGCTCTGTACGGCTCATACAGAGACTGGAAGCTCGGCGAGACGAGGTTCGCCATAACCAGGGCCTCCGGCCCCGGGTTGATGGTTACATGGCCGTAGTTCGGCGGAATCAGCAACTTGTCTCCGCTGCTTGCCTGAACGAGCAGAACATCGACCAAGGCGGCGTCACTGGGTTTCTGGAGCAGGAAATGAGCTTCCCCGACGAGAACCTCATAGAGCTCAGCGTACGTCAGCCCAGCCTCAGCCTCGGGGTGGTAATGTCCGGCTGTCTTAACGAGCTCAAGCCCTAGCCTCGCTGAGGGCATCACGGTGATGTCGAACCGAACCTTCCAGCTCTCGAAGAGAGCTGCGTCCTGAGGCCTAGCAAGGCCCCTGTACATGAAGTATAGAGGCGTCTGTTCGTCGGCGGGGGCCTCGTAGTCGAGGTCCATGGTCACAGAGGCTATCTCGCTTCTCAGCCTTACGGACGGGCCTAATCTTCGCCCCTCCGAGAGTAGGCTAACAGGCTTGGGCGTGAACTCAAGACTAAGTGGCGACGTGTGAAGTATCGTCTTGCTCCCCCCTCCTGCGCGGTTGCCGTCGGTTCTGCGTTTGAAGAATAGGAATTAAAGCTCTCATCCTTGGGTCTGCGCGAACAGGAGTTCAGGGTCACGGTCCTTGCCCGTGATGGAGAGGACAGCGAAAGACCCGGGTGTTGCGCTAACCGAGCCAAGGCTTGTGAGGATGCAGGCCACCCTACTCGGTTGGGTCGCTCTGCCATCGGCCTTCCCTCGACGCACTGCCTACTTTGCTTGTTAAAGGCTGGAGTCAAGGTTTCTCGGGCTCAGACTCGAGATTTCTCGTCCAAATGCCTTAAGAGGGCAGATATGAGCCCGAATAGGTCGGGGAAGGTGAGAATGTGCCCAGCGAGGTCTTGGCTCACCTCGTGAAGGACTTGGACGAGGCATACCCAGACATCATCGAGGTCAGAAGGACCTTCTTCCTCTACCGAGACAGGTATCCTCAGCTGAACGACGAGATCAAGGCTGAGCTCGGCCAGTGGTTGGACAGAAGATTCGGCTGCGTCAAAGAGTAACCCACCCTCCTCCGTCGATCGGTTTGCCGGGACGCTTGGTCTAGCGTGTATCAGCAGCCCCAGGTGTAGGCATCGAGGTCCTCCGAAGTCTCTCAGCCTCCCAAGTACGGTCTACATCAGCGTCGGAGGCCCTGAACCGTGCGTTCATAGGGCTCTTCCCCGTACTCTGGGGTGGTTTCATGCCACCAAAGGAGCGCGGCTCAGGCCCTGATTCAGCCGAAACCTAGCGCGGACCGGCTCTGATTGGGAACCCTCTTCTCAGCTGAGAACAACGCTCAGCTGCTCAGAGCCCCTGGGTTGGACCCTATGCTTCCCCCCTATGGTTGGAGCTAAGACGCGCGCCTCATTCGCCTGAGGCTCTAAGCCTAATCCATACTCTTATGGGAGAGAGAAGCTAGGGGCAAGACCAGTCGCAAGGGTGCCGGGCACGGGATTCCCGCGACCCGAACTGTCGCTTCGGACCCGCGACATCTGGGGGCATACGCATCAGCCTCTCCAGATCGCTCATCGTCTGATTATGAGTCTAGCTCCCTTTCCTTCGGGTCTGGCACTCTAACCATCTGAGCTAGCCCGGCGTTAGCTAGTCCCGATGGTTCCGATAAAAGGCTTGCTTCGACACGTCAAACCTATCTGTCAGCGGGACGGCCGTATTGTCGCAGCTAGGTAAGGGTGAATAGCACGGAGAACAAGCTTCTGTCACTCGGTTTCCTCAAAGGTGGCATCGTCGAAGCGATCATCTCCACATACGACCTCGAGGACGTACCAGACGCAGCCCCTATGGGCGTAACACTCCTCGACTCAGGTAGAGTCATGCTGAGGCCTTACACATCCACCGTCACCTTCACGAATCTCGAGGCAAGGCGGTGCGCGGTTATCAACATCTCCTCAGACCCGCTCAAGTTCCTGAGGACAGCCCTGAAGGAGGCGAACCCGGGCGGGGTTCTTCCCCGGGAATGGTTTGACGACGCCAAGGTTGTTGAGGCTCCCCGCCTTAAGGGTTCAGACGCTTTCGTCGAGGTCTCATTGCTCCAGATAACCACTGAACACGGGAAAAGGGCAAATGTGACGTGCAACGTTGAGCTTGTCGAGGCACTTGCCGCTCCGGCCAAGGCCTATTGCCGAGCATCCTCCGCGCTGATCGAGGCGGTCATTCACGCCACGAGAGTCAAGGAGTTCACTCGATTGAGCCAGCACGACGCGGCGCGGGATCACAGAGAGTTAATGAGCGGCTACCTCCGTATAGTGCAACGGGTGGCGCCAGAGTCAGCCTACTCAGCAGCCGCTGCGGAGCTCAGGTCGCTGGTAGAGCACTGGGGCCTTGACGCCGATCAGGGGAAGGGCGCCGCCTAGGCGAAGAGAAGGGCGTGGAAGCAACGATGCCCGAGAGTCTTGCCGTCACTATCGACGTATGGATGCCTTGGTACTGGAAGATCGCGAGAGACCTTAGGCTGGACAGGTCCCGAGATGAACTCGCGACGAAGGTTCTCAGCAGGCTCCTCGAGGGCAAGGACCTGAGCCCCGCCGTTCTCGAAGAGAAGACCGAAGAGCGCCCGGTACTAGTCCTCGGGGCTGGACCTTCCCTTGAACGAAACCTGAGCGAGATCGGCGTGTCGGCTCTCTCAACGCGATGGGTCATCATGGCGGCAAACGGTGCGACGACCGCGCTACTCAGACTCGGGAGAATCCCAGATGTCATTGTCACCGACTTGGACGGTCTGATGCGCGACATCCTAGCGGCCTACGAGAGGGGTGCGGTTCTCGTGGTCCACGGCCACGGAGACAACATCCCGCGGCTGAGAAGGTACGTGCCGATGCTGGCCTCTGCCTTGGGCACGACCCAGGTGGAGCCTCAGCCAAGGGTGTACAACTTCGGCGGCTTCACAGACGGTGACAGAGCAGCGTTCCTCGCCTACGCCATGGGCGCGGAGACCATCGCCCTCGCCGGGATGGACCTCGGCCGTGTGATCGGTCCTTACTCGAAGAGGCGCGTCCGATCTGTCGAGGCGAAGCTTACAAAGCTGAGGATCTGCAAGGAGCTTCTCGAATGGCTCGCGTCCAGAGCCGAGATCAGGCTACTGAACGCTACGTGGCATGGAGAGAGAATCGAAGGTTTCAAGGACGCGCAGGGCAGAGAGCTGAGAGACCTATACCCATAGCTCAGGGCTGGGGGCACGCGTTTCAGCTAGGATGCGACGATGGATCTGCCGACCAGGTTCACGCTACTCGATAGAGGCCTCGCTTATCTCCTTGCGGACATCCCCGAGGCTAGCGACCCTCTCAGCGACCGTGTCGTGTTTATGGACGCTCTCTTGGCTGAGCGACTGCACGAAGACACGGACATCGTTCGGAAAGTCCCGGTAGCGCTTCGTGATCAAGAAGAGAGCTTCTCGGACGACATCCTCCGCGAACCTAGGCCTTGCGGCCGCTTTCTCCACCACGGCCACCTCGTTGGCTCTCTTCAGGAGCGTGTGGGTTGGAGCACTCATCGATTCCTCAAGGATCTCTACAAGGTCTTCTAGGTTGACGGAGCGGTCGTGCGGCACCTGCATGAGGATCGTCCCCTTCGTTCTCTGCGTGTGAGTCATCAACGGGACGAAGCTCAGGATCTTCTCTCTATCTTCCCTGTGATACCCGAGGCTGTTGAGCCTCTCTCCGATCAGGGTCTTCATCAGCTCCTGGGTGCAGGGGCAGGCCGTGAAGCCCGTCACCCTCACTCCTACCACACGGGAGACCTTCACGCTCTCCGCCTCTCTTGCTGCGGTCGCTATGGCGAAGATCTTGCATGGCTCTTGCGTTGTCAGCGCCGAGCCTGGTTCCTGCCTTACTGTCACGTAGTCGCTTCTCAACCTTACCTCCGCCCTGCTAGCATACTCATGGTTCTTCAACACGCGCAAGGCTACGGTCTCGCAGAACTCCTCAACGCTGACGCTCTTGGCGAGGCCCTGCTCCGCGAGGGCCTCGTAGAGGCTCTCCGGGTCCCTTGAGAGGTGGACACCTCTCTTCTCCCGGGGCAGGTCGACGAATATGTCCACGGTAGGGAACAGCGAGATGTCTCCCTTCTTGCCCGCGATGCGGAGGCTCAGCTTTAGGTTCCTAACCCCAACTCTGGAGAGACCGACGGGGACACGCGGCCGGCCTCCTTGGGTGTCCGCTATACGGGAGAGAAGCTCAACGGGGAAACTCACTTCTATTCTCCAACCGACGGGAGAGGATTCACCGGTTCTTAAAAGCATTTGACCAATGAGGGGCTGAAATGCTTTCAGTCTGCGCGACTGAAAGCTTCGTCTGTTAAGTGACCTCGGTCAGCTCACCAGTCACGCGAAAGGTCTCGATTATAACAGCGGCATACTCCTGCTTTGCGAGATCCTTAGGCGTAGGTTGGCGCTCACCTACGGCTACTTGGAACTCGCCGGGTTCAACCACCCGTCGCCCCTTGTCGTCGATCAACGAGAGTTGGCGAGGTGTCAAGGTTAAGGTGGCCGTTCTCTTTTCACTTGACGCAAGATGGATGCGCTTGAACCCCTGGAGTTGCCGGATGGGTACCGGAGCCGACGCAGCGACGTCGGTAGTGTACAACTGCACTACTTCGTCGCCGGCGCGGTCGCCCACGTTCTGCACATCCGCGCTGACGGTGAGAGTCTCGTCTGGAGTGATAGTCGTAGCGTTCAACCGAAGATCGCTGTACGCGAAGCTGGTGTAGCTCAGCCCATAGCCGAACGGGAACAACGGCTCCCCGCGGAAGTAGCGGTAGGTCCGGCCTTCCATCCGATAATCTTCAAAGTGTGGCAGATCCTTCACCGACTTGTAGAACGTGACCGGTAGCCGCCCGCCGGGGTTGTAGTCGCCGAAGAGCACGTCGGCGATCGCGGTGCCGCCTTCCTCGCCTGGATACCAGGCCTCCACGATGGCGGGCACGTGTTCCTTCGCCCAGTTTATGGAAAGCGCACTACCGTTGATCAGAACCAGGACCACAGGTTTCCTCGTTGTGTGAACGGCCTTGAGCAATCCTTCTTGGACGCTGGGTAAGTCTAGGTCGATGCGGTCGCCCTGGCTTCGCCTGCCACCGCTTACGCCTTCCGTCTGTCCCTCTTCGCCCTCGAGGTGTTGGGAAAGGCCGGCTACAACGATGACGGCATCAGCTCGTTCAGCCAATGCCACGGCCTCCGCATAGCCCTGGGCCTCTTCGTCTAGTATGTCGCACCCTTGGGCATAGAGCACTTCGGTCCCCGGCGAGACTTTCGCGCGAACGCCTCCTAGGGGCGTGACCGCGCTGGAAGGAGTGCCGTGATAGTTTCCCAGCAACACAGCGGTGTCATCGGCGTTGGGCCCGATAACGGCAATGGACTTGAGGTCTTTGCTGAGGGGCAGGAGACCATCGTCGTTCTTGAGCAGCACGATGGACTCCCGGGCCGCCTGCAGCGCCAAAGCACGATGTTCCAACGAGTCGTTCACTTCGATCGGGATCTGAGCATACACGACCACCTCGGGTGGGTCGAACATCCCTAGGCGGAAACGAGCCGTGAAAAGCCTCTTGACAGCCCGATCGATCATCTCTTCGGAGATCAAGCCTTGCTTCATGGCGTCGAGCAACGCCCCGTAGGTCTGGCCACAGTTCAGGTCGCAGCCCGCTTTGACCGCTATCGCTGCTGCTTCCGCCGCGGTTCTCACGGTTCTATGATGCATGTAGATGTCGCGGATAGCCCCACAATCAGAGACCACGTAGCCGTCAAAGCCCCACTTCCGACGCAGGGTTCTCTCCAGCAGCGTCGGGCTGGCGCAGCAGGGCTCGCCGTTGGTCCGGTTGTAGGCTCCCATGATGGAAGCGGCATTGGCTTCCTTCACGCAGGCCTCGAAGGCGGGAAGGTAGGTCTCCTGCAGGTCTCGCTCATCGACCTGAGCGTCGAAGCGGTGCCGGTCCTGCTCCGGCCCGCTGTGGACGGCGAAATGTTTGGGGGTGGCGATGACTTTGAGGTAGTGCGGATCATCTCCTTGAAGTCCTTTCACAAAGGCCACCGCCAGGCGGGCCGTCAGATACGGGTCCTCCCCGTAGGTCTCTTGGCCACGCCCCCAACGGGGATCGCGGAGGATGTTGATGTTCGGCGACCAGAAGGTCAAGCCCAGGTACTCTTCGCGGATCCCCTTTCGGAGTGCGTCATGGTGCTTTGCTCGGGCCTCGTCGGAAATCGCCACTGCAACACGGTGCATCAACTCTTTGTTCCAGGTCGCTGCCAGGCTGATGGCTTGCGGAAAGACGGTTGCAACCCCCGCTCGTCCGACGCCGTGCAAGCACTCGTTCCACCAGTTGTACCTTGGAAGACCGAGCCGCTCGATGGCAGGAGCGTCGTGGAGCATCTGGGAGATTTTCTCCTCCAGAGTCATCTTCGAGACGAGGTCGTCCACTCGGACGTCAATGGGTAACGTGAAGTCCTCGTACGCAGCAGCAGGACCCGCGGCTTGTGACTCCGCCTTTTGATGTTCAGATGCCATCTTCGCCTTCACCTTGAGAAGATCTCTCCAAATCAGGACTACTCTCCAGAGCTGCGCTCGCTCAGTACATAAGTTATCTCCTTCGGGTCCGGGTAGAGCCGGCGATGGAGCGCATAGAGAGGTTCATCCCCAGATAGATAGGGTTGGTCCAAGCAGACCTAGCCCGAATAACGATCAGAGTGGACCCACGTCCATTCATCTGAGGTGGATTGTATGCGTCACCATCTCCTTTGCCCTCACCCGCCTCGTCCTTACCAGATTGAATGCAGCGTGATACTCTTGAGGAGCGCAACCCCTAGCTTCCAAATAACGTAACATCGTCACGGAGCAACGAGATAGGATAAGGCTTTTATGGCAGAAACTATTGAGCGACTAAAGGCGAGGCGCGGTATCGGAGGATGAAAAATGAGTTTGAGAAATATTGGTGGAACGTGCTACTTTCTAGGGCATAGCCACATAGATGCTGCTTGGCTATGGACGTTCAGGGAAACGGTAGAGGTCTTTCACGATACCTGCGAAACGATCCTCAAACTGATGGAGAAATATCCTGACTTCTGCTTCTCTCAAAGCAGTGCTCAGTATTATGAGTGGTTAGAGGAGAAGTATCCGGAAACCTTCGAGAAAGTGAAGAGGAGAGTGGAGGAAGGACGCTGGGAGATCGTCGGCGGAACATGGGTTGAACCCGACGGCAATCTACCTTCAGGGGAATCCCTCGTAAGACAGTACCTTTACGGAAAAAGGTACTTTAAGGAAAAGTTCGGCGTCGATGTTAAGATTGCGTGGATGCCCGACTCCTTCGGATACGCTTGGACTCTGCCTCAAGTAATGAGAAAATCAGGCATGGAATTCTTTCTGACGCAGAAAATGAACTGGAACGATGCCACACTTTTTCCATACCACTTCTTCAAATGGACGGCTCCAGACGGCTCGTCGATCCTTACCCATCAAACCGTTGGAACGTATAGTGAACCCGTGACAGACACGGCGATGCTTCAGCAGATGAATATGCTTAGTTCTCGTCAACGGTTAAGCGATCTTCTCGTTCTCTTCGGAAGGGGAGATCACGGAGGCGGGGTTACAGAAGACATGATCGAAAGAGCGTTGGAATACGTCCAAGGGAAAAAGCCGATAGACGGTAGGTTCCTGACAGCGAGAGAGTACTTTAATGTTTTCACCAGGAAGACTGAGGGAAAGGAGATTCCAGAAATTAACGACGAATTGTACCTCCAATACCACCGAGGAACATACACAACTCAAGCGAGAGTTAAGAAGAGCAATAGGAAAGCAGAGTGCCTGTTGGAGACAGCGGAGAAATTCTCAACTATAGCACGAAAATACGGTTATGAGTATCCCGGTAAAGAACTTAACGAGGCTTGGAAGAAGCTACTGTTGAACCAGTTCCACGACGTACTCCCTGGATCTTCTATTCCTGAAGTCTATGAAGACTCAGAGGAATGTTTCGAGTATATCCTTAGGGTGGCGAACTCGGTAATCTCGAGGTCTGTGAAGGCCATAGCATCCAGAGTCGATACCGCCGGGGAGGGTAAATGCCTTCTGGTCTTTAACCCTCTCTCATGGTCCAGGACCGATGTGGTTGAGGTGCCAATAGACGAGTTGGGGGATGAAGTCGAGATCTATGATGAACGAGGACGGATAATCCCTTCACAAAGAATAGAAGAAGAGAGGAACGCTGTCTTCATAGCGGAGGAAGTTCCCCCAATCGGCTATAAGGAATACAGAGCCAAACGAACAGCTCAGAAGACAAGACCCTTGACGAATCTGTCCTCTGAAGCGGCGGAGAGGGAGATCAAACTTGAAAACGAGTTCTTCGTAGTTGAAGTCGATAAACTGACGGGGCTGGTAAGTCGCATATTCGACAAAAACAACAGGAAAGAGGTCTTGCAAGACGGCGGAAATCGAGTTCAGATATACGAAGACTACCCTGTCAGTGGGAGAACCAGCATCATCTTTCCGATAGACGCTGCAATCTTTGACGCCTGGGAACTATACATCTACCAGCAACCTGGAGGAGTCAGATACGTCGAATTGAAAGACCCGGTCGAGGTAAAGCTCGCAGAGAAGGGACCGGTCAGAGGGCGGGTCTTGGTGAAGTATAAGTACGCCCAGGAAGGCCGACCGGACACGATGTTCGTTCAGGAGATAATGCTTTACCACAAGGTTCCTCAGGTGAACTTCAAGCTACATGTAGACTGGCATAGTGAGCACAGGCTTGCAAAGGTGGCTTTTCCGTTAAACGTTCAAAGCGACTTCACAACCTACGAGGCTCCCTACGGTTTTGTCACGCGTCGAAACCCCATCTCACCTAACGCAACATTAGCTGAGAGAGCCAAATATGAAGTTCCCGGCCAGAAGTGGATAGATCACACCGGCGAAGATGGAAGATACGGTGTAAGCCTTCTGAACGACTGCAAGTACGGCTTTGACAACGCTAACAACTTGATCAGAATGACCCTTTTCAGAAGTGCCAGAACCCCGGACGAGTTGCGCGCACATTTCGGTCTTACTGTGGACAAAGAGACTGAATTAACCGACCAAGGAGAGCACCAAGTCGACTATGCGCTATATCCCCATAGCTCTGATTCTAGGGAGGCTTTGACGGCCAGAAAAGCATACGAATTCAACTATCCTCTGATACCCCTTATCGAACGCACTCATGAAGGAGATCTGCCCAAAGTTCACAGTTTCATCTCAGCTCAACCGGAAAACATAATTCTCACCGTAATCAAGAAAGCCGAAGACTCGGATGATATCATCCTCAGATTCTACGAAACATCCGGGAAAGATACGAGAGCGGTGATCCGCGTAGCCGAATCTTTCAAAGGTGCGACGGAGAATGACCTCATGGAGAGCGAGACCTCAGAGATACCTATCGAAGAAGGAGCCATCGAGGTGCCAATCTCCAAGTATGAGATAAAAACGTTGAAAATCATACAGGCTTAAGAAACAGGTGGACGCGTACCATCTCAAGAGGCAATCCGCCGATCAGTTCCAT
This sequence comes from uncultured Candidatus Bathyarchaeia archaeon, assembly GCA_964427455.1. GTDB lineage: Archaea > Thermoproteota > CALKCG01 > B24 > JAWCPE01 > JAWCPE01. The sequence goes on along the minus strand of CAYRUY010000001.1, from coordinate 75,482 downwards.
AAGTATGAGCTTTGTGTCTGCAGCATGACCTTGTATCATTACGCAACTGAGAAAATGCAGACAGTGAATGGTTGGCGGTGAGGGCCCTAAGGCGTCTTGGGCTTCCGCGTCCTCGTAGCTCTTAGGTTCACCGTTCACGGCTTTGGGTCCATTATGTACAGAATATGGGATTGGTCCAAGCAGACCTGGAGAGTTGGTCAGTGCATTCTACGCGAACGTACGTCTCTTGGCCCCGGAGAGTGTAGCTCGCAGCTGTTATGAGTTGGCCCTCGCCCGCCGTGAATCTCTCACCGAGGTCTGGGTTGGACATGAAGTTTATCGCCTTGACCGGAGATGTCTCGACGCTGATCCTGTCAGCCTCGACGGCTACCTCCTTGATCTCGGGGCCTTGGCTCGAATAGAAGAACCCCTCGCCGATCGCTTTGACGATGTCTGTAGCAGTACGGCTCCGGGCCTTGACCATGACCCACGCAACACAAGTGTCGACAGGCCTGTGGTCGCTGAAATGCCAGTGGGCGTCGTCCGTTGCGAAGCCGTAAACCATCCGCCCCCTGACCAAGAGGTCGTCCCAGTGAACCAGCGAATAGCCTCTTCCAATGCTCAGGAAGCAGCTGCTGTTGAAGACCTCGATGCCCACATAGCCGTTCAGTCGCAGAAGGTCGTTGACGGTGAGCGACGACCAGTATGGGTGACAAACTAGCGCAACGCCGGCCTGAGCCGTGATCTCATCGACGACCGTTTGAGGGTCGTCATCCGCGCTTCCATCTTGGACTCTAACAGGCTCGCGGATGTTGATGCCCACAACGTGGAACGTTGTCCCGGCCTCTGACAGGCCCACTGAGAGCTCCTCACCCGGGAGCAGCGTGAGCCCCTCCTCTTGGAGCCCACTCACGTCAGTCAGTCTCCCATGGTCCGTTATAGCCAAGAAATCATAGCCGGATCGCCGGTAGAGATATGCTGTTTGTCGAGGAGAGAGCACCCCGTCAGACTCAGCTGTGTGAGCGTGAAGGTTCCCCTTCAGCCACAATCCCTCTTCAACGAAGGGATTTCGAAACCTGATAGTTCTCTTCTCCCTCAAAAGCCTAGGCCTCCAGCGTAGCCACCCCGCCTCTAGCTAGCGGTTCCGTGATAGTCAGATGCTACCAGCACGTGAAGGCGCTTTTATCGATTTGCCCATCCCGTCCGATGTGGGGTTGGCGTGTCCGCTTCCCAGACTAGGTCGTGGGTCGATGAGTTCCTCCGCAGGAACGGGATGGGCCTCGAATGCTAATGAGACAGCGGTTCTGAGTTTCAGCTAGAAAGGATAAACAGGAGAGCGTCGAATAGTCGAGCCGGCACCCGTTTTCCGAGGGGTCAGGGCGTCTTGAATGAAGACTGCCTACCCTCCTCGCAGAACGGGCACATCTTGACAGCCTTAGTCCACATGAACCTGCTTGACGGAGCTTCTTCGAACTGAGGGAAGTGTAGGGCTAACACCCCTGCGACCGACCTCGACCGGAAGCGCCATTCCCGCGTCAGATTCTGTTTCGTAGCATCTCTTAAGAGATGTGCCCGAGAGTGTCTCGGACGCCAAGGGGCCACGTCAAAGACGGGTTTCTAGGCGGGCGTACCGCCGCGTCGTCTCAACGAGGATATCCAAGTGTAGGGGTCGACCGCTTGACGAGGATCAAGCCGGGAGGGTCAACGCTCCGACGATTAGGGGTCTAAAGGAGCTGTGCCGTGAGGCAAGGGGGTCGCTCGATCCTTGGAATGCGGGCCAGTATGGCTCGTCTCGGAGAGAGCCTCTTGGAGAAGAGGATACTGTGTTGGCCATGGCTGGCGGGACAATGAAAGCTCGGGATGTTGACGCGGAGCAGGAGGCTCATGGAAAGCCGCTTCGCGGCGCAGACCCAGGCGCGCTCGCTGAAAGAGTTCTGACAGCCAACAGTGTCAGCGTTCCGGCCAGTCTCCTGCTTCACATATCGGTTGCTCTAAGGAACCTTCTGGGCGACGGTGGAACCGCGGTCCTGTACCATTTGTCCAGAGAGGGGGCAAAGGCCTGGTGCACCGCTGTGAAGAAGGACTTGAGGCTAGACGATGGAGATCCCGCCCTAGTACAGCTCGTCGAGGAACTGGCTGTGAGAAACAACTGGGGCAAGATGAGGTTCTCGCGTATAGACCCTGTCTCAGCCACATGTGACGTGAGTCTCCAAGGCTGTCTCGAGTGCAGTCATGTCCGCATGTCAGATGGCCCCGTTTGCCACTTCATAAGAGGTGTGGTAGCGGGGTTCGCGAGCGTCCTACTCGGCGTGGATGTACACGCAGTGGAAACAGGCTGCAAGGCGCAAGGTGAAGCCAGTTGCCAGTTCGAGGTGAAGCGGCGCGTTTGAAGGGGAGCGCTAGGCTCTTCGAGAAGCTCATCGACTCCGAGGGCAAGGCTGAGCTGCTAACGCTCTTTCATAGAGAGCCAGACCTGAAAGACACCTCTGAAGGACTTGCGAACCGGCTGGGCCGAAGCCCCGAGGCGGTAAAAGAGGACCTCGAAGAGCTCCGGGAACTCGGTCTCTTCACTAGGTCTGAGGTGTACTCGTTCATCAACGAGCGCGACCGGGAGATCCAACGCTTGATCTGCTTGGAACTTGACCCAGCGGCATCGCTGGCTGACGCTCAAGCATCGTCGAGGAGGGAGGGAAGGAAGACGGGGGTGGCCGTCGTCGATGTATCGCTGGAAAGCTCCTATCCGTCTCCGTCTGTCGTGGTCGTCACTGGCGAAGCCGGAGGTGGTAAGACCATGCTCTGCCAGAGCTTTCTGGCCGAGTCTCTGAAGAGAGGAGATGCAAGCATCTACGTGGCGTTGGACGATTTCCCTGAAGAAGTGAGGGCGTCGCTCTCGGCGATGGGGTGCGATGTGAAGAGGTTCGAGGCTGAGAACCGTCTCGCCTTCATCGATTCATACTCCTGCCAGATCGGCCTCGAGAGCCGGGAGCGTTACTCCTGCGACAGCCAGGAGCTATCCATCTTGAGCATAACGATCACGACGGCACTAACGGAGCGTGGACGAGAAGGGGCGACGAGCGTGGTCCTAGACTCCTTCACGACGCTTCTGCAGAAGTGCGGTGTCAAGCCCTCTCTCGAGTTTCTAAGAGTGCTTGTCGCGAAGACGAGGAGCTTCAAAGCTGACCTATGGATCAAACTGAACAGTAAGGCGTTCCACCCCGCCATCGTGGCCGCGGTGCAGGACATGGTCGACGGCGTCATCGAAGTGCGAAGGCAAGAGACCGAGGCAGGGCTTCGAAACGCGCTCCGCATCTCGAAGATGAGGGGAGCGCTTCACAAGACCGCGTGGACACCGTACGAGCTGCATCCTAAGAGGGGGCTAGTACCCCAACAGTCAGGGTAGAGGGTCGGCCCTCTCCCCGCGTTTGGCCGTGTGAGGAGTATCGCCTGGCCAGCTGGGCTTCAGAAGGCCAGAGGACAGACCGCGGCTTCGGCAAGCCTTAAAGGGGCTTGCCACAACCGTCAGCTAGGTTGGCTCGCTGGAAGGGTCTCAAAAGACTGAGAGGCTTCTTCATCGAGCTCCAGGCACTCGATGAGGAAAGCTATCTGCGCATGGGCGTAGGCTCCAGCTCTTGGGTGCCCTTCGTGCCCTCTCCGTTGAACGTCGTTAGACGTATGCTAACGTTGGCAGAGTTAGAGCCCTCAGAACTCGTCTGTGACCTAGGCGCCGGAGACGGGGGTATCGTCAGCGTCGCCGCCGCGGAGTTCGGCGCAAGAGCCATCGGGGTTGAGAGACGCGCAGATCTAGTGGAGCGAGGAAAAGCTAGGATTGCCCAAGCTGGCGTGAAGGACAGGGCTCGAATGGTCTGCGGAGACCTCTTTCACTTCGACCTGGGCGAGGCAGACGTTGTCACCATGTATCTCTACCCTGGAGTCAACGAGAGGCTGAGGCCCAAACTCGAACGAGAGCTCAAGCGAAGCGCCAGGGTTGTCTCGCACGACTACCCGGTCGCTGGCTGGATGCCTTGCAGGGTTGAGAAGATGAGCCGCCTCGGTCTCATCGATCGACACACGCTGTATCTCTACCTGCCCACTCCGATGAAGGCATCTACGGCCGGGAGAGGGTAGCGGGTGGCCGAGAGTCGTTAAGACCGGAATCAGGCTTCCTCGGCCAGACCGCGACCATCTGATGTGCGGCACTGGATACTCTCAGGCGGCAGCCACCCATAGTGGCCGGCCGTCTACCCTAAGCTCTCTAGCCTTCCCGTCTCTGACTAGAGCTTCGAGAACACACCCGACTGAAACGCCCTGCGTTCCAGGAAGCCCGGCCTGGGCCTCCTCGAGACTGCTCGGCTTTCTCGCTTGGCTCAGAGCTCGCTGAACGTTTACGGTGAGCTCCCTGACGGCGGAGAGGCTCTCCCGAGCATGGAGGTTCGCCTCGTCGCCGCTGAGAACCGGCTTCTCCAAGGGCGGGAACGGATGGCCAAGCACTAGCATGCTTATGGGCTGGGAACTAAGCCTCTTCATGGAGGCCTCGTACTCAGTGGAGCTGTGGAAAAGAAGCGGGCGATCTACTCCTCTGCCTTGAGGAGAGTCACCTGCTATGTATAGGCCTAGCTCTCGGTCAACCACTGCCATAGACCCGGGCGAGTGACCCGGCAGATGGAGAAACGTCAGCTCTCGGCCGGCCACCTTCAAGGAGTCGCCCTCCTTCACCGTGATGTCTGCCTCCACCGACTGAAACGCGGCCTCCTTAGGGATGGGCTGTGTTCGAAAACGACTGTAGAGCTGCCTGTCGATGAGCAGCGCGTCTTCTACGAAGGGTCTGTCAAGTTCATGAACCACGACCTTTGTGGAGAAACGCTTCTTCAGGAGGGCTGCGCCGCCGCAGTGGTCGAAATGCCCATGCGTCAGGATGACGTGCGTTATCTCCTCTGGCTCTCTTCTCAGGCTGCTCAGATACGGCAGGATGGCCTCGTCCGGAGAGGAAGCAGTCCCCGAGTCGACCAAGGCGATCTCCTCGCCGAGAATGGCACAGACGCTGGTGAAATACCGGGAGAAAGGACACTTGATGAGATGTACGCCCTCGGCCAACCGCATGGCAACACCGTCACATGCTCGAGACTCAGCTTATATAGGGCTGAGGGCGGCCGAGAGTGAGCGAACCCGACCTCGAATCCTTAGAGAGGCTGGCTCACAGCTGCATGAACTGCCGCCTGTCGCGCCCGAACATCGCTCGCGCGAAGGAGTTGAAGCGGAGGCTGGGCTTCAAGAGCTGCGGCAACCGGGTGAATCTGCCCGTACATGTTCACCAAGGTATCGCCCGCATCCTTAGCAGTTTTGACCTGTGTAGGGAGTTGTGACGGGTGTGATTATGAACGTGGTTTCCGCGAGGACGGAAACGTATACGAATGCGAGTGTTGCTCCGGGTAGACTCTTTCTAATTTCGAGAGGGACATGGTTCTTGGGTTACGTTCGCCAAGAAGCCCATGGTTAGCGTAGGTGCGGAGTTTGCTTCGAGCTTCGGCGTCTCCCCTGCCCTCTAAGCCTTGTCTAGTCAAGCGGGATAGAACCAGCGAAAAATCAGATCAGTTATGTAGGCTTCAAAGCATGCGCCGAAGGCGACTGCCGGGATTATGAGGCACAGGTAGAGGGTGATGACCCTCTTCAACATGGGTTTTGTCGTTTGCTTCCAGCCGGGAATAGGCCGCGGTATAGAGAACATGTATTTCAAGAGGTCCCTTGCATTTCTCATCCCGAACATCCCTAATCCGATTTTCATGGTGATCGCGCTGGCAAGGATTATGTAGGTTACTTCTATCCATCCATGTGTTCCCCATGGAACCATTGCTAGCGTCCAAGGGTTGAAGGGAACTCTGCGACGGTAGCACCAAGTTCCTGCTGTTAAGCCGACGAAGAATCCGAAGGATACTGGATAGGCGAAGGACAGGGCGAGAACTCCCATGCCGAGAATGATAAGAACTACCATCGTGTTCCAGGTAAACACGTACAAGAAAAGTTGCTGGTCTGTCCAAACTCGACCCTTGGCGCCTCCTAAGAGATTGATAAAGGCCTGCGTGAACGCGCTGATCTGGCTTGGGAAAGCAAGGCCTAGGCTGGCTGCTACGGCATAGGATACGAAGAAACCAATCGAGGAAATCTTGATCCAGCCTTTAGTATCAGAGGGCAATGAATGATCGGTGATATCTCACACCTCCTTCTCCAGTGATGCTGCAAGGCTTAGATGCCCTTCTCGGCGACAATTCTTTCTGCATAGATGAACCTGTAGATCGGTGAAAGATGAACGTGGGCGCAACCAGTAGGGATCGGCCTCTTCTCAGAGAAGGGGCCTATTTAAGCCTCAGCCCGGAACGTAGACGGTGAGGAGCTGCATTCCAATCGGTGCGAGCTTGAGCGCAAAACCATGTCGCAGAGAGATGACTTGCAACTTTGCGGCCACGAGCCTGAGCGGATGGTAGGCAACCTTCGGTGTCACCTCTCACGTATGTCACTCTCGTTTGTGACCTACATCCGGCCTGAGGGCGAAAGAGGCGAAGACATTATAGCCGCCGAGGAGGGATAGCGGAGCCAAGGTGTTCGAATGTCGAATGGGCTTGGAGTCGGTCCCTTATCAGACATGGCCACCTTGAGAGACTGCGTGAGCAAGAGGGCTTCGAGCTATGACGTGACAGGCGGGAACAGGGACTTCATAGTGATCGAGCCTGGCAAGACCGCGGTGTTGGCCGACATTGAGGGAGCCGGTTGCATACGCCACATCTGGTTCACGATAAGCTGCGAGGACCGACAATATCTCCGCAAACTCGCCCTCAGGGTGTTCTGGGACAACGAGACTGAGCCAAGCGTGAACGTGCCCGTCGGCGACTTCTTCGGAGTAGGTCACGCTTTAGCGAACCACTTCATATCGCTCCCCTTAACCATGGTGAAGGCTGCGGGAAGAGGCCAGAACGCAGGCATGAACTGCTACTGGCCCATGCCTTACGCCACCTCAGCCCAGATTGAGGTTGAGAACCAGTGCCAAGCCCCGGTTAGGTCATTCTACTACCAGGTCGACTACGAGGAGCTGATGAGCCTCCCTCAGGATCAGGCTAGGTTCCACGCACAATGGAACCGAGAGAACCCATGCCAGAGGGTTGAGTTCCCCGACCCGACAAACGAGGTCAACCTGACGGGCGACGAGAATTACGTCATTCTCGAGGCGGAGGGAAGGGGACACTATGTAGGCTGCGTCCTCAACGTCGACAACGTGAACGCCTTCCATCAGAATTACACGTGGTTCGGCGAAGGCGACGACATGATCTTCATCGATGGCGAACGGTGGCCTCCTTCCCTCCACGGTACTGGAACCGAAGACTACTTCGGCGCAGCTTGGGGCTTCCCGTGCGGCGAGTACTCAGGACCGTACACAGGCGTCTCGCTGGCAGGCGACGTACATGAGTGGTCTGGGAAATGGAGCGTATATCGCTTCCACATCGAGGACCCGGTCCATTTCAAGAAGTCGATTCGCGTCTCGATCGAGCATGGGCATGCCAACGACCAAAGCAACGACTACTCAAGCATAGCCTACTGGTACCAAGTTGAGCCTCACAAAAGGTTCGGTCTGCCAGACGTGCCTAAGAGGCTACCACGATAACGGACTACGCAACGTCAACGCGTTTAGAGTCGAGCCGCCATCCCGCCGGAGATCCAACGGGGAGAACCCGGGTCCAGCCAACCGCGGTCAGAGGTCAAGGATGAAACGCGCGACCACCATCCCATTCTCCTCGACGATCTCCATCTGGTGGTAAGTGACTGCCTTCACCTCAGTCTTCTGGACGTGCACGGCTGGGTTGAAGGGCTCCCCCCATACCCTGGCTCGAAGACAGTAACCGTCTTCTGTTCGCTGAATCTCCAATACCTTGAAGCACGAGTAGAGGTTGCCGCCGGTCTCAAACATCACCAACAGGCGTTCGAGCCAAGAGTACAGCAGGCCAACCTCATCTCGACCAGAGACCTGGACCTCCTCTTCTACGGTCTTTGCCACTTTGCCTGTATCGGTCATCGTCTCAAAGAGCGCTAGCCCGGCGTTCTCGAAGCACTGCTCTAGGGAGGTCCCGTAAGCGGCGATGTACGCGTCCGCTTTATGCTCGAGGAACTCGAATCGAACGGTGGGGGCTACCGGCTGGGCCATGGAATCGCCTCGACTAGCGTAGATGTCACAAAGACCCTGTAGAGATCGATTCAGAGATCAAGCGGCTATGGTCGTGCACAGTTCAAACCCCTGAGCGAGGTCGTGTGCTACGAGAAGATCGAGACAGCGGTGAGGATGCCCCTGGCAGTCACATAGTAATCCCTCGACCCGTCGCCTCTCACCTCTTCGACAAACCCGTCGGCGAGTAGCGAGGCTAGGGCAGACCGTACCCTGTCGAGGCTGAGGCCAGCCCTTGAGGAGAGGCTCTCGATCGAAGAGGCCAGGTCTCTCCTGGTGATGCCAAGGTTCTGCATGGCGCAGAGAAGAACAATCGCATCGTCCGCAGGCACCCTGCTAGGTATTCCGGTCGCGGTCATCCAGTAGCCTCCTTGTACACCCACAAGGTTTCTTTCGCCACCGAGTCCCAGTTGTACTTCGCCAGAACGCTCTGCTTGGCGTTATAAGCCATCTCTCTCGCCAAGTTCTGATTCGAGAATACCTGGTCCACGGCCCATTCTATGGACTCAGGGCTCCGCGGATAGATGTGGAGACCCGTCTTCATGTGCTGAACGACCTCAGATAGACCGTCGACGTTGCTTGCGACTACCGGGACGCCACAGGCCATTCCTTCAACGGCCACGATGCCGAAGGGCTCGTAGACAGAAGGGACCGCGAGGACATCCGCAGCGTGCAGCAGCTCAATGACATCCCTTGTAGGAATAAAGCCCGCGAAGATGATCCGCCAGCTCTCTCCTGTGGAGCGAGCCCGATCCTCAAGCTGCTTCCTCTGCCAACCATCACCGACCAAGATGAACCTGGCATTGGGGTATCGTCTTGAGATCGCGGGCACAGCGCTGATTAAGTACTCCACTCCTTTGGCAGGGACCAATCTCCCGACGAACAAGACCAGTCTATCATGTTCCGACAGGCCGAACCTCCCGCGTACTCTGGCCTTGTCGACGTGTATCTCATACTGGGCGGGGTCGACGCCGTTAGGAATGACCCTGACCTTGTCTCGCGGCACCCTGTACTCGCCACAGACCTGGTCTGCCATCGAGTGACTGACCGCAATCAGTCTCTTCGCCTCGTAGATCCCCCACCATTCAAGTCCGCTGATGGTGAACGCATCGGGATCTGAGAGTCCTTGAGTTCGACCGCGTTCAGTGCTGTGGAATGTGGCGACGAGAGGCTTCGCGAGGAAGTGCTTTGCCGCAATCCCCGCGTGAACGGTGAGCCAGTCATGAGAATGGATAATCTCGAATCGCGAGAAGGCATTCACATCCGCAACCCTCTTCTCCAAGAAGTGGTTAAAGAGAAGAGTCCAAACCAAGAAGTTCGGGTGGCCTGTCTCAACCGAGACCCTGTGAACCTTGACCCCATCAACGTTCTCCTCGGCGGGGGCGCCTGGGAAGTCCAGCGTGACGACGTGAACCTCGCAGCCTTGACTTACGAGGCTTCTAGAGAGGCCGAGACAGTGCGACGCGATGCCTCCCACAATCCTAGGAGGGAACTCCCATGAAAGCATGCAGACGTTCAAGCGGCGCCCTCCTCGTCAAGCGGATCTCTCTCGGCTCAGGCGGCTATGAATTCGGAAGAGATCAAGGCCTGTATCTTCGTCTCATACTGAGCGACAAGTTTCTGTGCTTGCTCCAGGGAGGGGGCTTCTGCGAAGAGGTTGACGACCGGCTTCTCCGCGTTGGGCAAGAACAGAACCCAGCTGTCGTCCTCAATGAGCTTCACGCCGTCCAACGTGTCCACCTGAGACTCTCTCATATCTTCAACGATGCTCCTGAAGACCTTTCCTTGATGATGCCACGGGCACGTAACCTCCTTTCTGACAAGGTAGAAGCTAGGGATTTCACCCACGATACTTGACATCGGCCTGTCTGCTCTAGCGAGCATCTCCGCCGCCTTCACGGAGCCGAACAGCCCGTCGAAGCCGGGTTGGAACTCAGGGAAGATGAAGCTTCCTGTCTCTTCACCACCGAACACTGCCTGCTCGCGTAGGACGGTGCTCTGAAGTGAGTGGGCCCCTACTCTTGCCCTGAGGACTGAGCCTCCGAGCGCGCCGACAACCTTCTCTACGGCCGAGGAGGCGCTTACCGGGAGAACGACCTTCCCGCCCTCTCTGTTCTTGACGGCCGTCATCGCCATGAGGGCCAATGCAAGGTCGCCGGAGACCACCCCGCCGCGCTCGTCGACAAAGATGGCCCTGTCTGCGTCTCCATCTAGGGCTATGCCCAGGTCCGCGTCCAACGCTTTCACGATATTGGCGAGGGCGGCAAGCGAACGAGGCATCTCCTCGAAGTCCCGTGGCCCCACGAGTTCATCTATCCTGGCGTTCAAAGTGACCACTTCACACCCTGCCTCAGCCAGCAGAGTGGGCGCGGCGAGGGAACCCGCGCCGTTGGCGCAGTCGAGAACGACTTTCAGCCCCCGCGACTGTATGGCTCCCCTGTCGACGTGTCTCATGAAGCCTTCGCGGTAGAGCTCTAGGGCACGTGACGGATAAGTAATGTCGCCGACCTCGTCCATGTAGACCCTTCTGAGGTCTTCTCGGAAGAATCGGCGCTCCACCTCTTTCTCGACTGAGGGCGCGATGTCCATTCCTCTCTGGTCGAAGAACTCGATATTCACAGACCTCTGGTCAATCTGAGGGACCTTGACTGAAAGCCCACCGTCTAGGTCCAGGCCTCCGATAAGGTATCTGACGATGGGGGCAGGGGCCATTCTGAGATTGACGACCTCAACACCGGCCGAGGTCAGACCCGCAATCAGAGCTCTCTTAATCATCCTTGAGACCCTGTGCGTATCCCTTCCCACGAGAACCTTTGACCCAGTCTTTAGGCATGAGCCGAAGGCGGCGCCGAGCTTCGAGGCGAACTCAGGGGTGATCTCGACGTTTGCAAGCCCGGTGATCCCATGGGTGCCAAAGAGATTCCTCATCCATCGGATACCCCATCTAAGGTCCATGTTGAGCGTAGCCCCTGCCTCTATCACTTTTCCAGGCCAGACCTTTATGCCAGCTTGAACCGTGCTTCCCTGCCCTAGCTGGCAGTCGTCGCCCATTGCCGCGCCTTCAAGAACTCTTACCTGGCCCTTCGCGCTGCAGCGTTCGCAGATGACGCAGCCCATGAGCTCGGAGGAGAGCCCGATGACAGCGTTGTCCCATATGATGGAGCGCTCCACGGAGACGCCCCTTTCGAGGCGCACGTTGGCTCCTATCACAGAGAGCTCGCCGATCCTCACGTCTTCCATGATCCTGCACCCGCTGCCTATGACCGAAGGCCCCTTGACCTCCGCTGAGCGGTGAAGCTCGGTTCCCTCTCCTACCCAGACCTTTGGCGCGACCTGCCTACCTAGAATGCTTAGCTTCACGACGCCGTTGAGCGCATCCTGGTTCGCCTGAACATACTGCTGGAAGCTGCCGATGTCACACCAGTACCCTCCTGGGGCGAGGGCGTAGACGGACTCTCCGCGCGCGAGAAGCGCTGGGAAGAGGTCCTTGCTGAAGTCAAACGGTTGACTGGTCGGCACATATGAAAGAGCCTCAGGCTCCAAGACGTAGATGCCAGCGTTTACCGTGTCGCTGAAAACCTCGCCCCAACCCGGTTTCTCAAGGAATCTCACCACCTTCCCATCAGCGTCGGTCAGAACCACCCCGAACTCGGTCGGGTTCTGGACTCTTGTCAAGGTGATCGTTGCCAATGCGCCAGTCTTCCTGTGGAAAGCAACGACTTCAGAGAGGTTGATGTCGGTCAGAACGTCGCCGCTTAGGACCATGAAGCGCTCCGAGAGATGATCCTCAAGCCTCTTCACGCCTCCCGCTGTGCCCATCGGCTGTTCCTCGGTGGAATAGTCGATGGAAAGGCCTAGCTTCGAACCGTTCAGGAAGTAGCCCTGCACGATGCCGGGAAGATAGTGAAGCGTGACCAACGACTCGTTGATTCCGTTTGCCTGGAGGAGCTCTAGGATGTGCTGAAGGATCGGCTTGTTGGCAACGGGCAGCATGGGCTTCGGCCTTGTCCCCGTCAAAGGCCTCAGCCTCTCACCTTTGCCACCTGCCATCACAACTGCTAGCATGCTCACCCCAGCCTTAGCAAAAGACTACGGGCAAGGTCTTATTAAGGAAAAGCGACTCCTCAGCCCTCAGAAGTAGCGAACGATCTCCATAGTCGAAGAGCATGCCATAGACGGAGGGGGGCCAAGCGTGCTGACCGAGATCTGCTTCGTTTTCATGGTACACCAGCCATTTCGTCTAAACAGGAACTTCTTGAGAGACCTCTTCGAGCTGGGGAGGCTGACAGATCGTCTAAGGCTGGAGAAGTACTTTGACCACGAGTTGAACCGAGAGGTTCTGGAAAGGGCGGCTGACAGATGCTACCTGCGCGCGAATGATGTGCTCCTCGAAGCAATAGACGAGCATAAGCAGGATAGGAGGAGAGTCGAGGTCGCGTACAGCCTATCCGGAGTCTTCATTGAGCAGTGTGAGAGATATCGCCCGGATGTCTTAGAGAGCTTCCGAAGGCTGGCTGAGACGGGGTGCGTGGAGTTCCTCAGCCAGACGTACTACCACTCCTTGGCAAGTCTCTTCTCAGCCGCAAGAGGCGAGTTCGTTGAACAGGTCAAGATGCATAGGGAGCTTATCCGAAGCGTCTTCAAGTGTGAGCCGAGGGCCTTCGAGAACACGGAGCTCCTGTACAACAACTCAGTAGCTGCCACGGTTCGAGACCTCGGCTTCGAGACGATGCTGATTGAGGGAGCTGAGAGAGCACTAGGGTGGAGATCCCCGAACTACGTGTACAAAGCGAAGGGGATAGACCTGAGACTCCTTCCGAGAAACTATCAACTCTCAGACGACATCGGATTCAGGTTCACCTCTCGGTCTTGGGAAGCATGGCCGTTGTTTGCAGACAAGTATGCTGCTTGGCTTTCGGCAACGGGCGGTGACTGCGTAAACATATACTTGGACTACGAAACCTTCGGTGAACACCAGTGGCCCGAGTCAGGTATCCACGAGTTCTTGCGCGCGCTCCCTGGAGAGGTCCTCAAGCACCCTAGCCTTGCCTTTTCAGTCCCAAACAGGCTGGCGCCGGGTCACCCGCCCGTAGGCGAGGTTGACGTGGGAGACTACAACACGTTCTCTTGGGCTGACCTTGAGAGGGATACCTCGGCTTGGCTAGGAAACAGCCTGCAGAGGAACGCGTATGAGAGGATCAAGGCCCTTGAGCCGTTCGTTCTCGAAGCCAGAAACCCGGAGCTTCTCGCTCTCTGGCGTTCCCTTCAGGTCAGCGACCACTTCCACCACATGTCCACGAAAGGTGGAGGAGCCGGAGATGTTCACAGCTACTTCAGCCCCTTTGGCAGCGCTCTCGAAGCCTACACCACGTATTCGAGCGTTCTAGCCGACTTTGAACATCGTGTCGCAGAAGTGCTGGCAACGCCTGCGAGGTTGGGCGCAAGAAAGCTTCAAGCCGTTCCAGATGAGAAAGCCTTTAAGTTCTTCGAAGGTTTCGCGAGGCCAACTGGGTTCCGCGCTGCGAGCCTTTCTGAGCTCTCGTCGGAGGTCAGCTTCGTTCCACTCAGCTCAATTGAGTTTCATGCGCGAAGAGGAGACTTCGAAAGATGGGTACGTGATGTTCTCCATGACGACGAACTTGCAGAGAGTCTCGGCACCATCTCGCAGAGAGGGCTGAGCGGCCTTGCTCTAAGGGATGAGATCCTAAAGGCTTTGAACCTCGAGATTGAGAGGTTAACCGAGCTTTCTACGTCCGCTCAGGAACCTTGACGATCCTGCAGAGATAAGGGTCACAGATGCCATCTTGAGGTTTGCAGGTCTGCGCCAGGCTGTCTCGTTTTGCCGTGGGATGGCTATGCGTTAGATGAACTTGCAGTCATGGACATCTGCCAACAGGATCTGCTCTAGGGCGAGGCGGTTGAGCCTGGTGCCCCCTTTCCTAGCGCGAACACCTCTCGATCTGGTGTGACAAGCCATCGCTCTCGATACATGCCGTCTTCCTTGATATCACTGAGTTCATAGTGAATGACACTCTCTCCTTCCGCGTCATACGCCGCACGGTTGCGTCAACCTCGGCGATACGGAGGCGGTGGCCGTTGCTCGGACATCGATTGGCACAGGCCCCGAAGCCAAGCGAGAGCAAGCTGAGGCCTACCGCGTCACATAAGTGTTTCCATGGCGCTGTAGCAGTGGGCAGTGGCTTGTCTATCGACGACCGAGGAGAAGCGGTCGAGGCGAGGCCACCGAGGTCTGGAATCCGACAGGTGAAAAGGGAGATCCGCATCCTCGCCTTGGCTTGGTTCCCGGCTGGCGAAGGATCTCTCGAATTCGTCGGGGTCGTCTTCAGAGGTGGCCTTTGGCTTGACGGCTTCATCAGAGCTCGAGCTTGCAGGGAGCCAGGCGTTCTGGAAAGGGACCTCTCCCAGGCTGTTAGGAATTCGCCCCATTATGGTCAGATTAGGCTCATAATGAGCCCCCTGGCTTGTATGGGGGTCAAGCTCCCTTTTGACGCACCCATCCTCGTGGAGAAGACAGGCCTCCCGGTGATCCTGTACGCCTCAAGCTCCGGCGGTGTGAAGCCCTTCGGGCTCAGCTCCGAGGCTGCGGCCACAATCGTCGCGGAGAGCTGTGCCTTCTGGCGAAAGCCTGAGCCCCTCCGTGTTGCCGCGCTAATCGCCGGCGCTGTGAAGAACATGTGAGCAAAGGTTTAAGAGGTCCACGTGCCGCGAGGCTCTAGGCTCACCGAGGATGGATTTCTGCGAAACGTGTGGCACGAAGCTCGTCGTCCGCTATCAGAAGGACCAAGCATCGAGGCTCTGTCCGAAGTGTGGCTTCACGGAAACAATAGAGCGTGAGGCTGTGCTTTCGGAGACGGTCGAGAAGGAGCGTGGGGCAGAGCCCATAACGGTGATAGACATCGAGGCAGGTAAGATAAGGACCCTCCCGACGACGGAGATCGACTGTCCGAAGTGCGGGAATGAGGAAGCCTTCTGGTGGACCGTTCAGACTCGCGGAGCAGACGAGTCTCCGACGCAGTTCTTCAGGTGCTCGAAGTGTGGCTACGTGTGGCGTGAATACTCCTAACGTTGTGCCCCCGCGATTCTATAGGCGAACGAGTACCAACGGCCGCAGGTGATCGGCTAGCCCTCAAGTAGGCTGATAGGATATAAGGCCAGGCGCCACTACATACGGTGTAGAGATGACGGTTACATGAGCGTGAACGTGAAGGTTACGCCTACTGGGGACGGGGCGGTAATCACTGTAAACGGGGTTGAGGTCACGGTTACCGTGAGAGCTAAGCCCTCGGTTCCCGCTGCAGCCCCAGCCGCACCTACGCTTCAGGTACAGGAGGGCCGCAGGGTTGCGGTTGAGACGGTCAAAGCAAGGCTTGCTGCCTTCCTCTCTGAGTTGACCGTGACGGAGGAGGCCGAGGGCATCGTAGTGAGACCGACCGGTTATCTCGGCCGAGACAAGTTCACCTCGATAGCGGCGACAGTCAGGGGTCTTGGCGGAAGATACGTGAGCGCGGGCAGAGAGTCCCGCTTCGTTATCCCGGTCGAATAGCCTTCATGGACCCCTCTACGCGCGCAAGTCCGATGCAAAGTATTCTCAGGGATCGCGCTAATCTCGGCTCGATCTGGATCGGGTGTAAGAGAGCTTCCTTGGCGCGCGTCCTCGTGGAGAGCGTAGTCCGAGAAGGAAGCTGGCTCTGTTGGTCTGCTTGGTCAAGCAATACTCGCCGGCAATCGGCTGGCTGTCTTGCCCACAGCCAAGAGACCTAACCCTCGAATCCGAAGCGGGAAAGAAAAGGGGGGAGGAGCTGCTCCGAATCCTGCCGTTTACTTCCGGACTGGGACCTCGTAGGTGTACGTGACCCCAGTCGATTGTCCCCGCGGGACTGCAACGTTCCAAGTGAGGACTTGGCCTAGCTGCTGAGGTTTCGGGTCTGCTTGGATCAACGTGGCATCATAGGGGATCGTTTGCTGCAGGACCAGGACGATATCCTCTTTCTTGTGGTTCAGGGCTGTGAGTTGCACCGTAACTCTGTCTGAGCTGACCAGGTGCTGGATGTTGGTGACTTCGTGCTTCACCTCGACATCCAGGGCCAGACCGACGGTCATCTTCGCATTCGCGTCCACGGCTATGTAGGGCATCCAGTCGTTTCCAACCCATTTCTGTTCTCGGTAGAGCTGCGCCAAGCCTTTGGGAAGCGGCTGGCTCAACGTGTTCGTCACGTTAACGTATTCGACGACCGGGCTCTCAGAGACGGGTGGGATGACGCCGTAGTAGTAGGGCTGTGAGCTGCTCCAGAAGTATTCTCTCTCAACGCCGACAGAGCCGTTCAGCAGGAGGAGCATCGTCGTACCTCCCGCCGCCAATGAGATGGGTCTGCTAAGTTGGAACTCATGGTATTCGCCGAGGCCTGAGACTGTCCATTCGATCGGAGCCGGAGCCCCGGCCTGCGTCTTCGACTCGTCAAAGGCGTAGCGGATTGGTCCCTCAAAGACGATGTGTGGTTGTCCGACGACTAGGCTTAATCTGGCATCTGTCCAGTTCTCGTAGCTTGTTACAGAGGCCCATGTCCGGATGCTGCCTGAGTCTACGTCTAGGAGATGGTTTGCCTGCCACGATGTCCCCCTTGTGAGGAACGTGGCCGTCACGTTGTGCGGTCCATCTGAGACTACGGCCTCGATCTCCACTCGTACCCCCTCAACCGGGGCTTCAACCAGGACAGCCCTCTCAACCTCAATCGAGGTGATCGCTTCGAGCTTGACGAGGATGGAGGCCCCCGACAGGCCTAGGACCAGATATCCATCCTTTACGCCTTCGTAGGTGCCGCTATAGGTGGCCGTAGCCGTGTGCACGGTGATGTTATCACCTTTGACGAGCAGCAGCTGCTCAGGGATGCGGCCCTTCAGCGTCATGGCGACTGGGTCCGGGTCGACGATTCTGAGCGTCTGCGGAATCATCGAGGCTGGAAGAATGATGCTCCCTTTGCCACCTGCGAAAGTCGCCTCGACCTGAGTGACAACGTAGCTGAGCCCGATCTGGTAGATTGTGAGAGAGGTGCCTTCGCCTCCCTGAGCCACAGGGACGGCCTGCATTGGAGTCCTGAACGTGTAGGCCAGCACTGGAACTACCACCGCGAGGAGTAGACCGACCGCGACCAGAGTTGTCTTCTTCATCTATCTCCCTCTGAGCGAAGATAGCTTCGGTATCATATAACGCTATGAATTAGTACAATGGTTCTAGAAGCTAGAACAGGAAGGGGGCTTGGCCAGGTAGGTCTGCGCCAGGCCTCGCGCAGAAAAGCATTAAGCTGTCTTGAACCAACCGTGCTGGCGCGAGTTGGTCTGGGATTGGTCAGGATAGTGGTGCCGGACGACTATCCGCCAGTGCTCTCTGGGACTGAAGCCCTAGAGAGGCTTCGAGCTTTGGGTAAGGTGACGCTGTTTGACACGAGGCCTGGCTCAGTGACTGAGCTTTTGGCAAGGACCAGCGAGGCGCCGATCGTGGTGAACATACGTGCGTACTGCAGGTTCACCGAGGAAGTCCTCGCCCAGAGCCCAAGCCTAAGGTTGATATCCGTCTGGGGCACGGGCGTTGACAACATCGATCTGGTCTCTGCGACAAGGCTTGGCGTGCTCGTGACGAACACACCCAACACCTCGACCGAAGCGGTTGCTGAACATGCGCTCGCCTTGATGCTAGCCGTGGCTCGCCGTATCACCGTTATCGACAGACAGGTTCGCGAAGGGAGATGGGTGAGAGGCCTAGTCAACCAGTTGAACGGGAAGACGTTGGGCATCGTCGGCACTGGGGCGATAGGCGTGCAAATGGCGAGGCTCGGAAAGGGGATTGGCATGAAGGTTCAGGCTTGGACCCTCCATCCCTCCAGCGAAAGGGCTGAGAGCGTAGGCTTCAGATACGTTTCGTTAGAGGAGCTCCTGAAGACGTCGGATGTTGTCTCGCTTCACCTTAGGTTAAGCAAGGACACGGAACGGCTCATAGATGCGAGTAAGCTCGCATTGATGAAGCCAACCGCTATCCTTGTCAACACGGCGCGCGGCGGCCTCGTCGACCAAGAGGCAATCATAGAAGCGCTTACATCGAACAGGATCGCGGGCGCGGGCCTCGACGTGTACGAGAGGGAACCCCTCGACCCATCATGCCCGCTTCTCAACCTAGAGAACGTGGTGCTGACGCCTCATAGCGCCGGGCAGACACGCGAAGCCCTCGACAGGGGGCTGAATATGGCCGTGGATAATGTGGCTGCTTACCTTAGAGGGGCCCCGGAGAACGTAGTCAACCCGGCGGCTCTCCCAAGAAGCCCTGCAGGCGGGCAGCCCTAGGCCGAGCCCCCCTCCTGTTTCTCCTTCTCCCCTGAGGCCTTCTCGGATAGATGCTCATCGATAACCCGCAGGATCTTCTTGACAAGCTCCCGGGGTATCCGTTCGGTGTTGATCGCCACGTCGAAGGGAGGGATTGCCCGTATGTCAGCTCGGAGAACATGTCTGACGAGCCGCTGCGTCTCCCTATCCCTCTGCTCGATCTCCCGGAGCGCGACAAAGTCCGGCTTCTTCGTGCTCTGGGCAAGCCTACGAGCCCTCTCGTATCTCGGCGCGACGAGAAGCACGAGGGTTGCTTTGTCTGCCTCCCGAGCCGCATAGATGGCTACCTTGCCCTCAACGATCATAGGCTTCTCCTCCTCTGCGAGGATTCGGGTGATCCCCTTCTCGAGTATGTCCTTCTCCCCGGTGAAGATGTGCGGCCTGTGCATTGTCCTCTCGATCTCAAGCCTCCGCTCCCGGAGCTTTCGCCCAACCCACTCATCGTCGACAATCTCAGCCTGGAGGGCATCCCTCATCTCCTTCGCCGTGGAGGTCAAGCCAGCCTCTGAGAGGCCGTAGATCACCACCCTTTGGCCAGGCACCCTGATCGATGTCGGGAACTTGACGAGGGTCTCAGGGACCATCCGCGCTAGGACGGGGAAACGGAGCACGCCATCCACGACGAGCGCCACAGCGAACGGGAGCCGGCGGTCGATGTTCCAGAGTAAGCCGCCCGCGATACCCGCTGGGATCGCCACAGCGTATGAGACGAAGTTCCTGAAGGCATCCCATTTCCCCTGCACCTCAGCTGGCATGACCTCCGTGGCCGCAGCCGTCCATGCGGGGCCCGAAGACTCACCTAGCGCTAGCAGCGCCCATGCCGCAAGGGGCAGGAAAGGCGATATGTCAGGCTTCAAGGTGCCCGCGACCAAGAGCACGACCAAGCTGCCATACGTGAAAGGCCTCATTGAAACGATGACTCGCCTCCTGCCGACTGAGCTGGCTTTCCTCGCTAGGGGTATCTCTGCGGCAGCATGGACGAGCGACGCGACGGCAGGGAGCAGTCCGACCACGTAGATGGGTGAGCCCAATGCCTCGTAGGCGTAAAGGGTCCAGAAGGGACCTACCACGTTCCAAGCGAGCGGCGCTGTGGCAGCTATGTAGACCCATGATGTGGCCTTCCTCTCACGCGAGAGGTTCCAGACATCCTTCATGTCGCGTACCATCTGTTTCACGATGCTTTCTTGCCGAACCCCGTTGTCGGGCTTGACCGTGCCGACGGGGGCGAGATGCTTCTTCGTGTAGTACCACACCCCGATTCCGGCTAGGAACTGCAGAAAGAACATCAACCTGAGACGTTCGAGTCCGCCCATGCTCTGGACAGCCAGAGCGGCCGTAGGCGGGACGACTGCGTTAGCGACACTCGACACTGTGTTGATGACAGCTATTGACTCGGTTCTACGGTCCTGGCCCACGGAAGTCACGAGGAGGGCGACGTATGCGGGGTTCGCGATGGCAGTTCCAACAGCTCCTAGAAGGTTCGCGACGAGCAGCAGTTGCCAATCTGGGGCTATGGCGTATACCAGGGGGTTCAGAAGCGTCACCCCTGTCCCTAGCAACAGGCTTGTTTTCCGCTCATATCGGTCACTGAACCAACCACCGAAGAGCGTGAACGAGAGGAAGACTGCAGACCATATGGAGGCGAATGAGCCGAGGATGACGGCATCGGCGTGAAGCACCTGGTACACGTACAGTGCGTCAAGGCCTCCTGTCAGCCCCCCGCTGATAGCCAGAAGAAGAGTCCTAACAGCGAAGACGCCCATGTTGCCTCGGAGGGACTCCTTCAAGAACGAAGGCTTTGGGGCCTCGATCGCAGAGGACAGGAGGTTTCGCCTCGATGCGTGGAACCTCACCGAACCCGTGAGGGGATCTAATAAACCTTGAGACCGACGAGCTGGGCGTCCAAAGCGAAGCCCTAAGTCTCGCGGTCTATGCTAGCGGGAAACTCTTTTAGGACGAGCCTAGACAAGGGTGCGGTTTGGTGGAGGCAGCTGGTGCTTAGGGGCCTGCTGGAAGCTACGGGCATCGATCGAGCCCGGGAGTGGTGGCTTGAGCGGCAAGTTAGGGCAGAGGGAAGCCTTCCGAAGCATATAGGTTTCATAATTGACGGCAATAGGCGGTGGGCCGGAAGCCACGAGCTGCCGTATTGGCTGGGGCATAGGAAGGGGGCCGAGAAGGTTGAGCGGCTTCTAACATGGTGTCTTGACCTAGGTATCAAGACTGTTAGCCTCTATGTCTTCTCGATAGAGAACTTCGAGCGTCCTCAGGAGGAAGTGAAGGAGGTGTTGAGGCTCTGCGAGGAGAAGCTGAATGTGGTGATAAGAGACAAACGGATACACGAGCATAGGGTACGGATCAAGGCGATCGGCCGCCTTGAACTCCTGCCCAAGCCCTTGCAGGAGCTGATCGCCCGGGCGGAACAGGAGACGGCTGCTTATGACAAGCATTGGTTGAACGTGGCTATAGCGTACACGGGCAGGAGCGAGATCGTGGACGCGGCGCGCAGAATCGGGGCCGAGATCCTCAAGGGTGAGATCAGGCCTGAGGAGGTTGATGAGAAGGTTGTTGAGGAACACCTGTACACGTCATATCTGCCCAACTCTGAGCCCGACCTGATCATACGCACAAGCGGAGAGGAACGGTTGAGCGGCTTCCTCCTCTGGCAGAGCGCCTATAGTGAGCTGTACTTCTCAGGCGTCTACTGGCCTGGGTTCAACCGCCTGGACATGCTCAAGGCGATCAGGGCCTATCAGCGAAGAGCAAGAAGGTTCGGGAAGTAATCCCGGCCTCGCTCCTCCGTCCCAGAGGAGCCAGTCGATCTATGAGCTTCCATAAAGGAACGGAAGAGCCGCGTAGACCTGTGCCGCAGCGACCAGGTGCTGGATCGGAACGGATTCGTCAGGCCTGTGCGCGATTCCTGTGAGACCTGGGCCGAACCCTACTGACGGTATCCCTGACAGCTTGTTCACCCATATGCCGTCTGTGCCGCCTGTCAGGATGTTAAGCACAGGTTCAACGCCTAGGACTGTCTTGACGATGCGAGCTAGCTCCAAGACGGGCCGCGAAGCAGGGGGCTCATAGTATCCTCCGCCCCCGGTCACTTCGATCTCAGCCGTTACTCCTTCAACGCCGGACTCTTCTAGGAGCCTCATGACCTCTCGCTTGACGGCCTCGAGGTCTGCTCCGGGCGTCACCCTAATGTCTAGGACAGCCTCAGCGGAGTCAGGCACGACGTTGTTCTTTACGCCCCCTTCTATGATGTTGAGGCTGACCGTAGGCTGCCAGTACAGTCTTCTGACACTCGCCTTCTGAGCCTCCGTGAGCCCTGGCTCCTGCAAGAGAAGCGAGACACTGGAAGCTATCACAGGGCTTAGCTCCGCCGGCAACTCCAGCTCGTAGTTACCGATCCTCTTAACGTGTTGTAGCGCCGTAAGGAGTTTCTCTATCGCGTTATCGCCCAAGTAAGGCTGGCTGCCATGCGCCGTGCGGCCTTTCGCCCTAAGCCTCGGCCTCACCGCGCCTCTGCAGCCGATGTCGAGGCTGGGCGACGCAAACGAGCCGAAGAAGGAGTCGCCTATGACGCAGAGGTCGCCGTCGAACCTCCCAGCCTTTGCAAGCCACTGGGCCCCGTCTACAGCACCGGTCTCCTCGTCACACGTGAACCAGAACTCAACGTTGACACGCGCATCTTCACTCAGCCTGGCAAGGCTCTTCGCGGCAACCATCGCGGCGGCACAAGCCCCCTTCATGTCGCTGGAGCCGCGGCCAAAGACACGGCCGTTCTCTTGGTCGCCGCCATAGGGGTCATGCTGCCAGAACTCCAAAGAGCCTTCAGGGACCACATCTAGGTGGCCCAGCCATAGGACCTTCCCAGGGCGTCTCCCGGGCACGGAGGCGCAGATGTTCGCCTTCCCCTCCCTAGGCTCGTAGATGCGGGTTGAGACATTATTCCCATGAAAGAAGGACTCGATGAACCTTACGCATTCAGCCGTATGGCCAGGCGGGTTTGCCGTCTTGAACTGGACGAGCCTCGAGGTGAGGTCAGCGATCTCTTTCTCTGAAGTTGCGATCTGAGACTTCAGTTCCTGAAGGCTCATTCTAGGCTTCGCCGCCTTTCGGTTACTGGGTTGGGTCTTTCGGCAACTTCTCTTTCAACCATTGCGCGACCTGTCGAAGGCTATGGTTCGGTGTGACGTCGATCACCGGGATCTCCATGCTGTCGACCCTAACGATCTGCTTGTAGCTTGGCATCGGGGCGTAGGCGGTCGAGGACCAATAGACGCGACCATCTAGGTAATGCTTCATGGTGAGTTCAGTTGTCGGCGGGATAGGTAGGTGGATAAAGGCTAGGCCTTCAGCCCAATGGAGCACGGCGGGCTGCCCAGCCCTAATGGCAACTGCCAGGTTTAGCGCAAGCTTCTCAGGCGTAGGGTATGCCACATGCTCCATTATCACGATCTCTCTGATTGGTTGATGGATTATGTCGACCATTCCGAGGAACCGTCCCTTGAACCAGGCGCCTTAGCTTCGAGCATGGTAAAAACCGTTGCGCATAGCCCGGCTTGGATCGATGGTTTTAAGCGAACCGACGCGGTATTCTCGCTCACCAGTGGCTCCGGGCGTAGCTCGCGGGCGTCAGGATAGGGTAGAGAGTTGAGAGCCAAGGCTATCGCTGTCATAGAGCCGGGAAGAGTTGAACTGAGTAACATCGATGTCGACGAGCCTAAGGGGGCAGAGGTCCTCGTCAAGACTGAGGCTTGTGGAATATGTATGGGCGATGTACACGCCTTCGCAGGGAGGTCGAGGACTGCGTACCCTGCGTTCATCGGGCATGAGGGCGTCGGAACCGTCGTCTCCATGGGCGACCAGGTGGTCGACTTGAAGCCTGGGGACAGGGTGACCACGCTGGGCGGCCCCGCGTTCGCAGAGTACTACAAGACGGTTGAGGGTCAGGCTGCGAAGCTGCCTGAAGGCGTTGAGAAACCGTGGCTGTGGATCTCTGAACCGGCCGCCTGCGCGGTGAACGGGGTCCGTGGCGCAAACGTCGAGATCGGCGACGATGTCTGCGTTGTCGGCTGCGGCTACATGGGCCTACTCCTGCTTCAGGCCTTACCGAAGAGCTATACGGGAACGCTCATCGCCGTAGACCTGGACGACCACAAGCTAATGTTGGCGAAGAGGTTTGGGGCCGAGGTGACGTTGAACCCGCGCCGGTCCGATGTTCTGAAGGAGACCCGGTCGGTCCTGGGTCGAGGAGCAGATGTGGTCTTCGAGGCGGCAGGGGTTCGAGGGACGATCAGCCTCGCGACTGGCTTGGCCCGTAACAGTGGGACAGTCGTGATCTTCGGCCACCATGTGGAGGACGAGATGGTTCCCACATCTGACTGGCATACGAGGGGCTTGCGCGTCCTGAATACCGCGCCTCAGTTCTCGCCGGACTTCACAAGGGAGTTCCGAACAGCGGTCAAGCTGATGCGTCGAGGCGTCTTCAACCAAGAGCCCCTAATGACGCATATCCACGGCTTCGACGAGGCCCAGGAAGCGTTCCAGGTGGCTCAACAGAGGCCGCGGGGATACGTGAAAGGCGTCATCAGGTCTGGGCCCTAACGTGCAGCATGGGGTCCACGGTGCCTAGGGCTTCTGCCTTAAGGCCTTGTTTATGGCCTCCGCTTGAACGTGGTCCTTAACCGTGACTTCGACGCGTTCTACGCCGTTTACCTCCAGAGCCCTCTTCCGTATCTCTCTGCCGATGTAGAGTGCGAAGACTGGTGGGCAGAAAGGCGCCGTAAGGTGGTACGTTATGTGGGCTTCTCCGCTCTCCAGCTTGACCTCATCCACCAGTTCAGCCTCCGTGATGCTGAAGCCCAGCTCAGGGTCCTTAACACCGGCGAGCGCCCTATGGATCTCCTTCTCTTTGGCGGAGAGCTTCTCTACATCCATGACCGTGGACTCCTGCGGAGCGCTAACTTGTCCATAGCCCTCTTAAGCGTTTCGTGAAAACCTTTAACCGGATGTTCCCTTGCGTTATCTGTTGGTGCCGGGATCGCCTAGCGGCATGGCGATGGCCTCGAGATCACAAGGGGCAAGGGACCAGACCAGCAAGCCATTGGGCGTAACCGCCCGCGTGGGTTCAAATCCCACTCCCGGCGCCAAAGTCCATGGTCGCCATCGGAACCCGCGTGGTCCAGCAGCCAAGTTCGTAGGTGCTGTCTCCGTGATCCGCCACGTCTTGTCCTTCGGAGCGTGCACGCTGAGGCATTGTCAATGATTCACCCGTGCCGTTGTCTGCATGCTGGTTTTGCCTCTGGTTATTATCAGGCCTCTGTGGCTTTACGTTTCATGTCTCAGCGGCCGATAGCAAGCTACGTAATGGCCTTTCTTAGTCTCCTCTAACTCCGGATGCTTCTTAGCGCATATCTCTTCAGCGTGGGGGCATCTAGGATGGAATCGGCAGCCCGATGGCGGATTTATGGCGCTCGGGACCTCCCCTTTTATCTCAACCTTTAAGATATTGCGTTCCCATGGATTCGGCAAGGGCGCTGAAGCTACTAGCGCTTGCGTGTAGGGGTGTAGAGGCTCTTTTATGACCTCCCTTATCCCCCCATACTCAACTATCTTACCACAGTACATCACAGCCACCCTGTCCCCTAGGTACTGAGCGACAGCGATGTTATGAGTTATGAGCATGTAGCTCAGGTTGAACTCTGCTTGGAGCTCCAACAGGAGATTTAGGAGTTGGGCTTGTATAGAGGCGTCAAGAGCACTCGTCGGCTCATCTAATACCAAGAGTTTCGGATTGAGAGCCATAGCTCGTGCTATACTGACTCTCTGCTTCTGCCCTCCACTCAACTGCTTCGGAAGCCTATCCATGAATTCCTTCCCCAAACCCACGGCCTCCAACACATGGCCGACCCTCTCTTCAATCTCAGGTTTACTTAGATCGGTAAGCGCCACAAGCGGCTCTGAAACCAACCCGCTGACCCTATACCTTGGGTCTAGAGAGGACTCGGGATCCTGGAATACTATCTGCATGTTCCTCCTCAGTCTTCTAAGTTCTTCCCCTCTCAAACCGGTGATGTCTCGCCCCTCAAATCTTATGATCCCCGACGTCGGTCTAACTAGCAGCATCATATTTCTCGCAAGCGTTGTCTTTCCACACCCACTCTCACCCACCACAGCCAAAGTCTCACCTTCAAGAACGTCGATAGAAACATCATCCACAGCTCGAATGTATTTTCTTCGCTTCGATACAAATGGAATCTCAAGACCTCCCCTAACTGGGAAGTATTTGCACAGGTGGATTGCTTCGATCAACTTCGTATCAGTCACGCTAGATCACATGCCAGAACGTGTGTTGGAGAAACGTATCTGAGGCCAGGCTTTTTCTGACGGCATATCGACGTGGCGCTCGAACATCGAGGAGCAAACTTGCAGCCGCTATAGACAGTTCTGAGATCTGGCACCACGCCGGGGATTGAAGTCAACGTTCTTTCATCCTTGAATCCAGAAGGTATACATGCTACTAGACCTTTTGTGTATGGGTGTAGAGGATGTGAGAACAATTCGTAGACGTCGGCGAATTCCACTACGTCCCCAGCGTACATAACCGCTATCTGATCTGCGACCTGCGACGCTACAGCCAGATCATGGGTTATTAGCAGTATGGAAGTCTTAACCTCGTCCATGAGATTCTTCATCAGTTTCAGAACCTGGGCTTGAGTCGTCACGTCTATGGCTGAAGTAGGCTCATCAGCTATGAGCAAGGAGGGCTTCTCGGATAGGGCCATAGCGATCATAACTCTCTGCCTCATGCCTCCGCTCAACTCGAAGGCGTATCTACGCACCACATGCTCGGGGTCTGGTATCCTGACCAACTTCAACGCTTCTATGACCCGATCTTCATACTCGGAAAATAGACTTCTCCTCTTGATGTTTAACGTGAACTTACTCCGAGGAGGGGGGCTGATCGATGGCTTATCGTAGAAGTAAGCCTTCTTTAGGGAGGGTTGCACCCTAGATTCCCTGACGGCTATCGCCTCAGCTACCTGATCGCCCATCCTATAGACGGGGTTTAGGGAACTCAGCGGCTCTTGGAAGATCATCGCTATCTCCGTGCCTCGATAGCTCAACATGTTGTCTTCGTCAAGGTCCAAGAGGTCGACGCCCCTATACATGATCTTTCCACCAGTAAACTCTGCTGGCGGCATTGGAAGAAGTCTTATAATTGAGAGAGCCAGTGTACTCTTCCCACAACCACTCTCCCCTACTACCGCAACTAACTTGTTGTTCTCTATAGATAGACTCACGGCGTCGAGCGCTCTAACTACTCCCATCCTGGATTTATATACGACTGACAGATCTTGAACGTCCACTATAATATCTTTGTTTGGTTTAGCTCCTTCGTCAGTCGCCCCGTTATGTTTGAGATTCAATGGCATCTCTGATCCCATCTCCTAACAATCCGAATCCTACAACGACGATGGCTATGACAAGTCCAGGAAACAGCGGTAACCATGGTGCGGAGACAACGTAGCCCTGATAGTAGTTAACCATAGCGCCCCAGTCCGGCATTGGAGGTTGCACGGATAATCCTAGATAACTGAGCCCCGCATATACCATTATGACCTGCCCAAAGTCGACTGTGGCGTAGATCATGATTGTCGTCACCAGATTTGGAATTACATGGTTAAGAACTATCTTTCCACTCCCAAGTCCAGCCGCTCTGGCCGCCTCAATAAAGTCGTATCGCGAAATCCTCAACGCTTCCCCTCTGGCCATCCTAGCATAAGCCGGCCACCACCCAACCATCAAGGCGTACATCATATTATTCAGTCCCGGCCCCAAAGCCACAGATATGGCTATAGCAAGGATGAGCCCGGGAAGGGCCAAGAACAGATCTGTCACCCTCATCAATATCTCATCTACCCGTCCACCATGATAAGCTGAAAAAGACCCCAACAACATTCCTATGATCATGGCCCAACCTATTATTACCGCACTAACGAAAAGTGCATTCGGAGTTGCGTATAGCACGCGACTGAATAGGTCTCTGCCAACCTGGTCTGTTCCAAAAGGGTGCTCCCAACTCGGGGGCGAGAAGGCAGGTCCCACATTTTGCTTTAGAGGATTATATGGCAATACCCAATATCCGCCCAGCGCGACCACTAACGCAAGTATGACGAACCCAGCCGCTATGGAGAAACCTACACACGCCGATACGTTTGAAGTATATAGTTTCAAGAAGCGACTTATCTTTGTCCTCCGCATTCTGATCACAGCTCTATGGCCGGATTTAGTACGGTGTAGAGTATATCCGCCACAAGGTTCACGAGAACAATCATGGTTGTGAAGACTAGGGTTATGCCTAATATAGCAGCGTAGTCAAGATTTCCCAATGCTTGGGCAAGATAGTGCCCCACGCCGGGATACGCAAATATGTTCTCGACGAAGATCGCGCTCCCGACTAGCCACATTGTCATCAGGGCGGCTAACGTCACAACCGGCACCAGAGCATTCCTCAAAGCGTGTTTCAGGAAAACGGTTCGCTCACTCAAGCCTTTAGCCCTAGCCGTTCTGACGTAGTTCGTTTGCATGACTTCGAGCAGCGATGACCTGAGCAATCTAACCAGATAGCCAAAGTTCCCTAACGCCAGCGCCATGCTCGGCATCAGAACGTGCTTTACCGTATCTACAAGCGCCGCCCAATTACCCTCGAGAAGGCTATCGAGAATTATGAAACCCGTGACACGTTGAGGCCTAGCTACCTCAACAGAGATTATACCACCCGTAGGCAATACGCGTAAAAAGTAGGAGAAGAGCAAGAGAAGAACCAAGGCGACAAAAAACGCCGGCGAGCATATTCCAGCCAGGTAGAAAGCACGGATGCCGTGATCTGGAGATCTATTGTAATACCGACAGGACAGTATTCCCAGGGGTATGCCTAGAGCTAGCGTCATGAGTAGCGCGAAAAACACTATCTGTAGAGTGTTTGGTAAAGTCTGAGCAATTACATTCGAGACATACGCCCCTCTGGTCCACGAGTAACCCAAGTCTCCCCGCAGAACGCCTACGATATAGTACCAGAATTGGATGTAGAGGGGTTCATTTAAGTGAAAACGTTCAATATAGGCTTGGGCAATTTCGGGATGTATACTCGCAGCTTTACCTAGGAAGGCAACTACGGGATTGGCAGATATGGCATGGGTCAGCGTAAAAGTTATCAGGGCGACGCCGAAAAGAACAAACATCGCCAGAAGCATTCTTCTGACGACATAGGATAACCTGCTCATCCTTCACCTTTACGGGCTCTCTTCGCCGACGAAGATAACGGTGTTGAACAGAGGCGAGTCGGTCACTCCAGTCCAGTTGGGGTCGAACTCTACGGACTTCACTATCCTATTGTCCCAGACGTAGGAGCCGGCAGTCATCCAGAGCTTAGTAGTACAGACCCATGCGATGGGCGCATCATTCCATATTTGCTCCTCAGCTATCTTTAGCGCTTCAATAATCTCTGCCGTGTTCGCTGTCTGGCTGAACTTATCCACGGCCCATTCGACCTTCGGACTGGAATATATCCCCGTGTTCCCCCATAGTGACCTGTTGGACACGAAGGCCAACCAGAAGTTGCTCGGAGACAGGAAATCGGGCGCATACCCTCCGTTCAACCGCAAATGGCCGATCTCTTCAGCGTGCTCTAAGTTGAATTGATAGCTTCCTACTGGAGCGTTGATCAGAGCTGGCAGGAGGCTTAATATCTTTACGTCGATCCCTATCTCACCGAGGTTTTCCTGAACTATAGTAGCAAAAAGCATACCGATAGTATCTCCTGACCCTATTTTCAGCTCCAGCGACGGTAGTCCTTTTCCGTTGGGGAACCCAGCTTCTTCTAGGTACCGTCTTGCTTTGTCTAGGTCGCGCTGGTAGGGTGGCAGCTTTCCTGGGTTGTAGAATGTACCGTAGTTCGGAGTATTAGGACCGAAGTAGCGGACGGCTTGACCGAAGTAGACTTGCTCTATTATCCTGTCATAATCTATCGCGTGGGCTATTGCGAGCCTAACCTTGGTGATGTTCGTAGGAAAGATCACGGTATTCATGACAACTGCTATGTTTCTGGCCGGCGTCTCAAAAGCGGCGTAGGAAAAGTTTAGGTTTGCTTTGACGAGCCTCCAGTTCTCCGACAATATAGCTGCCATATGTGCCTGGCCGGTTGCGAGGTCTGTGTATCTCGTGAAGTCATCCAGTTTCGTATTCACTACCACTTGGTCTACGTGGCCTGGGTCCAGCATAGCGTTGGCCTTTATCTCCGCCTTGCTGAGCTGGTTCCCCCAGTAGTTCGGGTTCTTCGAGAATTTCACGTATGAGTTAACAGCTACTTCGTCAACCTTGTATGGTCCGGTGCCTGGGAACACGTGCTCATTGAAGTATGGGTTTAGGTTTGCCGGTTCACCGTAGCCTCCATGGTCCAGGAGGTACTGCGCATCATACAGCAGGCCTTGATGGCCGGTCAGCATTCCGAAGAAGAACTCCTTCGCGAAGGGAACCGCAAGCCTGAATACTATCTTGTATGGTCCCTCACAGTATATTGGCCACGATTTATCCTCCATTATTGCTAGCGCCTCGGTTGTCGGGTTTGCCAGTCCACTCCTATTCAGTATCTCTACGGTGGCAGGCCCATACTCAACATTTCTCACGTCGAATAGGCTTAGGCCGTACATGAAGTTGCTCCCGTTACTGGCCAGCCAGTAGAAGCCGTAGAACTGGACCCATACGTTGTATGAGTTGAATGGGTCTCCATTATCGAATTTGACGCCCTCCCTTAGGTGGAAGATGTAGGTCTTCCCATCCTCAGATATCTCCCAGCTAGTGGCCAGGCATGGCAGGAACTCTATCCTGCCCTCCTTGAAATAGGACGTCAGGTTAACACTCACCAATGTCTGGAAGTGGGTGAAGGCCATATAGTTAGGCCAGGGGAGCATCTGTATGTCTAGAAGCTGATTCAAAGAGGTGATTGGATACATGTTGTGGTCTATTACTAGGAGCTTAGGTATGGTTGGCTGAGGCTTGGTAGGGGTTGGTGGAGGTATACTCAGGTAGTAGGCCGTCCCACCAATAATAACGGCAATAACTACCACAGCAACCATACCCACAGCCTGGGCGCGAGTTATAGCACGCCTAGAAGCAAAGAAACCAAGAGACCTCTTTGAGCCGCCCATACTCATCACTAGCTTTGACCTTCGTACTCCGTTAGAAATCTATATAACTCTTGCGGTCTGCACCTCTTCTCACACTCCGCCACGAGCTGGGCAGGCGTCGGGCTCCGCGCGGAACATCGGCAATCTAGATAAGGCTAGTCGAATGCTTGGTTGGTGGTAAGAAAGAGATGAGGTTTCTTGTCATTCAGAGGGTGCGAGTTCAGACATCTGTCAAGGACTTAGCGGTGTTGTTGCCGGCTCAGATTCGGTATTATGAGGAGCTTCAAGCCCAGGGAAGGGTTGAGGCGTACTACCACTTGATCGGGCAGCAGGGACATATGCTCATATGCAGCGTCAGCTCAGACGAGGAGCTCTCCTCGATCATCGGCCGCGACCCCTTGTTCTTCCAAAGCCAGAGAGAAGTCTACCCGCTCACAACCGTCCAGACGCACAAGAAGTATGTTGAAGAGCTTCTCGGACTAGAGCGCTAGTGGGAGCCGGATGTCCAGCCCTCGGTAGGTTCACCTGTCATCAAGGCGACTGGTGCTTTCATAGCGCCTTTCATCATGCTTCAGGGTGGTTTCATGCCACCAGAGGAGCGCAGGGAAAGCCCTGGTTCAACTGGAAGGTAGCGCGGACCGGCTCTGATTGAGAGCTTTCTCCTTGGCCCGAGAGCCTTGCTGCGTATGAGTTCGCGAACTGGGGAGGGTCACCCTCTCACCCCCTGCATGAGGGGGAGTTCGCTATCTAACGCTGCTTCGGCAGATGTGGCCTCGCGGGGCTTGCGGCTCGCCTATGGCTGTGGCCCTTGCTTAAATACGAAGCCTCGTTCATCCCCGGTTTGATGACGTATGGTCAAGCTAGCCGTGATCGGGGCTGGGGGCATAGCGGCGACTCACCTGAAGGTCCTTCCCAGCACTGAGGGGGTCGAGGTCGTAGGCGTGGCTGACATCCTGCGTGAGAGGGCTGAGAGTGCAGCTAGGGGTTGCGGCGCGAAGGCATGGTACGTTGACTATCGCGAGATGATCGACAGGGAGAGCCCTGACGCAGTCTACGTGTTGACCCCGCCCTTCCTCCATCAGGAGCAAGTCTGCTACGCGGTTGAACGCGGCATCCATGTCTTCGTTGAGAAGCCCCTCGAGGTCAACCTAGGTCGTGCAAGAAAGATCCTGGACGCCCTCAGGCGGAGAAGCGTCACTACGCAGGTAGGCTATCACTGGCGGTTCATGGAAGGCATCAGAAGAGCGCGCGAGATCCTCCTCTCTATGGGAGGACCGATAGGTCTCATAGAAGCCCGGTGGTGGGGAGGGGTCTACATGGCTCCTTGGTGGATAAAAGCTGAGCAGAGCGGCGGGCAGATCGTTGAGCAAGCAACCCATATCTTCGACCAGGTTCGATGGTTAGGAGGCGACGTGTCACAGGTCTACGGCGTCCTTGGCACGCTCCTGAACAGAGACATCCCTGAGTTCGCCATCGAGGACGTGGCGATCGCAACCTTGAGCCTCAAGAGCGGAGCCTTCGCCGTCGTTTCCTCGACGAACGCAGCCGTGGCTCCCGAGGTGTGGGTCAAAGCGGTCGCGAAGAACGTCAAGTACGAGGCCGACTGGTCAAAGGCCACAGTCTATTGGAAGGACAGGTCGGAGACGTACTACAACAAGGCGAACGCGTACGATGAAGAGGACAAGGCGTTCATCGAAGCGCTTCGAAAGGGCATAGGCAGCCCAGTGCCGATACAGGAAGGCTACAAGTCCCTGGAGCTAAGCCTCGCCGCCATAGAGTCAGCTAAACGCGGTAGGCCTGTCACGTTGCCGCTCTAGCCGACGAGTTGTCTGTCTAAGCTTCAGACGTAGCCGTAGATGCGATCCGACTGTTCATCGCAAAAGCTAAGAGCCCCAAGCAGACAAACCTCCTCATCGGAGACTCTTCTCATGAGCCGACCTCGCCTTTCTCCGACTAGGTTCCGGGCCTTCGAAACTGTCCTCGCAGCCTCACTCCTCCTCGTCGCTTCTTCGGTCCATGGGTCGGCCGGTGGAGCTGAGTCTAAGGCAACAGAGGCAGGCTACACTTACTATGGCTTTGTGCCCCGCGAGATATGGGCCATTGAGGCGGCGAAGATGTGTGGCCACGATACATGTGAGTTCAGGGTTAACAACCGCACCGTTATGGATAGAAGCCTCGTGGTTGTCGTCGGGAACCATGATGATACGCGGGTGAAGGTCTACTCGCTGCCGAGCGGTGAGCTCGTAGGAGACTTTGTGCTGGACGTATCTGAGGAGGCGACGGTCTCCCTGCCGAACGGCTCCTTCTTCAAGGTTGTCTCTGACAGGCCTGCGACGGTGCTCCTGATGGGCGGGTGGGCTATGGAGCAGGGCCAAGCCTTCGGCAGCACCTTCTTCACCTCCTCAAGCGGAGGATACGTCGGTAAGGAGTTCTTCTTCAAGGCGGTGCAGGCGAAGAATCCGCCGTATGCTCTGGGGCTCCCATTCAAGGTGATCGCGTTAGAAGATGCCGATGTCACGGTGTTCGACGTGAAGGGCTCGAAGAGTCTGGAGTTCAGGCTCTCCGCGAACAGGGTCCGCGAGGTATCGTTCACGCCGCTCGCCGTGTATAAGCTCGTTTCCACGGGGAACGTGATGCTTCAGGCATGGGCGGGCGGAACGTGCTTCTACCCTTCAACGGACGGGAGCTTCGTCGGACGCATCTTCTATGGTGCGGCATGCCCGGTTGACTGGTGGCCGGGCTATTCGCCTCCGACCTACGTGACC
The DNA here is from genome assembly GCA_964427455.1 of uncultured Candidatus Bathyarchaeia archaeon. GTDB lineage: Archaea > Thermoproteota > CALKCG01 > B24 > JAWCPE01 > JAWCPE01. The sequence goes on along the minus strand of CAYRUY010000001.1, from coordinate 41,952 downwards.
ACGGGTCTGGAAGACTCTCATCTGACGATCTACGACCTTGAGTACACGAGGAAGTATGGGGAACCGGGATTGGCCAGCATGTCGAACACCTCCGTTCAGATCGAGGCTTCAAGCATAGCCCTAGAGAGCACAAAGCCCATAATGCTCATGATGCACGGCAACAACGGCCTCAGCTTTGCAGGACTCAAGGCGGACCAGACAGCTCTACTTCACATCCCCCTCTGTGAGGCCACGGCGGGAGAAGCCTATCTGTACGCCTACACGGACACAACTGTTACCTTGGATGATGTGCAGTTAAAGCTACACGAGGACGGTGTCCTTCCAATCGAAGGCGGTCTCCACAAGGTCTGGGCTGACAAGAACGTCCTCATAGAGGTCGTCAACTGGGCCGCGCCCTCCGAGATTTACTTCGGCACACGGTACAGGATGCCAAGCTTCAACAGGATATCGGACTTCGCAGCTTGCATCCCAGCAGCCCAGTCCATCGGCATGGAATACACTGGCCTCGCGTTGAAACCTGTGTTGGGCCAGGACATCCCGTGGCTGTACGTAGGGGTTGCAGCAGCCTTCGTCGGGGCCGCCGCTGTGTTCGTCTTCATGAGAAGAGGCGGAAAGCCTTAGTGCCCGCTGAACAGGCTGGCGAGGAGAACGACCAGTTGACGGCACGGGAGCTTCCCTCTCTCTTGATCGGCCCGAGCCAACTGTCTGGAGTGGAAGAAGCTCTCTCGACGGAATGGCTTGTCACCAATGGACTGGGTGGGTACGCGTCCTCCACCATCCTCGGAGTCAACACAAGGAAGTACCATGGGCTTCTCGTGGCGGCCATTGACCCACCGCTAGGAAGGCGGGTACTGCTTGCGAAGCTCGACGAGGTGATGGTGAGCCCCAGCGGCGGACGGACACGTTTGGCCACTAACGATTCCATGAGCGGCCTAGACAACGAAGGGCTCCGTTCACTGCGGAGCTTCTCCCTTTCACCGTTTCCAAGCTTCATGTATGATGTCGACGGCGTCTCGTTGCTGAAAACCATCACGTTGGCAGAGGGTGAGAACCTTGTGTTGGTCAGGTACGAGGCTGTCAACCTTCGAGACGAGAGCGTTCTGCTTGAGATCTCGCCGCTGACGAGCTACCGCGGGATCTACACCGTGCTCAACTCAGAACGCTCCCCTTGGGCCTACGATCAGCAAGTGTTCGACAGGGGCTTTGCTGCGCATCTCCGCGACCTAACCCTCTACTTTGCGATGGCCTCAGACGCAGCTGAGTTCTCACGCCTCGGAGGCGCGTGGGTTAGGCGTCTTCGCTATCGGACGGACGAGGCGAGAGGTGACAGTTACCTTGACGACTGCTACGTGCCCGGCCATTTCGGAATCCATCTGAAAGCAGGGGAGTCGCGGCTATTCCACCTACTAGCCTCAGCTTCGCGGAGCAAGCTCGACGCATGGAAGGCCGCTGAGAACGCGGCCAACCCAGAACGAATCTGGGAGCGTGAACTCGGGAGACGCAGGGATATCCTGAGAGCTTCCGGCGAACTTTGGCCTGAGGGCGATTGGTCCAAGTGGCTTGTCCTTTCGGTTGACGCCTTCATCGTTCGAGGTGGGGCGGCGTGTGGGAAGTCGGTCATCGCGGGCTACCACTGGTTCGGCGACTGGGGGAGAGACACCTTCATCTCGCTTCCAGGTCTCGCGTTGGTCACGGGCAGGTTCAACGACGCAGAACAGATTCTCTTAGCCTACGGGGCGCATGAGAAGGATGGCCTGATCCCAAGCTTCTTTGCTGAGGCGCTAGACATGGCCGCTAGCTATGAGTCCGTGGACACCTCTCTGTGGTACGTGAACGCTGTGCTCGAGTACGTCAAGTACACGGGCAACCTTGCCTTCGTTCGCAAACACCTCTGGCCGGTCTTGAGATCGATCATCGACCACTACTCAGCGGGCACGCAGTACGGCATTCATGTGGACGCAGACGGCCTGGTCCATCATGGCCCACGGCTCACGTGGATGGACGCTGCGGTCAACGGAGTCCCAGTCACTCCCAGAGAGGGAAAAGCCATTGAGGTCCAAGCCCTCTGGTACAATGCGCTGAAGACGATGGCACTGCTGTCGAAGGCCCTAGGCGAGGATGCGTCCGAGTATGAGCTGCGAGCGGAGGCGGCGGCGAAGAGCTTCAGGGCGACCTTCTGGAACGAAGAGACTGGGTCGCTCTTCGACATGGTGGCTAACGGCTCTCGCGACTCGTCGGTGCGGCCTAACCAAATTCTCGCTGTTTCCTTAGACCATGGCATGCTGGACAGCTCGATGGCCGAGAGCGTAGTCTGCTTTGTCTGGCGGAAGCTCTGGGCCACGTATGGGCTTAGGACGCTCTCCGCTGAGGATCCGAAGTACAGAGGGGTATGCCGAGGAAACCAACGCGAGAGAGACTTGGCCTACCACAACGGGACCATTTGGCCTTGGCTAGCTGGGCCCTTCGTGAAGGCGTTCCTCAAGACGAAGCGCTACGAGAAGCCCTGGAGAGAGTTCGCGTACAGAAGCTTCCTACAACCGCTGCTTGAGGAGCAACCATACCAAGCCGGGCTAGGCTTCATAAGCGAGATATTCGACGGCGACTATCCTCACACAGCCGGAGGCTGCATAGCTCAAGCCTGGTCAACAGCCGAGCCTCTCAGAGCATACGTGGAAGACATCCTTTACAAGCGGCCTCGCTTCGAAGACCCCTCCACATGGACGACAGAATAGCCAAGTAGCATGCAAGCTTCCGCCCGGATGGTAGCCGGTAGGTCTAGCAGACCACACCTCTCGTCTCGGGACGGATGCCGTAGATCACTCAAGGGGAGCGGCTAGGCATCACCTTATATCTGATGCGTGGAGCCAAACCAACTCCGGCGGCTGGTAGCTTGAGGATCACGGGCGTCGAGGCGATCACGATCGCCGTTCCCTTCGTCTCAGATATGGCGGTCCTGAACTCTTACGAGGTCCCGCTTGGCAGAGTGCCCAAGGTGATCGTTAGGCTTCAGACGGACGAAGGCCTGGTGGGCCTCGGCGAGACGGTAAGAGGTTTCCCGGCGACGTTGCTGAAGGACCACGAGAGTGAGCTGGTCGGCAGGGACCCGCTTGAGCTCAACCTTGAACGGCCGGGGTTCGGCTGGGGCTTGGACGAGGCGTTGGAGCACGCGTTGCATGACTTGGCTGGGAAGGCCCTGGGGCTCCCCATGTACAAGCTGCTCGGCGGCGCGTACCGGAGCGAGGTCCCCGTCTCAGCCTGGTCTCCTCACCACGGCCCAGGGAACCCGCAGAAGACCGCCGTTGTCGCGGAGAGGGCCGTCAGCATGGGTTACGACGTTATCAAGCTCAAGGCGAGGCCGTGGGACATCGTCGAAACTGCAAGGGCGATCAGGGACGCGGTAGGAGACGAGATGGGGATAGTCTGCGACCCCAATACGCAGTTCGGCCATCCGGCGACGGCGCTCAAGCTCGCGCGTAGGCTTGAACGATACAACATAATCTGCTTCGAGGATCCTGTGCCGAAGAACCTAGACTGGTACGTGTTGATGAGGGCGAAGATGGACATCCCTCTCGCGCTCCACATCACAGGTAGCGACGTGTTTAACGCGGTCAAGAGGGAGGCATGCGACTACATCAACACGGGAGGCACGATGCGTGAGTTCAAGAACTACGCAGGTGTCGCTGCGCTCGCTGGCATCCCTGTCTGGCATGGTTCAGGCAACGACCTGGGCATCATGGAGGCCAGTTACGTGCACGCGTGCGCGGCTACGAGCAACGCCACCTTGACAAGCGACATCTTCGGAGAGTTCTGCCGCGTCGACGACCTCCTCGTTGAGCCTATCGAGATCAAGAACGGGCAGGCCAGGGTGCCTAACAAGCCAGGGTTGGGCGTCGAGCTCGACATGAAAGCCGTCGAGAAGTATCGCGTCAGCGAACACTACGTGGGAAAGGTCGTCTAGAGACCGGGCAGGTTTGTGGGCCTGTTCGTCGGTACCGTAATGCCTAAACGCGGAGCGCTCCTCCCGATGCCGTGAGTGTTATGCCGATCAGGGGAGAACAGGCCGAGGTACACGCAGCCCTCGACGGTGCGCAGATCATTCTCGCCGTGGCCAGGACAGCGCCGAAGTCGAGGGGAATCGATAGAGTCGTCACTGCGATCGTTGCTGACCGAGATGAGATCGAGGCTTTGGCGACGGCAATGGAAGGGTTCAAGGACAAATGGCCTACCTTTGCGAGAGACGCGGAGGGTGTAAGACGGTCTGTCGCCGTAGCTCTTCTGGGCGTGAAGGGCAGTAAGTCGAAGGGACTGAACTGCGGCGCATGCGGCCACAGGACGTGCGCCGAGTTTGACACAGCCCCAAAGAACGTGGGACCAGCCTACATGGGCCCGAACTGCGCCTTCTACGTCGTTGACCTCGGCATTGCGCTAGGAGTAGCGGCGAAAGCCGCCGTTGAGCTGGGGCTCGATAATCGCATCATGTTCTCGGCCGGAACCGCTGCAAGGAGTTTGGGCCTGATAGACGCGGATTTAGCGTTCGGGATTCCGCTGTCTGTGACGGGGAAGAACCCCTACTTTGACCGTGTCTGGCCTAAGTGACGAGAGCCCGCTGCCCGAGCGATACGCTTAAGCGCGATCTGTGTGCATACGCCGCACTCGGCGAAAGGCTTGCCGATCATCGACCTGTCTCTCGAAGAGCTCAAACGGTACGTCCCGCCTCTGACGAAGCAGCCGGACTTCGACGAGTTCTGGAGGCGAACGATCGAGGAATCAGCGAGGGAACCGTTGAACGCTGAGTTCATGTCGGTCCCTTACCCGGTCGATTCAGTCAAGGTGTTCAAGGTTTTCTACCGTGGCTTCAAAGGGGCGAGGGTCTGCGGATGGTATATCGTACCTAGAGGCCGGACCCTCTGCCCGGCGCTGCTGTTTCTGCACGGCTACAGCGGGAATAAGGGCCAGGTCTTCGACTACCTAGGCTGGGCGCTTCAGGGCTACGCCGTGCTTGCCATAGACGTGAGAGGACAGTCAGGTGAGAGCACAGACCCTGGACGATACTCGTCAGGTCACGTGACAGGTTGGATGACGAAGGGGATCATGAGCCCCGAGGAGTACTACTACCGAGGCGCCTACATCGACTGCATCAGAGCCCTCGACCTTCTAGAGGCTCGCGAAGAGGTGGACAAATCCAGGATAGGCGTCAGTGGGATCAGCCAGGGAGGAGGTCTTGCGCTAGCTACGGTCGGCTTGGACCGACGGCCGGTCCTCGCCATGCCTGACATACCGTACCTCTGCCACTTCAGACGAGGCGTGGAGATATCGCTTTCAGGCCCATACTTGGAGATCGTCAACTACCTCAGGGTCTATCCGGGAAACGAGGAAGCCGCTTTCAGGACGTTGAGCTACTTTGACCCCTTGAACATGGCTGAGTCCGTGGCCTGTCAGGTCCTGATGTCCGTAGGCCTACGCGACCCCGTCTGCCCACCCTCAACGGTCTTCGCCGTCTACAACAGGTTGAAGTGCCGAAAGGAGTTGAAGGTCTACCCCTTCACTGAGCATGAAGTGATAGGTGCTCACGCGGAAGAGAAGGTACGAACTGCAAAGGCGGCTCTGAAACCTTAGGCTTCCCGCCGAAGTCACCGAGTCGACGAGTTCGAGATGTTGTTCTCGCTTCTCGCGATCTCTTCGAGCTCTAGGATCTGTTGCGGCTCGTGAACGACCAAGCCTTGAGCCAGCCTTCGCAACGTGGGGAGCACCGTCAGGAACTCCTCGCGGTCGATGACTGTGTTGACGGAGAACCAGCCCTTTCCCGCGAGCGGACTGACGGTCGGCTTCTTCAAAGCCGGCAAACGTTTGAGTAGCTTGTTCAGGTTCTCTTCCCTCACGTTGACGAAGATGTGTATCTTCTTCTTCCCCTCCACCGTGCCCTTGAGCAGCGTGAGTATATCGTAGATCTTCTCTCTCTTCTCAGGGTCTCTAAGGCTGGCCTTGTTCGCGACGAGCACAGCCGTTGACTCGGCTATTGTCTCAATGACCTTGAGGTTGTTCTGCTCTAGGGTTGTCCCCGTCTGGGCTAGGTCAATGATCGCATCTGCGTTCTCAGGAGGCTTAGCCTCCGTCGCCCCGAAGGACAGGTAGATGCTCAGCTTAGGGTTCTCACCCCTTCTCCACCAGGGCGTGACTATCACAGGCTCAGCATCACCAAAGGCTTCTCTGTAAGCTTCGCTTCGCTTCGTGAATTCCGCTGCAATATTCAGGTACTCCGTGGAGACCCTCACGTTCTTCCCTTGGGACCAGAGCTTCCTCAATAGGGCTGAGAAAGAGTCGATATCAGTCCATGACCTTGGAATAGCTGCGACCAGCTTGACCTGCCCGCACTCAAGGTCGAGTAGTTGCTCGACATTCGCTCCCGTCTCCTGAACCCAGTCCGAACCCGTGATGCCGACGTCATGGAGACCCTCAGCTACAGCGACAGGGATCTCCTGAGGCCTAAGGATCTTCAACTCGATCCCAGGGTCGTTTATCGAAGGCCTGTAAGTCCTCTCTTGGCCCCTGATGATGTACCCTGAAAGAGCGAGGATGTCGAAGACCGCCCTCTCAAGAGACCCCTTGGGGAGAGCAAAGCTCACCTTCATGCCTGACGACCTAAACCCAGAGACTGTGGGAGTTTTGTGGGCTACATCCTACAAAACTCCCTTAAAAGACTTACGACCGCGCGAAAACCCTGGAAGCCGTGCATAGGCGGGTCCCTGACGGGCAGTCTCCTTCCCGTGAACGGTGACGCTGGCTGTAGCCCGCCTATGAGGCTCCCTTCCGGCTTGGAGAGACCTAGCCTCGGAGGTTCCCCCAAGGGCCTCGTGGCATCGCGATGATCTCTCTTACCTCGAGGTCGAAGAAGTTGTTCATATGCGCAGGCTTCAGGATCACGGCTGTGTCCGCGCCTTTGATATCACCTGTGATAGCTAGGACCTCCTTGTCGGTCGGGATCGCGTCCGCGTCCGCCGCGATCACGGCGACCTCGACACCTACCTTGACGCCTTGACAGATGAGCCTCAACGTCGCCGCGATGACCTCGACAGGCGTGATGCCGCCGAACTTCTTCGAGATAGACCGGCCAACCCCGCTTAACGCGTGCGACCCTTGAACGATCCGAACACCGCGCTCATGTAAGGCTTTCACGTTCTCAGGCTTCATTCCTGTCACAAGCAGGCTCGGGTCGATCCCTAGCTCCTTCGCTCTGTCGATTGACATCTCGGCGAAGCCCGCATGGTATGTGACCGCCACAACCTTGGCGGAGGAGCCCTTGAAGGCCTCTGCGACCTTCAACGCGGTATCGCCGCTCGCAGAGGCGACGACCACATGGCTGATGCCAAGCTCGTCAGCTCTCCTCTTCGCCGCCCGGATCGTCTCCTCGGTGTTCTGCGGACCCGGCTTCTCGAAGAAGATGACTCTTCTTTCTGCCATCGCGCAGTTCATCTCGCGGGGGAACGCTAGAGGAACGACTGCACATAAGCTTACCGAGGCACCTGACCTGGGATCCTCGAAGCGCTGGCTCTACATCCCGCCTGAGCCCGGGAGACACGGGAACCGCTAATGTGTGGCGATCGTGGGCTCGAACACCTTCTCGAGAACCTGTTTGAAGCCCCGCGCGGTCGCCTCTCTGAAGAAGCAGGAGCAGTAGCCCATGTGGCATGCCGCGACCTCCTGGTCGACCTTGAGGAGAACCGCGTCGAGGTCGCAGTCCACGTAGACGTGTTTCACTCTCTGAACGTGGCCGGACTCCTCCCCCTTCATCCATAGCCTCTCACGTGAGAGGCTCCAATAATGTGCGTAGCCTGTCTCCAGGGTCTTCTTGAACGCCTCTCTGTTCATGAAGGCCGTCATCAAGACCTGGCCGTTGACTGCGTCTTGAGCTATCGCCACCACGAGGCCGTTATGCCTGTAGTTCAACTGATCGGCTACCGCTTCTAGGTCTCTTGATGCTCCTTGCGTGTTCAACCTGCCGCCTCCTGAGCGATCCTGACGAAGTTCCTGAGGATACTTAATCCCTTCTCTCCGCTCTTCTCGGGGTGGAACTGCGTCCCGTACAAGGAGCCCTTTGCCACCACCGAAGGGAACCTCACACCGTGTTCCGTAGATGCCAAGACGACGCTGGGCTCCTCTAGACTCGGGTAGTAGGAGTGCACGAAGTAGAAGTAATCACCTGACCGGATGCCCTCCAGGAATGCGTCTCGCCTTGAGAGCGCCAACCGGTTCCAGCCCATGTGAGGTATTTTCACGGTTCCCGGGAGTCTCTTGACTCTCCCGTGGATGAGGCCCAGCCCTTGGATGAGCCCTCCCTCCTCGCTCTCATCGAAGAGCAGCTGCATGCCCAAGCAGACGCCGAGGATGGGCTGACTGCGTGCCACGGCGTCCTCAAGGTAACGACGCTGGTCCTTCAGGAATGCAGTCGCGGACTTGAAGGCGCCCACGCCGGGCAGAACGACAGCGTCGAACCTAGGGAGGTCCACGAGGCGCCCTACAAGGCGGGGCTCCGCGCCCGTCAGTCTCAAGCCGTTTGCTACGCTCCAGAGGTTGCCGACCCCGTAGTTCACGATCGCTATCCTCGGTCTACGAGCACGGGCCGTGTTCCATCTCACCTAACCCTGGCCCTGACGGCTTCCGCGTGCCTCGGCAGCCCCTCAGCCTCTGCCAGGGCCGTCACCGTGTCCAGCATCTCAGCTAGGCCTCTTCGAGTAACTTCCTGGACCGTGATGCGTTTCAGGTAGTCGTAGACCGAGAGGCCTGAGGCGAACCTCGCTGCGCCACCCGTGGGCAGCACGTGGTTCGCGCCGGTCGCGTAGTCGCCAGCTGCGACAGGAGAGTATGGCCCAACAAAGACCGAGCCTGCATTGCGGACCTCGGCCAGAATGGGCTCGGGATCATGAGCTATGACCTCAAGGTGTTCAGGAGCATACTCGTTTACGAACGCCACTGCCTCTTCGATGTCTCCACAGGTCAGGATGAGGGCGTTCTCCGAGAGAGCCTTCCCCGCCACGCTCTCGTCTTCGCCGGCCGAGAGGAGTTCCCTAAGCCTTTCTGCGACTCTCCACGCGAGATACTTCGAAGTCGTCACAAGAGCCGCGTGGGACTCCGAGGCGGATATCTTCCCGTGTTCCAGCTGTGAGAGGAGGTCTAGGGCAACGATCGAGGGGTCTGCCGTACCATCAGCGACGACGACGACCTCGCTTGGTCCAGCTGGCAGGTCTGTGCCCACGAGGCCTTGCACGAGGAGTTTCGCAGCAGTCACGTAGACGTTGCCCGGGCCTACGATCTTCTCAACCCGGGGGACCGTCTCGGTTCCATAGGCCATGGCCGCGATCGCTTGGGCCCCGCCAACTCTGTAGATCTCGTTCACGCCGCCTAGGTCGAGCGCCGCAAGGACGGCGGGCTCCACTCTACCGTTTCCGCCAGGCGCCGTACAGGCGACCAGTTTCCCAACACCAGCAACCTTGCCGGGCACAACCGCCATCAAGGCGGTCGATGGGAGGCCACGGGTCGCGTACGCGCCAACCGAGCCGATCGGCCTCCATAGGTCTCTTAACGAGACACCCTCCTGTGTCTGCACCGGAGCGGTGCTCTTCGGCATCTGAGCCCGGTGGTAGACCTCTAGGCTCTTGGCCATAGCTCTAAGAGCCGAGATGAGCTTGTCAGAGATACTGTCGTAGGCGGTTCTGACCTCGTCTTGGGCGACTCGAATCTCTCCTAGTTTGAGGTCGACCTTGTCGAACAAGGCGGTGTACTCGACGAGGGCTGCATCGCCTTTCTCCTTTACCTTTCTCAGGATCTCGCCTACCTGAGCCTTGACTGACTCCACATCTAGGCTTGACCGGGCGAGGAGCCTTTCCCTCTCGGCGGGCTTGAGCTCCGCAAGCGGTCTAGGTTCAAGCAAGCTAGTCACCTAGAGGCGAACGGGGACACCTCTCGCCTCCAAGTACTTCTTGACATCTTGGACGTTCACCAAGCCGTAGTGGAAGATGGAGGCTGCGAGCGCTGCGTCAGCCCTCCCCTCCGTTAGAACGCGGTAGATGTGTTCAGGGCTACCGGCGCCACCTGATGCTATCACCGGTACGTTCACGCCTCCTGCGATGGCTCTGGTAAGCTCTAGGTCGTACCCCTCCCGTGTACCGTCGGTGTCCATACTCGTTAACAGTATCTCTCCAGCTCCCAGCTTCTCAATCGTCCTCGCCCAGGAGAGCGCGTCGATGCCTGTCGGCTTTCCCAGGGTGGGCGGCCCACCATACGTGTGTACCTCCCACTTGCCATCGTCTCTTCTCTTGGCGTCCATGGCAACCACTATGCATTGGCTTCCGAAACGGGATGACGCCTCCTCAACCAAGCCCGGGTTTTCGACTGCAGCTGTGTTCATAGAGACCTTGTCTGCGCCGGCTCGAAGGAGCCTAGCGATGTCGCCTAAGCCTCGGATGCCCCCTCCTACGGTCAGGGGTATGGAGATCTCAGACGCGGCATCTCGTACAGCTTTCACCAGCGTCTTCCGACCTTCAGGCGACGCCCCTATGTCTAGGAAGACGATCTCGTCTGCTCCCTGCTCTTGATAGGCCTTCGCGAGAAGAGCTGGACTACCGGCCTCCCTGTGGTTGCGAAACCTGACCCCCTTAACGACGTGACCGTTGAAGACGTCAAGGCAGGGGATGATCCTCTTCGTGAGCATCTGCGCGTGTTCTCCTTCACTCGATGATGCCCTTCTGGCTTGGAACTTGGTCTCCGAGCCTCGGGTCCAGTTCAACTGCCTCTCGCAGGGCGATCCCGAGAGCCTTGAACAGGGCCTCCGTCTTATGGTGGTAATCCCGGCCCTGCAACCTCGTCACGTGGAGCGTAAACCTACCGTTGGACGCTAGGCTCTGGAGGAAGTGACGGATCATCTCGGCGTCAATCCCCTTGGCCGATGTTGATGCGAGGTCACCATCGAAGACAAAGTAGCCTCGTCCGCTCAGGTCCAAGGCGATCCCAGCGATCGCCTCATCCATAGGGACGAGCGCGGAGCCGAAGCGACGGACGCCCTTCTTCTCTCCCAGGGCGGAGTTGATCGCCTGTCCGAGCGCTATCGCGGTGTCCTCCGCCAAGTGGTGAGGATCCCGTTCCCCACGGCTCTCAGCTACGATCTTCAGATCTATCAAGCCGTGCTTCGAGGCGGCGCCCAGGAGATGGTTGAGAAACGTGACGCCTGTCTTGATCTCAGCCAGCCCCGTGCCATCTAGGTTGACGCTCACTCGAACTACTGTCTCCAAGGTTTCCCTTCTGATCTCAGCCCTTCGCATGCCTACACGCCTCCTGAGCCTCCTGCAAAGTGAACCTGCCCCGGTAGAGCGCCATCCCCACCACCACAGCCTCGACTCCAACCCGTGAAAGCTCGACTAGATCCCGAAGCGAGGAGACGCCTCCCGCGTAGATGACAGGCAGCCTCGTTCTGTCGACTAACTCCTTCACTGCCGGAAGGCTCGGCCCTCTCAAGGTTCCCTCTACAGAGACATCCGTGTAGAGGAAGCCGCCTATGCCTGATGCCTCAAACCGCCTGGCCCACCAGGTCGGAGGCTCATCGGTCTCCGCAGTCCATCCCTGTCTGAGGACGATGTCTCTCCTAGCGTCCAAGGAGATGAAGACTCGCCGAGGTCCAATCCTCGCCGCAAGCTCCTCGATGAACACCAGGTCCTTAAGCGCGGCGGTGCCCACGATGACACGGTAAGCCCCTGAAGACGTAAGCGACAGGGCATCCTCAACGGTTCTGACGCCTCCGCCCACCTGGACAGGGATTGAGCTGGCTGCGACCAAGCGCTTGACCAGGTCACGGTTTCCCTGGCTGCCAGAGATCGCGCCGTCAAGGTCCACCACATGGAGCATCTCTGCTCCCTGTTTCTGCCAGTGCTTGGCGACCGCCAGCGGGTCACTTGACACATCAAGCCCGGTACCCGGCCTCCCTTGAACAAGCTTCACGCATCGGCCATCCTTGATGTCAACCGAGGGTATGACCATCATAACAGCTTCGCCAACCCGTCCATCGCCCCGCTAGGCGTCCTCAAGCACCGACTCCAAGCATTCCACGAAGCGCTTGTTCTCCAAGCGTGTGCCGACAGTGACCCGCACGTAGGCTCCGTCCAAGCCCGGCAACCTGCTGCAGTCCCTAACGGCGAACCCCCTCCTCCACAGCGTTTCCGCAAGATTCTCCGATAGGCGGCATGGCTGCTTCAGTTCCAGAAGTACAAAGTTTGCCTCCGAAGGGTACACCCTGACGCCGTCGACTCGGTCGAGACGGTCGATCAGGTCCTTCCGAGCCGCTCTTGTCAGCTGCACAAGGCGTCTCATGTGGTCCAAGTCCCCCAAAGCCGCTTGGGCAGCTGTCAGGGCAAGGCGGTTCACGTTGTACGGAGCCTTCACCCGGTAGAGGATCTGTGCTATCTCAGGGCTGGTCAACGCGTAGCCGACTCTTAGGCCGGCGAGGGCGAAGGCCTTCGAGAAGGTTCTGAGGAAGACCAGGTTCCCCCTCTCCGCGAGTAGGCCCGTGAGCGACCTCTCGGCGAACTCCACGTAGGCCTCGTCGATGACGACTGGGGGGCCGCTGTCAGCTATAGCCCTGGCTTCCAGTACGGTTAGAGCGTTGCCAGTTGGGTTGTTAGGGCTGCATAGGACGACCATCTTCGCCCTCTCAGCCGCGGACAAGATGGCTTCAACGTTCCATCTGAAGCCTTTCAGCATCCTCACGGACTTCACATTTGTTCCTGCCAGCTTAGCGAAGACCTCGTACATCTCGAACGTCGGTATTGAGACGACGACTTCTTCGCCTGGATTGAGGAACGCCTTGGCGAGGAGGTCAAGGATCTCGTCCGATCCATTGCCGATGATGATGTTGTTCGGCGCCGTTTGGGCGTACTCCGCGATCCTCTGCCTGAGCGCCGACGGATCAGTCGGATACCTGTTAAGAAACCTGAGGTCGTTGACTATCGCCGAAATGACTAGGGGCGAAGGAGCGTACGGGTTCTCGTTCGCGTCAAGCTTGATAAACCCCATTGGCAGCGCCTCAGGGTCCCGGTAGGCTGGCACTTGGTAGATCGCTTGCCTCGCTAGATGCGCCATCTTCAGGGATTACGCCTCCGTCTAGAGATCACCCTTGCTTTCCGCTGCATACGCAGCCTTGTGGGCACTTTGTGGGATTCATCCCAATGCGGGGCACAAACTTAAAAGGTTTGCTGGCGACACCCTTCGACAGGCAGGACCGCAATGACGCGGATGGTTGAGATACTCAAGTTGGACACTAAGGGGCGGATCTCGCTCCCAGTCAGGCTTAGGGAAAGCGTAGGCCTCAGGGAGGGAATGTACATCATGGCGATCGCAGACCTCGAGACTCGAGATGTGAGGCTTACCCCCTTCGCAGACCCAGAGGCGAGGCTTGTACAGCTGAGGATCGGGCTCGCAGACATGCCTGGCTCCTTGGCACGCGTCGCAAAGGTGCTGGCCGAAGCGAACATCGACCTCTTGTCGACCGAATCGGCCACCCTGGAGAGAGGTCAGCGGGCTGAATGGCGAGCCATCGCCGACGCCTCGAAATGTCGCATCACTCTTGCCGAGCTCAAGTCTATCATCCTGCAGGATGGCGCAGCGAAGACAGTTGAGGTTCGAGAGCTCGGATGACGACTCTTGCCTACAGCCCCTGCGCTCTCCTCAAGAGTTCCCTGCTTGGGCTCTCGAAGAACGGGACAGGTTGGCCTCCCCTTCGTAACGGCCGGGCAGAGACCGTAACCACATAGCCGAGCTCGATCGAGTTGAGGCTTAGGCTCCACGTTCTCCGCTCGCGCCTTCTAGGCCCCATCAAGCTGTTTGTTGGGGGGCTCCACGGGCGGGAGGGCAGGGCTACGAGACCGTTGCTTGAGGCCCTGGTTCAGGAGGGCCCGCCCCGAACGGGCGCTCTAGTGGTTGCTCCTATGTTGTCATGGGGAAGGCCTCACGTGACCACCCTTTCGCCTGCTTACTACGGAACGGTCGAGGGCAAGCGAGTGCTCGCCCTTCTCGAGAAGTATCGGCCTGACATGTACTTGGAGCTTCACTGCTATCGGCTGTCGGCGTACGATGCCTTGACGAGCCCCGCTAGGAGAGCCGCGAAGGGTGTGCCGCCGCTTGTGGACCTGGAGCAAGGCGTCCTGCTAGGTTCGGTCTCTCCGCTCCTCGCCTCGAGGTTTGCCTTCAAGCTCTGCCTTCTTCTAGAGGTCCCTTGCCTTAACGTCGGCGGCCGAAGCGTTGCTCTGGACGTTATGAGGACTATCAGAGACGCCGCTGAGCCCGAGGAGGTCTATCGATGGCTTGAGACCTGCCATGGAGAGTGATTAGCTAGGCCTCTGGAGCATCTGAAAAGCTAGGGGAAAGGTCGATCGCGCGCTATCCGGTGGCACTTACCCTCCAGCGGCGGGAGGGAGTAGGCTGACTGTGTCGCCGTCTCTTAGGACAGTCTTCAACCCCTCCAAGAGCTGAATGTTGAGGCCGTTCAGAAGCACCGCCATGTTCGGCCTCTTGTCATCATACCCTAGGAGGAAGTCCTCTTTGAACCCCTCAGCTCTCTGAGCGAGCGCTGTGAGGAGATGGCCGATCGTCGCCCCATCCTGCAGCTCTAGGACGTTCTCATGCCCTAGAGCCTTCATCAACGGCCCGAAGCTCCTTACCTTGACCTTCAAGCTTCACTCACTAGTTAGAAGGGGGGGAGGACTGGCTTAAACCTACTTGATAGCGAAGTCCAAGCCCAGCTCCTTAAGCTTCTGACGTGTAGGTCTGCCCTCACTGTCCCAGCCGCAGAGCGTGTAGTACTCGGGCAGCATCTTGTCAAGCTCCAGAACCATTCCCTTGCATGGTCCGACGGACAGCGGCTCCTTCAGCTGACGGTACGGGAGAGTGTCGTCCTTCCTGCTGAATCCCTCGCGGACGTTGAAGGCCCTCGTCAAGTTGTTTATCCGCTCGCCGATCTTCTTGAACTCCTCTAAGGTGAAGCCGAATCCCGTGGCTGGCGCCACCATATCGTAGGCATCATCTGCGTTGAACGCGAAGGATCCGAAAAGGCAGAGCCCGGAGGAGTCCCAGGCGACCGCGACGTCCTCAGTGTTGTCCTTAACCCACTTGGCCTTCCCCTCGGTCTTCCTAGGGTCTTTGCCGTCCCATCCTAGCATCTCTGCTCCTGCGGTCCAAGGCCTTAGATGGCAGGCCCCGCGGTCTGACCTCGCGTACGCAAGCCCCTTGCCCTGAGCTGCTCTAGGCTCGTAGGCTGGGAACTCCATGCCCTTGACGTGGATCGCGAACTTCTCTGACCCCTTTCCTATCTTCTCAGCTGCCCTCTTCGAACCCATCGCTATGAGTTCGCCCAGGTTGCCTGCGACCTGTCCCGCCCTCTCCACGGCCTCCACCATGGCGTCTGCGTTGCCAAACCTCAAGTCTAGGCCGTCTGTGTCCTTCTTCGAGATGAGCCCCTTCTCGTAGCACTCCATGAGGAAACCGATCGTGTTCCCTACGGAGATCGTGTCTATCCCGTAATAGTCGCTCAGGTAGTCGGCCCTGGCTATGGCTTCTCTGCTCTTCACGCCGCACTGGGGCCCGTAAGACCACACGGTCTCGTACTCCGGGCCTTCGTCCACGGTTCCAGCCCACTTCCCTTCCTTGACTATCCCTAAGTGAGCGCAGGCGATGGGACAGTTCCAGCACGGCCGCCGGCCCGGCGACTCAGGTGGAACCCAGAGTCTCTGAGCGAAGGCCATGCCGTCGACCTCGAGTACGTCCTCGAACATCCCGGTCTGGAAGTTCCTCGTAGGCCACCCGCCTGCCTCGTTTATCCCGTCCACGATGTTCGCGGTTCCCATGATGACGAGTCCGCCGCGTTTCCTAACGCTCGTTCTGAAGTCTTCGTCGATCTTCTTGTACGCCTTCCTCAGTGCGGCCCTGAACGCCTTGGGCTCAGCCACGAGGTCTTTAGGCTTCTTCACATCTCCCTTCGCAACGATAGCCTTGAGCTTCTTCGAACCCATCACGGCCCCAGCCCCGCCCCTTCCGGCAGCCCTCACCTCTGACATGACGTTCGCGACCAAGGCCTGCTTCTCGCCTGCAGGACCGATCTCTACGACTCTCGGGACGCCTTTCGAGCCGTGCATGTCTTTGAGTATCCTTTCAGTGCTGAAGGTGTCTGAGCCCCAGAGCCATGAGGCGTCGTTTATCCTGACATCTTCGTTGTTGATCGAGACGTAGACGGGCTTCGAGGCCGTGCCCTCCACGATGATGCCGTCATACCCGGCCCATTTCAGCTCGGGCGCCCAGGAGCCTCCGCAATGGCTGTCCAACCAGGCCCCTGTGAGAGGCGACTTCGTGCAGACACAGAACCTGTTGCCGACCGGCGCTGGTGTACCTGTGAGGGGGCCCGTCATGAAGACAAGCTTGTTCTCGGGCCCTAAGGGATCGATGCCCGACCTTAGCTCCCTGTAGAGAATATACGCTGCGTAACCTTTCCCTCCGAGGAACCTCCTCGCTGCATCCCAGTCAAGCGGCTCCTCCGAGATCTTCCCCGCCGAAAGATCAACGCGCAGAAGTTGCCCCGCGAATCCACGTATTTCCCCAGACAAGTCAAGTCTCACCGCAACGCTACGGCTTCGCGTCCTCAGTTTATAACGCTTACGTGCGCTGGTCTCCTCAAATGCAACTCTTTCCTGTGAATCTCAGTTCCACCGCACGTCAGCGGGTTGTCTGTAACTCTATCCGCATGTCAGCATGTGAATGAGGATGTTGCCTGCGCTAGACTACTCTCGCAGCACGGCCTTCGAGGCCCCAAGCAAAACCCTTAAGTCATGTCCGGCCGGGCCTGAGACAAGGACAGGGTTAACCCTTGCCGCAGAGCGGTGTTGAGAGGTTCAGCGTCTCGGTGCCCCCGGTTCTCCTCAAGGAATTCGACTCGGCGGTCGAAGCTCTTGGCTTGGACAGGTCGAAGGCCGTTCAGCAGGCGATGCGAGCCTTCCTAGGCGAGTACAGGTGGTCTTACCAGCCGGCGGGCTTGGCGGTCGGCGCCATCGTCGTGGTCTACGACCACGAGGTTAGGGGCTTGGAAGAGTCGATCACGGATGTTCAGCATGAGATGAAGAGCATCATCAGCTCATCGATGCATGTTCACTTAGACGACCGTCGATGCCTACAGATCGTCGCCGTCAGAGGCGATGTTGCAGCCATCAAGCGCTTAGCCCAGGGGCTCGCAGCGAGAAGAGGCGTAGAACAGCTGAGACTAGCCGTTGTCCCTGCGTCTTGAACGGCCTTTCGCCGCGCCCTAGTCCAAAGTGGTTGAAACGTCTCCTCAACTGTTCACATAGCTCATGCGCTAGCTGCCCTGCTCGCTCGTCCTCGCTCTGTCTAGGCCTGCCTGTTTGGCTTTCGCCATCACTTCCTCTGCGACAGCTCTGAGGGGCATCCCTGTTCTGTCCGCGAGAGCTCTGAGGTCTTCGTACTCCGGCTTTAGGAGAATAGCTTCCCCATCAGGGTCCTTCGAGACCTTTATGTTGACCACAGCCTCAACACCGGCCACCTTCACCTGCAAGGGCGCCATCTCCCGCGCCATCACATGCCGTTCGCAAGGGTAGACCCTGACGCCGAGGGTCCCAGTCTCCGCGATGAGCATCTTCACAAGATCGTTGACGGTTGCTCTATCCGCCAGAACCTTAACGATCTGGCCAGGCCGTCCCTTCTTGCCGAGGACAGGTATGACGCTCACATCCTTTGCCCCTCGTTCCATCAGCTTCTCTACAGCGTAGCCGATCGTCTCCCCCGTGGCGTCGTCCAGGTTCGTCTCAAGCACGTATATCTCGTCTCTCAGGAACGGTTTCACGCTCTCCCCCAAGACGATTCTCAAGACGTTGGGTACCCCTGCGAGTTCCTTGGCGCCAGCCCCGTAGCCGACAGAGCGAGGCTTGATGGGAGGATAGTAGGAGACCGCGGTCGGCCTCATCTCGGCTAGGATAGCGGCACCGGTTGGAGTTGCCAGCTCGGCGTCTACGGGGCCCCCGATGATAGGGATGCCGTGCAACCTGAGGATCTCTAGGGTTATCGGTGCCGGGCTCTGGAGAAGTCCATGCGAGAACCTGAAGAGGCCTCCGCCTACGGCGACGGGCGTAGTGTAACATCTGAAGCCTTGGAAGAACCCTAGGCTGTCGAGGGCTGCGGCTGCCCCGATCAGGTCCGCCACGGTATCCGATGAGCCTATCTCATGCAGGTCAACCTTCTCGGGGTCTTCGCCGTGTATCTTCGCCTCTGCCTCAACCATCGCCCTCGCGGCGCCGACCGCCATCGCGCCCGCGGCCTCTGTTAGGCCCAGTGCTTCAGCCGAGGCGCACACAGCCTCAACCAGATCGGGCCCTCTTCTCTCATCCTCCTCGTCGTCAGCCTTGACCTCTACTTTCTGAGCGGCGAATCCTAGTCGGCGAACGCGGCTCACAGCGACGTCTACGCCTCGGCACCCCTTCACGTGACGGCTGACAGACCTCATTGCGTCGATGACCTTCGCCTCGTCAGCTCCTAGGCTGAGGAGGGCCGCGACCATCATGTCTCCTGAGATCCCAGCCAGCTGGCAGTCTACGACCAGGACGTTTCCCTGAGGCCTCATTGTTGCTCACTTTCGCAAAGGATAAAGCGTCACAGAAATATCTTTGGCCTTGGGTATCGATGCTTGAGGGAGATCCTTCGGAAGCTCATTGACGGCTCGATAACGCTGGACGAGGCTGAGAGAGAGCTCAGGATAACCGCGATCGCCGAGGTCGCCTCCTTGGCGAAGATTGACATTAACCGCCAGGCCAGAAAGGGCATTCCTGAGATCATCTTGGCCGAGGGAAAGTCCACAGGGGACGTTGTGAAGATCGCTTTGGAGACTGTCTCGAGAACGGGACGAGCAATCGTAAGTAGAGCTAGCGCGGACGTCATAGAAGCCCTGAAGGCAGCTGTGCTGGCAGATGTCTCATTGGATGTTCGAGAACCCGCTCGGATAGTCATTCTGCGAGGGCTCGGGATTCGCCCTGAGCCAACCGGCGGGAAGGTCGGGGTTCTCACCGCTGGGACCTCCGACATACCTGTCGCGGACGAAGTGAGGGTTGTTGCCGAGGAGATGGGCTGCGCCGTCATCTCTGCGTACGATGTAGGGGTCGCGGGCATTCACAGGCTCTTTCCATCGCTGAAGATGATGGTTGAGGAGAACGTCGATGTCATAGTGGCGATCGCCGGCCGCGAGGGTGCAATGGCATCTGTCGTCGCCGGGATGGTCGATGTTCCGGTGGTCGCTGTGCCAACGTCCTCAGGCTACGGGTTTGGAGAGAAGGGGCTCAGCGCGTTGATGGCGATGCTTCAGGCCTGCTCTCTAGGATTGGCGGTCGTCAACATCGACGCTGGTGTCGCTGCCGGCGCGTTCGCCGCGTTGATCGCGAATAGAGCCGCGAGAGCGAGGACGCGTTGAGGCGGCGTAGCGCCGAGAGCATAGCCCTGTAAGGAAAGGCTGGCAGACTTAAATCACCTGGCTGCTAGTTGCGATGGATGATGTCCAGATACGAGGAACTAGGCGTCGACGTGCAGAAGCGAGGCATCGAGGTCTTTCAACAACTCACAGGGAACCTCTTCCCCGGCGCCTTCTGCATCGTTACAAGAGACCCGGAGAGGCCTGATATCGGCCTTGTCCTCCACACGGACAGCGCGGGGACCAAGCCGATAGTGAGCTACCTCCTCTGGAAGGAGTCTGGCAGCATCGAGGTCTTCAAGGGCTTGGCGCAAGACGTTCTGGCGATGAACCTCAACGACATCGCCTGCGTAGCGGCCACCCCTTTCTCGTTCGTAGATTACGTTGCCGTGAACAGGTTCAGGGTTCCAAAGGGAGAGGTTCTCCGCGTCCTGAGCGAAGGCTTTCGAGAGAGCATGGCAGCCCTGGAGAGGCTTGGTCTTCCTCTGGTCTTCGCAGGCGGGGAGACAGCAGACCTCCCTGACCTCGTTAGGACGCTTGACATCTCTGCCACAGCCCTTGGTCGAGTCCCTCTCAAGCATGCCGTCACAGGGGAGAGGATCAGCCCGGGGGACGTCATAGTAGGCGTCAGAAGCGGTGGCAGGATACCTGGCGAGCCGCGAGAGAACAGCGGGATCATGTGCAATGGGCTGACGCTCGCGAGGCGTTCTCTCTTACACAGCAGCTACGGGCTCAGGTTTCCCGAGGCTTTGGAGCCGGAGGCGAAGACCTACCACGGCCGTTTCTCGCTCAACGACCAGCCCGACGGGCTGGGCATGACGATAGGTGAAGCGTTGACCTCGCCTATGCGGCTCTTCGCCCCATACGTGTTGAGGGTGATCGAAAGCTTCGGGTCGCAGGTGACGGGGCTCGTCCACAACATGGGCGGCGGGTTGACGAAATCTCTCAAGCTAGGTAGGGGAGTGCACTACCTGAAGGACCACCTCTATGAGCCAGACCCCATCTTCCACCTGATCAAGGCGGAGTCAGGTGAGGATTGGCGGCATATGTACGAGGCGTTCAACATGGGCACAGGCTTCGAGATTGTCTCCGAGCGGGAAGCTGCAGACGGAATAGTCGACGCATTCGAGTCGATGGGGCTCGAGGCTAAGGCGATCGGCGAGGTCCTCAGATCTGGGGAAGGGAACCGCTTGACGATCCGGAGTTCGTTCGGCGAGTTCAAGTACCAAGCTGGTGGAACGTCAGACGCCGGTTAACGGAGAGGTGCGATGCTACGGTGATCTTCAAGGCCAGGATCGAGGTCAGCCTCAAGCCGGGCTACTCCGACCCTGAAGGCGAGGTGACCTGCAGGTCACTTAGGGACCTGGGCTACACGAGCGTAGCCGACGTGAGTGTGGGCAAGGTCTACAGGGTAAGCTTCGAAGCTTCTTCTCGCGAAGAGGCTGAGAGGTCAGTCGAGGAGTTCTGCAGGAGGCTTCTTGCCAACCCTGTCAAGGACAACTACAGGTTCGAGGTTGAGCCGCAGGGATGACGGCTCCACGATTCAGGAGGCAGCCCCAACCGTTTGACCTCTACGATATCCAGCTCAACGGGGCCACCGAGAAGGAACTTCTGGCTGTCAGTCAAGTGATGGGGCTGGGCCTCAACCTGGCAGAGATGAAGGCTTGCCAGGCCTATTCCCGGCGGAGGGGCCGCGAACCGACAGATGTGGAGCTTCAAAGCATAGGTCAGACTTGGTCTGAGCACTGCTTTCACAAGACCTTCAGGGGAGAAGTTGTCGACCAGAACGGGAGACTCATCGCACGGAACCTGCTCAGGAGCTATATAGCTGCAGTCACGCGTGAGCTCAGCCCAGCCTGGTGCCTCTCTGTCTTCGAGGACAACGCGGGAATCGTCGATTTCGGAGACGGATATGCTGTTGCCGCTAAGGTTGAGACCCACAACCACCCCTCAGCGATTGAGCCCTTCGGCGGCGCCGCCACGGGAGTTGGGGGCGTCATCCGAGACATTCTAGGGGTCTGGGGTGAGCCGATCGCGAACACGGATGTCCTCTGCTTTGGCCCATTGAACTTCGATCACAGGAAGCTACCGGTCGGCGTGAAACATCCGAGCTACCTTTTCAGAGGCGTTGTCGCCGGGATCGGCTCCTACGGCAACAACATGGGCATACCTACCGTGAACGGGGCGATATACTTCCACGAGGGCTACGTGGGAAGCGTTGTTGTCTACTGCGGCTGCATCGGGATACTGCCGGCGCACGCTTACGTGAAGGATGTTAAGCCCGGAGATGTCGCTGTTCTCGTGGGTGGACGGACGGGACGCGATGGAATCCACGGGGTGACCTTCGCCTCGGCAGACCTCACCGAGAAGTCAGAAGAGGTCTCTAGGCCTGCGGTACAGATCCCCAACCCAGTTGAGGAGGAGAAGGTAGCGCGGGCTTTGATGAAGGTGAGAGACCTGAAGATCGCGTCTTCGGTTACAGACCTCGGAGGTGGAGGGCTCTCAAGCGCCGTGGGCGAGACGGCGCACAGGGCCGGACTGGGCGTCGAGGTCCAGCTTGACGAAGTTCCATTGAAGTATGGTGGGATGGCGCCGTGGGAGATCTGGATCTCGGAGTCCCAGGAACGTATGCTCCTAGCCGCCAGAGAGAAGAACTTGCCTGATGTCCTCGCGGTCTTCTCAGAGGAGGATGTTGAGGCGACTCCCATCGGGCGCTTCGTCGAAGACCAGTCACTGAAGGTCATGTTTCACGATGTCACAGTGGCCGACCTTGAGCTGGGCTTCCTTTTCAACCCACCTCGCGCCGTCAGAGTCGCGGATTGGACTCCTCCGCCGATGCAAGAGCCAGCTCTCGATGGGCCAGAAGACCTCAAGGAGGCCTTGCTGCATATGCTCTCCATGCCTAACATCTGCAGCCGCGAAGCCGTGGTGAGAACCTACGACCATGAGGTTAGAGGGAACACTGCTGTTAAGCCGCTTCAAGGAGCGCATAGCGGTCCGAACGACGCGGCGGTCCTAAAACCTCTCGAAGGCTCTTGGAGAGGGCTCGTCATCTCCTGCGGCATGAACCCTTTCTATGGGGCTATCGACCCTTACCGGATGGCGGCGTCAGCGATAGACGAGGCTCTGAGGAACAACGTGGCAGTCGGCGGCAGGAGGGTCGCTCTCTTGGACAACTTCACGTGGGGTAACCCTGAGAAACCGGACCGGATGGGCACTTTGCTGCGAGCTCTTGAAGCCTGCTACGCTACGGCGAAGGCGTTCGAGGCACCGTTCATCTCAGGCAAAGACAGCCTCTACAACGAGTCACCTGCAGGTTCGGTTACGCCCACGCTGCTGATCACGGCGGTCGGCATCATACCTGACATTCGAGCAGCGACAACGCTGGAGTTGAAGAAACCGGGCAACCCAGTCTACCTGCTAGGTGAAACATCAAGAGAACTAGGAGGCTCCCAGTACTACGTGATGCGAGGAGCCTCCGGTGGAGCAGTTCCCGCGGTAGAGGCTGAAAGAGCTAGGCGGCTTATGGCGGCAGTCACCTCAGGGATCGACTCTGGATGGGTCGTCGCCTGCCATGATCTCTCAGAGGGCGGTCTCGGAGTGGCGTTGTCCGAGATGGCCCTCTCCGGGCCGTATGGCGTTGAGCTCCGCCTCCAAGATGTGCCGAGGTCAATGGTGGAGCGCGCTGACCTAATCCTCTTCTCGGAGTCGAACTCCCGCTTCCTGGTGGAGGTCGAGGAATCCGCACGCGACCGCTTCATGGCGCTCCTCAGAGGACTGCCTGTTGCCCGGGTCGGAACAGTCCTACGGGAACGAATCCTAAGGGTCCATGGGCTAGACTGTAGCACGGACATCGAGGCGTCGCTGGATGAGCTCAGGGAGGCCTGGAGTGGCCAGCTGGGGGCATAGCTTTGCGCGAAGCAGAGGCTCGGGTCTGCATCCTACGCGTGGGCGGCACGAACTGTGACAGGGAGACGAAGAGGGCTCTTGAGCAGCAGGGCGTAAGCGCAGAGGTTGTCCATCTGAAAAGGCTCTTGAGGGGCACGCGGCTTGGTGAGTATCAGGGGCTTGTCATCCCAGGCGGCTTCTCCTACGGCGACTATGTCAGGGCTGGGGCGATCCTGGGCAAGCAGATGGGGTCAAGCCTCGGCACAGAGTTGGCGAGGTTCATAGACGAGGGGAAACCCGTCTTGGGGATATGCAACGGCTTTCAAGCCCTCGTTGAGGCGGGCCTGCTGCCCGGCCTCCAGGAAAGCAGTGGGCCACCGGAGGCAGCCTTGGCGACAAACAGCTCTGCTAGGTACGAATGTCGCTGGGTTCATCTGAGACATGAAAACCGTGGGAGATGCATCTTCACCTCGCGTCTCCCAAGAGGCAGCGTACTTCGAATGCCTGTAGCTCACTCCGAGGGGAGATTTGTCTTCCCGAAGGAGCGCGAGGAAGAGCTCTTTGAGCTTCTGCTAGCTAACGACCAGCTGGTCTTCCAGTACTGCACGGAAGGAGGCGCTCTGGCTGACGGCGAATACCCTTTGAACCCGAACGGGTCCTTCCGCGACGTGGCTGGCATAAGCGACCCCTCCGGGACAGTGCTCGGGATGATGCCTCACCCGGAACGAGCCTGCTCCTACTGGCAGCTTCCCGACTGGACGACCACGAGGAGCCTGAGCCGAGACGGGGATGGCAGGCTGATCTTCCAATCGATGGTCGACTACATCCTGGGGAAGCTCTAGCCTACTCGCGCAACCTCGCGCGTGCTGGCCGCATCTCTTTCGTAGAACGAGAACCCTTCCAACTCGCCTGAGCCCGGTTATGACGGCAACTCTTATTACACTCCCGTACCCGCCCTGTCGGGTCTACTGTCTAGGTCAAGGTGAGTGGCAATGGTCGCCGTTGAGGTTGTTCCAGGAGTCTACTGGGTGGGCGCGGTTGACTGGAGCATCAGGGACTTTCACAGCTATGTGACGAGACATGGCACAACCTACAACGCGTACCTGATCAAGGCGGAGAAGGTTGCGCTCGTTGACACAGTAAGAGCAGAGTTCTCACGACAGCTACTCGCGAACGTCGAGGGGATAACCCCGCCTGAGGAGATCGACTACATCGTCGTGAATCACGTTGAGCCAGACCACTCGGGTGCGATGCCCGCGGTCATGAACGCAGCGAAGAGCGCCAAAGTCCTTGCGACAGAGGCGGGCGTCAACGGCTTACTTAGGCATTACCACCGGAGAGATTGGCCCCTCGTCGCAGTCAAGACAGGGGATGAGTTGGCTCTCGGCGGGAAGACTCTGAGCTTCATAGAAGCCCCGATGCTTCACTGGCCCGACAGCATGTTCACGTACCTGAAGGAGGACGGACTTCTGCTTCCTAACGACGCTTTCGGTCAACACCTTGCGACCTCCCAGAGGTTTGACGATGAAGTACAGGACCTGATGGGGGCAGCGGCAGGGTACTACGCGAACATACTGATGCCCTTCGCGCCTCAGGTTGCTCGGATGATTGAGAAGCTCAGGAACCTTGGATTGCGCATAGAGACGATAGCGCCAAGCCACGGCGTCATATGGAGGAAGTACCCGGCGAAGATCGTGCAGGCGTACATGGAATGGAGCGGTGGACGCAGCGAGAACAAGGCTGTCGTCGTGTTCGATTCCATGTGGGGAAGCACTGAAAAGATGGCTTATGCTATCGCTGATGGCGTTGCGAGTCGAGGAGTCGAAGCGAAGGTGTTTCACCTACGCAGGAGTGACACCAGCGACGTTCTCAAAGAGATCTTGGACGCAAGGGCGATCATCATCGGCTCGTCCACGCTGAACAACGGCCCTCTCCCGGCCATGGTCTCCTTCCTCGCCTACATGAGGGGCCTTAGGCCTAGAGGCAAGGGGACGGCTGCGTTCGGCTCGTACGGGTGGGGCGGCGGCGCGATCAGAGCCATCGAGGCAGAGTGCAAAGCCATGGGGATGGAAGCCCTGGCAGCTGGGCTAGGGGTCAAGTACGTGCCCGACCAGAGCGAGCTTCAGACCTGCATCGAATACGGACGGACGATAGCTGACAAGGTCAAGTCCTTGCCGCGCCCGTAGATGCCTATAGGCTCCTTGCTGGACGCTCTTCGCCTAAGCCTCTAACCTCCGGCTAGCCACGCTCAAACCTTAAATGGCGTCCTCCAATGCCTGACTTCTGAAAGACCCATGCGAGAAGATGAGCCGATGGCTGAGGGACAAGACCTGCTTGCGAACGGGCTGGGGCAGCTGCGGGCGAGTGGCGAGAGGCTTGGCGTAGAACGGGACTTCATCGAGGTGTTAAGCCATCCGAAGAGAGCGCTCATCGTCTCCGTGCCGATCAGGCTTGACGATGGAAGCGTGAAGGTCTTCACCGGTTACAGGGTTCAACACACCGATGTCAGGGGCCCCTACAAGGGCGGGATCCGCTACCACCCCTCGGTTACGCTCGAAGAGGTCACAGCCTTAGCCATGCTGATGACATGGAAATGCGCCGTCATCGACATTCCGTACGGCGGCGCGAAAGGCGGTGTTGTCTGCAACCCGAAAGAGATGTCGACCACCGAGATTGAACGCCTCACTCGACGATACACGAGTATGATCGCGGACTTGATCGGCCCGTTCAGGGATGTCCCAGCGCCGGACATCTACACGGGGCCCCGAGAGATGGCTTGGGTGATGGACACCTACAGCCAGCTTAAGGGATACCTGATCCCAGAGGTAGTCACGGGGAAGCCGATCAGCGCCGGGGGCTCGGAGGGGAGGGCAGAGGCGACTTCGAAGGGCGGTCTGGTCTGCGTCAACGAAGCGGTGAGGAGGCTGGGGCTTCGCTCCAAGGAGACGAAGATATCGATTCTGGGTTATGGAAACGCGGGTTCGAACGCGGCCCTCTTACTCGCGCGGGAAGGCTACAGGGTTTCGGCCGTCAGCGACAGCAAGGGTGGGATCTGCAACCCGGAGGGGCTCGACCCTCTCAAGGTCTCAGAGCACAAGGCAAGAACCGGGTCGGTCGTCGGGTTTGAAGGCGCTCGGAACGTAAGCAACGAGGAGCTTATCGCGTCTGACTGCGACATCCTGATCCCGGCTGCGCTCTCGAACCAGATCACGGCCGGGAACGCTGAAGCAGTGAAGGCTAGGATAGTGGTTGAACTAGCCAACGGCCCCACGACGCCTGAGGCCGACCGTGTGCTAAAGGAGAAGAAGACGATGGTTGTGCCTGACATCCTGGCGAATGCAGGAGGCGTTCTCGTCAGCTACTTTGAGTGGGTCCAGAACCTGCATAAGGAGCACTGGAGCGCCGAAGAGGTGGAGGCTAAGCTGGAGACCAAGATGCTGCAGGCCTTCGACGAGGTGCTGAACGCTTCGCTCAAGGCGGGCGTTGACATGCGCGCAGCCGCAATGGACCTGGCCGTCAGCAGAGTGGTCGACGCGCTCCGGACGCTTGGCCTCTGGCCTTGACCGCGCGAACGATGCTAGACGGGTATGCCGGTTATCCTCACGCCTGCAGACGAGACCCCATACCTGATGTTAATGCTGACCAGGAGCGCCGTAAGCTGCTCCACGATGCGAGCGTTCTCGAGCGGCCCGCCATCCACGGGCCTAGCGCCGGGCAGCTCCTCGACGAGGCCCATGACTGTCCGTTTCGCCTCCGCATCGTCCCCACAGACTATGACATCGCATTCAACCTTACTCTTCAGGTCTTGGAGTTGCTCAGCGCTGACGTTGTTGAACGCCGAAACAACCTTCATACCGTTCGGAACGAGTTCTGCCGCCTGCTCAGCGGCAGAGCCCTGCCAAACGCCCAGCGTCCGCGTAGGTTTCCCCTCGATCGCGGTGGCCAGCGGGACCGTCACGTCCACAAGGATATCCCCGGGCTTGAACGAATCCCTGATACTCCTGAGGATTCCGATCTGAGCAGCGAAAGGAACGGTTAGAATGATGATATTGGCAGCCTTGGCCGCCTCTGCATTCTCCATGCCTCCAACGCAACAATCACGGCCTAGGGCCGCCGCCACCCGCCTGGCGGCATCCTCTGCTTTCGGCCTCTGCCTAGAGCCGATTATGACATTCTCACCGGCCATGGCTAGTCTAACAGCGAGGCCGAAGCCCTGGTCACCCGTGCCACCGATGACGGCAACAACGCGTTTACCTCTTGTCGGCCTCAGAGCATCGGTCAAGGATAGACCTCCAACCATGTCAAGCGTGCAACCTCTCGGGCGGGCCACTCAGAGTCCTGCAGGTGTCTTAAACCTTAACCCCCAAGGCCAAACGCCAAACGCTGCGTTCGGCGAAAGCGGCCGGGCACGCGTCGAAAACTGCCTGTCGCAATACGCCCCACATGGGCACTGAGGACCTTGAGTTGCTATCCTCAGCCGGTCGACCCCTTGTTCCAAGCAGTATTTAAACGAGGTCGCGGCTATCCCTACGGGATGTAACACACAGGCGCAGAACGCGGTAATACCCTGCTCTCTTGGGGGACCGTTCCCGTCCGCCCCTGTAGAGAATCTGCTCCCGGAAACTTGGGTCTTTTACAAAGCTGGTTTTCATTAGTATTAAGTTGGCACTGGCCCAGTTGTGGTTACCTCGAGATGAGTTGTGTAAAACGAAAGGAATGGAGGTGCATAGTTGGGTAGAAACGTGGCGAAGGGCTGGGAGGGGCGTGGTGGCCTCCTTCACAGGTCTCCGTCACTGAAGGAAAGGATCGCTACTTCCACCTACCGTCTTAGGACGCAGCTGACGAGGCTCGAGAACGCGTCGTCTAGGATGCAGACACATGACAAGTCGCTCTTCGAGAAGTGCGTCGCTGCCCAGGCGATGAGAGACTCCTCGCGGGCAGCGATGTACGCTAATGAATGCGCAGAGGTCCGTAAGATGTCCAAGATAATCCTTCGAGCTGAGATGGCGCTTGAACAGGTGATGTTGAGGCTTGAAACCGTCGAGGAGTTCGGAGATGTCGTCGTCGTCATGGGACCCGTTGCAGGCGTCGTTCACTCCTTGAAGACGCAACTCGCCGGCGTCATTCCGGAGGTCTCGTACGAACTAGGCCAGATCGGGGAAGACCTGAACAAGATAGTCATCGATGTTGGCGAGTCAACAGGGCAAGCCTGGGAGATAGGCTCCTCCGGAGGCGAGGCTCAAAAGATCCTGGATGATGCTTCGGCGGTGGCTGAGCAGAGGATGAAGGAGAGGTTCCCAGAGCTGCCAGGTCTCGTACCGGCGGCCGAGGGAAGCCATGAGATCGCGAGAAAGTAGGAGGGAATGGGAAGAATGGCACTAAGCCTTGAATTGGGAAAGAAGTATCTTGGGAAGCCGGTTCTCGACGGATACGGGCGGGCAATGGGCCGTATCGTCGGTTTAGCCGCTGACGTCAAGAACGAGGTAGGCCAGGTCGAGATCGAGCTGGGCAAC
Source organism: uncultured Candidatus Bathyarchaeia archaeon (assembly GCA_964427455.1). Lineage (GTDB taxonomy): Archaea > Thermoproteota > CALKCG01 > B24 > JAWCPE01 > JAWCPE01. The sequence continues at coordinate 13,059 of CAYRUY010000001.1, read as the reverse complement.
GGGGACTTCTTCAGCTGCCCCAGCTTCCAGGTCTCCTTCAAAGAGGCTGCTGCTACATACATCTACCAATGGAAGATCGACGCAGATCACGTCGCCAGGGAGCTGGACATAGCGATAAGGAGGGTTCGGGCTCTAGACGACCTCTATCGCATTGGGGAGATCCCTAAGGACATCTACGACGACTTCAGGAAGCAGCATGAGTCCGCGGTTAACCAGCTGAAGGACCGGCGACAGATTCTCGTCAACGGGCTAAAGGACCGTATTGGACGCCTAAATCTTCAGATCAAGGAGCTACAAACATTCCTAGCCAGTCTGAAGATGCAGCATACGACAGGCGACCTTGAAGATGCAGTCTACAAGGGTGCAAGCAGCTCCATTGAAGCAGGCCTAGGCAGAACCTTCGCGGAGAAGGAGGACATCGAAGCTATCATAGATGACCTGTTGTCGCTCGATCGCAAGCCTCCAGAGTCCAAGCTTCCAGAGCAGAGGTCTCCTGAGCCGAAGCCCCCTGCTCAGGCCTCTGAATCCTCGACCCCGCAGGCTCCTGAACCAGCCAAACAAAAGGACGCGCCTTTCATCGTCCATGTCGAAGACCGCTAGCCTCCCGGGGTGGCCCAGTTGAGGCGAGTGAAGTGGGACACGGAGGGCGGGTCCTCGGTCATCAGGGGTCTTGAGGAGAAGCTTCACTTAGCGCGTCGGCCTCTCAAGGAAAAGATCGCTCACGCCATCATCAAGCTGCGCTCTCAGAAGGAGAAGCTAAGCCAGACGAGTGCCCGGCTCCATCAAAGGGACCGCGAGATCTTCGAGAGATGCATAGGGGCCCAGCTTTCCAAAGACCACTCGCACGCTGCGATGTACGCGAACGAGTGCGCTGAGGTGAGGAAGATGGCCAAGCTCATCATCAGCGGCGAACTGGCCTTGGAGAGGGTCATGCTCAGGCTGGAGACGGTCGAGGAGTTCGGCGACGTCATGGCTCAGATGGCGCCGATCATAGGCATCGTCAAGGAGACGCGGACGAGGCTCGCAGGCGTCATCCCCGAGGTTGCGGTTGAGCTAGACGCGGTCAACTCGATGCTCAGCAACACGCTCCTGGAGACCGGTCAATCAACAATCCCCGCTGCAGACATCGGGGCTTCCAACGCTGAGGCTCTGAGAGTGTTGGAGGAAGCAAGCACAGTTGCCGAGTTGAAGATGAGGGAGCAGTTCCCCGAGATTCCGGTGATGCCTCTGATCGAGGGCCCACCGCAGGCAGTGGCCGTAACAGGACTGCCCGTCGGAGCAGACATAGAGCAAGAGGTCTACAGCTACATCAGGAAGCACGAGGGGAAGATCAACACATCCCAGTGCGCGGAGGACCTGAAGATACCAAAGGACGACATCAGGAAGGCCATAGAGAAGCTCAGGACTGAAGGCAAGATATCTCTCGCCTAGGGGACTACGCCTGAGCCCTCCAAAATGCTGCCGTCTTGTCGAAAGTATGAACTCGACCGGTGAATCGAATGGCCAGTGAAGAGCTGGAACAGCTAGCTGCCAAGAACGCTAGCGAGGCGATTCAGCTCGACAGACAGGGTTCAAGGGGGATGGCAGTAGCCAAATACCAGCGAGCCATAGAGATACTCCTTAAGCTCTGCTCCCTCTACCCGAACGCTCCTCAGAACACAGTCTACGCTCAAAGGGCATCGGCGTACCAGAGGCGAGTAAATGACCTGATGGCAGGCGGCGTGGCGGCCGAAGCGGCTGAGGCCTCCCGTGAGCCTGGGCAGCGATTCGAGCAGACGGTGTTGAGGGAGAAGCCGAACGTGAAATGGGACGACATAGCCGACCTGAAGAGCGCCAAGAGAGCGATCGAAGAATCAATGGTCTACCCGGTGAAGAGACCTGACCTCTTCCCGTTAGGATGGCCTAGAGGAATCCTGTTCTTCGGCCCTCCCGGCTGCGGCAAGACGATGCTTGCGGCCGCCGTGGCCACGGAGATCGATGCGGCCTTCTACTGTGTCGATGCTGCGTCCATCATGAGCAAATGGCTGGGTGAATCGGAGAAGAACGTTGCCTCGTTGTTCGAAGAGGCACGTCATCTCTCGGAGAAGGGCCAGCCGGCGGTGATCTTCCTGGACGAGGTCGACTCTCTGGTGGGGCTTAGGTCGCAGGAGGTCGGGGGGGAGGCGAGGACGAGGAACCAGTTTCTGAAGGAGATGGATGGGGTTGTCGACAAGAGCAGGAAGTCCTACGTGTATGTTGTAGGCGCCACGAATAAGCCATGGGCCCTTGACGACCCGTTCATCAGAAGGTTCCAGAAGCGCGTATACGTCCCCCTTCCTGACGAGGAGGGCCGCCAAGAACTGTTCAAGATCGCAACGCGCAACCTGAGGCTAGCACCCGATGTGGACTTGACCTACCTGGTCAGGATGACCGAGGGCTACACGGGTAGCGACCTCACAGACATCGTTCAAGCGGCGCAGCTTAGAGCCGTTAGGGAGTTCTTTCAGTCTCATTCGCCCGACGACAAGCAATCTCAGCCAAGGGAAGTTTCGATGGAGGACTTCCTCGAAGTCATGAAGGAGCGGAGGCCCAGCGTCTCTCATGAGATCCTGCGAAACTACGAGAAATGGTCTGAGGCCTTCAAGGCCCTCTAGGAGTGTGGACGATTGATCTCTCTAGACGCACGCGACTTGAGGATCCTCGCAGAGCTTGTGGAGAAGTCGAACGCCTCCTTTGTTGAGATCGGTAGGAGGCTTGAGCTCCACCCAAACGTTGTCGCGTACAGGGTGAACAAGATGGAGCAAGCCGGGGTCATAAAGCGGTACACGGCGATTCTTGACCTAGAGAAGCTGGGGCTAAGCGAACACATCTATGTCGGTGTAAGCTTCCCTGAACACGGTACGAGAGACGATGCCTTCAAGCAGATAGCCGGCATCTCCCAGGTTACCGAGCTGGTCAGCTCCCTGGGCAACCCAGAGGGCGTAGTCTTCCTCGTCGGCAGAAACAAGGAGGAGATCGACATGGTCTTGTCAAAGATGAGGGAGCTCAACGTGAAGATCGATTTCACCGTGCCTGTTGTCAAGACGTACCAAGATGGGCTGATGTCCAGGCTGCTGAGAGACCAGGCTGAGAGGCTTCAGTAGGTGACCGCAGCCTTGGACACAGTCGAGCTCTCGACCAGGCAGTTTCCCGTCGCGCATAGCAAGCTCTTCAGAAGGCTGAGCGAGTCTGTGGGCTGTAACGTTGAGGTCGTCGAGGACAACGGAGATGTCTTCTACGGTCTCCTCGACTCCTTTGAGATGTCGAAGAGCTACGTGATCCTCACGTTGAAGGCGGCCAAGGGTCTGCAGTTCATGAACTTCCAACACGTTCGCTACCTGAGGGTCGCAGGCAGCCGAGTACCCGTCCCGTACAGGTCTGGCCTCGAAGACTCAGTGGGCTTCGAGGCGAGCGGAGTGGATGACTCAACCCGACGAAAACCTGAACTGAACAACGACTGTTAGGAGGTGACAAGCTTGGCTCCTTTGTATGTGAGATGCCACGGGTGTGGTAGGCGCAGAGCCTCTCACAACATAAGGTACTGTTCCGAGTGTGGGAAGATACTCTGCCGTGAATGCTACGTTCCAGACGTGCATGTGAGGGGTCTGTGCGTGCACGGAGCAGTCGGTAGCACAGTAGAGGCCGGCTTACTTGCAGCCGCACCCGTAACCATCAATGTACGCCAGTAAAAGCCGGGCCTCTCAGCCCCAACTTTGTTCTGACGCCTCTTGGAACGAGTTGAGACTCTGAGTTCTTTGCTTCTATCGTAGTTGAGCGAGGTGAGATGCCTGACTGAGCCGGAGTTGGAAGCGCTGGTTAACGCGGCTATGGGAAGGACGCCGTTCACCATGCTGCTCAGGAACCCAACACTGACCAACGTTGTCACAGCCGAGACCCATCCTGCGGACATCGGGATTCTTGGGGGCCGCGTGGCGTATGTAGGCCCCGTCGGGAAAGCTTCTCTGCGCGGCCGCAAGGAGCTTGATCTCGAGGGTAGGTACGTCGCTCCGCGCCTCACTGATGCGCACTTGCATGTGGAGAGCAGCATGCTGACGCCTCCGCGCTTTGCGGAATCGGTGGTCCCCCACGGGACAACAACGGCAGCCATCGATCCCCATGAGATCGCAAACGTTCTGGGCAAAGACGGTGTCAGGATGATGCTTGAGTCAAGCGAAGGCCTGCCGATGAGGGTTCACCTTCTGGTCCCCACGTGTGTGCCTTCGCTCCCAGAGGTTGAGACGGCTGGAGGGGAACTTGAAGCATCAAATGCTGAGGAGATGCTAGCTTGGCCGAGAGCGCTCGGCCTTGGCGAGGTGATGGACTACCATGGGCTGACCCACCTCGTCTCCAGAACCACTGGAATAGTGAAGGTCGGACTGAGCCGTGGAACCGTCGTCGACGGTCATGCCCCGGGGCTTAGCGGCAGAGAGCTTACAGCGTATGTCGCGGGTGGCGTCGAGGCTGACCACGAGGTCGTCAGCTTTGAGGAGGTCCTAGAGCGGCTCAGGCTGGGTATGCTCGTGAAGCTGAGGAAGGGAGCCTTGACGGTGGACTTAGTGCGCCGGTTGACGACTCTTCGCGATAAGCGGAACCTCCTCCTCGTGACGGACGACGTGATGCCTCAGGTCTGACGCTCGTGACCGTCACTGAGGAGGATGCTCATCTCGGCCAGCTGATGTTGGCCGACGCGTTGCGCGGGCAGGGTCGGTGTTGGCCTAAAGGAACTCTTCCGCTACCTCTAAGCTTCCATGAGCCTGTGTGAGAGAAGTCCAAGAGCTGCTTGTTGGGTTAAAGACGGCCAACCCTCGCGGTGTGAAATCGTAGACGTAGAGCCTGTTGCTGTGCTGGGTCTCTCGCATCTTCTTAACCAGAAGATATCGCCTCACAACTCCTTGGACTAGCCTGGCTCTCAGCTCGATGACGCCGCGGCAGATGTCCTCTTCAGCCGTACTGTTTCCGTTGCTGTTCATCTTCGTGATGAGGAGCGTTGTCGCATGTACCTTTTCGCTTAGGTTCCAGCAGAGTTGAGCGACGGCTCGCGCCCCTTCGCTGGCGGCAACCTCACTGGGATAGTTCTGGAAGAGCGCCGGAACGGAGTCGATCACCACGCGCGTTGCGCCCACCTCCGTTGCGATGCGCTCCAGTCTCTCGGTTGCGCTAGCGTGCTTGGAAGGTTCTGTCCACGGTTTGGCTTCGACGATCGCGAGTAGGCGTTGTCTCTCGAGCTCCTTCAGGTCCCAGCCGAACCTAGCCGCCTCCCTTCTCAGGTCGTTCGCGCTCTCTTCTAGGGAAAGCAGGACGCCGGGCTCTCGGTTCAATGCGCCGTAGTGCAGGAACTGAAGCCCGAAGATGGTCTTTCCCGCCCCGCTTCCTCCCCTGAGCAAGAGCGTCGACCCGGAGATGAAACCGCCTTCCACCAGATCGTCAAGCCCTGGGATTCCCGTCTTGATCCTCGGCGTTGTCTCTTCTATCTCCTCGCCCAACTCGGTGCGCGCCTCCAACGTCACTTTCGGTGCCCTCTCGACCGACCGCACTTGTGGGGCCCTCTCGAAAGACTAACTCTTCAACATTTAAACATTGTGGCGGGCGACCACGGAAGCCGAGTCTATCTAGGCGGGCCGCGACAGCCACCCCGAGCAGCCCGCAAGCGTACCTGCTTGGCGCATCAGGTTACTCGAATTCGATGGTGCTTGGCGGCTTCGGCGAAAGGTCGAGGACGACCTTGACGACCGAAGGGATCTCGGCTGTGATCCGGGACTGGATCTTCTCAAGGACCTGCCACGGGACCTGCGGGACTGACGCTGTCATCGCGTCGCTGGAGGCGACGATCCGCACCGCGATGATCCCGCCGAAGACGCGTTTGCCATCTCTGACCCCTGTGGCCTTATCAGCTAGGAGCACGGCGAAGGCTTGGAACGACTCCACGCTCGCGGTCTCCTCTTCAACGATCTTCGAAGCCTTACGTACGGTCTCGATCCGTGTAGGGCTCACTTCGCCGATGACTCTCACGGCTAGGCCCGGTCCTGGGAACGGCTTCCTCTCGTAAACAGCCCTAGGTAGGCCGAGGGCCTTAGCGACCTCTCTCACCTGGGGCTTGTAAAGCTCCTTAAGAGGCTCAACAACTGTGAAGCCGTACCTCACAGACGGCGCGATACCTATCTGCTCCAGAACGTTGTGCTGAGTCTTGACCCCTCCTCGCGTCTCGACGATGTCCGCCGCGATAGTGCCCTGAAGCAGACGCCGAGCCCCGTGCTCCCGGACGGTTCTGCCAAGAGTCTGGTAGAAGGTTTCCCGGAATGCCCTGCGTTTCTCCTCTGGGTCCGTGATGGCTTTCAAGGCTTGGAAGAACTCGACCTTGACGTCGAGCAACTCTACGTCCAACCCTTGTGCTCTAAGCATGCTCGTTGCCTCCTCAGGCTCCCCTTCCCTCATGAGACCATCGTCGAGGAAGACCACCGTTAACGCTTTCCCGACGGTTCTGTGGCCGAGGATCGCTGTAACGGTGCTGTCGACGCCCCCAGAGGTTGCGGCTATCGCTCTCTCAGAGCCTACCTCAGTCCTCAACCATGAGACTTTCTCGCGTATGAACTGTTCCGGGTTGAAGCTCAAGCGACCGCGCCACCTTACACTTCAAGCCATGCTTCTACGCTCAGCCCTGATAACTCTTCTCTAGGCAGGAGCCTTACGCAGACCGGTCCCTCGGTGGGGGCGCTACTGTTGGTGATGGTCCACTCTAGGCGGTATCGGTCTCGCCTGCCACTCGAGGATGAATGTGGCGAGGTTCTCGGCGGCGGTTTCCAGCCACGCCTTGCCCTTCGCCGCCGTGGCGACGGTTGGGTCGCCGAAGATCCCCGTTCTGCTTCCTCGACTGGTGAAGCCCACAGCCAGCACAGGTGAGTACCAGGCACCCAGCATGATATCGCCCCAGGTGAACTCGGAGCTCTTCGGAGCCATCTCCTTAACAGCTCTGCTCATGTCGACGAGGCCCGGGTCTAGGTGCAGCATCGCTGAGGTCTCTAGCTCGCAGGCATGGCTCATGCCGCCGGGAAACTCCGACTGCCTGAGCTTCTTCATCTCTTCGGCTCGTGGGCCGACTCTGAAGACGAGGTCCCACCAACCGACGAGGGCGCACATCGCACCTGGACAATAGTTGTTTACTCGCCTCATGACCGCGTCGAGGAAGGGCATGTTGCTCCCGTGGCCGTTGACCAGTATCATCTTCTTGAAGCCGTGATGTGCGACGCTCCTGCAGACATCGTAGACGTAGTTGACGAAGTTCTCATCCCGCACTGAGATCGTTCCTGGGAAGTCCAATGTGTGCTCTTGGAACCCATAGCAGATGGTAGGCATGACTAAGGCGTGGCCTCGAACCCTCTCAGCGGCCATCCGGGCCACCTCAGAGGCGCAGAGCCAGTCGGTCTTGATCGGCAGGTGAGGTCCATGCTGCTCCGTGCTGCCGACGGGGAGAAGAATAACCATGCCGTCCGAGGCAGCCTGCCTAACCTCCTCCCATGTCAGGTCGGCGTAAGACACGTTGATTACGCTACCCAAAGGGTTCAAGCTCCTCTAGGTTGTTGAGGCTGTCTACGCTGAGGCTAAAAGGCTTTGGATACGCTCCGGAACCTGCGGGAAGAGCTTAAACGGAGGCTCCTCCGCATACGGTTGCCTTGAGTTGATTGAGCTATGGGTCCAAGGAAGACTCTGATGCTGGCTGGGCCTAGCGAGACGTATCCCGAGACTCTAGCCGAGATGTCTCTGCCCACATTGCCGCACTATGGCCTGGAATGGGGCAGGTTCTACGATGAAACCTGCGGGTTGCTCAAGAGGCTCTTCAACACCACGGGTGACGTGTTGATTCTCACTGGCTCTGGGACAGCTGCTTCGGAGATGTGCATCGCAGCGGTCGTCGAGCCGGGAAGCAAGATAGTGGTTCTGTCGAACGGCTTCTTCTGCGAGAGATTCCACGAGATCGCGCCATGTTACGGTGGTAAGCCCGTCGATGTGACAGCCGAGTACGGGAAGCCCATCGCACCTGAAGATGTCCGCCGAGCTCTCCAGGAACACAGCGATGCCAAAGCGGTCTGCATGGTTCACAACGAGACCTCAACGGGGGTGTTGAACCCTCTCCGAGAGATCAGCGAGGTCGTCGCCGGTTTCGACATCCCCCTCGTGGTTGACGAGGTCTCAGCCCTCGGCGGCGTCGACGTGCAAATGGATGAATGGAAAGTCGACCTTGCCTTCGCGAGTTCGCCCAAAGCGCTGGGGGCGCCACCGGTTCTAGGGCTTGTCGCCGTCACGCCTCAAGCGTGGAGTCTCATAGCGAAGAGGAAGCAGCCCATTCAAGGTTTCTACCTGAACCTATCAGTTTGGAGGCGTTATATGGACACCTGGGGTTCGTGGGGGCATCCGTACCCTACGTCCACGTCCACAGGCCTGATTCGAGGTCTCAGAAAGGCTGTCGAAATCGCCCTGGAAGAAGGGTTAGAGCGCAGGTTCCAACGTCACAGAAGGGCGGCTATGGCAACACGCGCGGGCCTCAACGCGATGGGCCTCGAGCTTCTTGCCGACGAGGACGCAGCCTCGCCAACAGTGACCGCGTTCCGTGTTCCACGGGGTCTGGACGGCGCCGCGCTCAGGAGGAGGATTGAAGAGAAGTTCCACATCGCTCTTTCGGGCGGTGTTGGGAAGCTCGCGGCCCTGATAATCAGGATTGGCCACATGGGGTTGACCGCCAGCCCGAAGTATGTGCTTCCTGCCCTAGTAGCGCTCGAATCAACCCTCGCCCAGGAGGGCTTCCCGGTGAAGGTAGGGGCCGGAACCGCTGCCGCTGAGGAAGTCTTCCAGAAGGCTGCTGATTAGCGGGCAGAAGCCCGCCGCCCTGAAGACTCGCCTAGGCCCTACCACTCCTTCGCGGCTTGGGATTTGGGTTTACCGGTCCTGACTGACGAGAAGATCGAGGCGGCTCACAAACCTACATCGAATGATCTTGACGATACGGTCTGAGCCGCTAGTCCATCAGCCTCTAGGACATAATGAAGGGCGAGGAAAGGCTTCACCACGCAGCGATGTTCTCGTGGCCAAGCCGAGATACGTCTCATGTCACACCTCCCGCACAGGCCGGGATCGCTGCTCTCCGGTGCTTTCAGCAGAAATGCATGCCTGGGTTCCTTGGAGCGGTGCTGACGATCGACCGGAGGACCGACCAAGGTGTGGATGCCCCCGATACTCCAGTGATGGCTTCGGAACGCTTCAACTCCAGGTCGATTCCCCCACCCTTCGCGTATATCTCCAAGATGGCCACATTCAGAGAGGGGTCGGCGATCAAAGTAGAATGGGTTCGGTCAAAGCCAATGCCACCCAAGGCAACAGTGGCATGGGTGTTTACGTTCCGGGGAAACATAGGGCATACGCCACGGGTAGGCCCCTCGTAAAGGGTCATGGGCCGGGTGACGGTAGAAGCGTCCATCCCGGATCTCGTGAAATCGAGGTTCTTCGGGTTCTTCTTCATCACGATCTTGACCTCTTCCCAAGTATCCCGGCCCTCAATGATCGCGTCTAACCCCATGACCCCACCATGAGGGATGAAAAGCCTCGTACCATTCTTCAGAGCCGTCTCCTTGAGTTCGCTCTCAAGCTCGGCATCGGCCAGGGCGGTAACGGAAAGCAGGAAGTAGTCGACCTCCTCGAGGAACATGCTCCCAGACTGCCGAGATACGTCCGGATGGGCTAGCTCGCAGACCATATCTGGCTTCCGGGAAGCGAAATCCTCGGCGCGTTCCAGAACGAGTTCCTGCGGAAGGCCAGCCATGCGCTTCTCGTCCTGGTCATGGACGAAGACGACCTTCAGACCGAACTCAGGATGCGATACGATCTGTCTGTACACATAAGAGCCAATCAGGCCATGGCCGACAATCCCTACTGACCGTTTTCCCCCAGACATCACAGACTCCTCCGAGCCTTACAGCTTCTCCATGAGTTCTCTCCCAGATCATGAGTGGCGACCGACAATCTGCGTACCGCAAGCCAAGGGCAGGCCATTACCGATCACCATCAAAGCCATGGATTCGCGGTAGAGCCACGATTTATGTCTTACCATTTGGATGCAACCCGAACGGCGTGCACAAAGGTGAGCATGTACGTGTAGGTTGAACGGAACAGAAGCTCAAGGTCAAACTCCCCGGGGCTCGGAAAGCTTGCGAGCATCGGCTTTGAACCAAGGAATCATGCGAGCGGGGCCTAATCAACCCTCACGATGCTCACTAGCGCCGAGCTCAGAAGGAGGGTTGGAGAGTTTTCCATTGTTTCAAGAAGTTGTGTTGACAGGGTTTCGCAGCGGGTATTCGGAATCGGTCACATAGCCCTGAGCGCAAGCTCCGGATACCTGCTTCAGGCCATGGCAGGGCAAGTTGGGGCTTGTGGAGGGCTTCCCTGCCAAGCACGGGCCGGCGACTGCCGCAGCAGAAGACTTGGTTGCTGAGTCAGAGGCAGGGCTTCTCCGCGTCCCTCGCGGTTGATCCTAGGCTTCGACCACTCCTTCCCTGCTCATGCGTCGAACCTTGCTGACCCCAGTGTAGGCGATCGCCTTCATCTCGAGTTCGATTGAGCCCCTCCCTCTGATCGTCAAAGCAGTGCCTCGCTCTACTTGGTCCTCGAGCCCCGTGCTGGGCCAGCTGGTGCAGGGCTCCAAAGCGATCGCCCAAGCTCTTCCATACCACGGGTGGTCCCATGCTCCTCCTAAAGGCTGCCAGAACCAGACGGCGCGGTAGATCTCCGGAGGCCACATCAGGGCGAAGCCGAGGCTGAGTTGGGGATTCGAGACCGCGTACCAGCCCTCCTTAAGGCCGTGGATGAAAACCAAGTCTAGGCATCTCACGCTCTTCGGCGGGACGATGCTCAGGTCTACGTCGGCTCCCTGCTTGTCCTTCGCTCTAGGCCAGGGGAAGGTGCTCCCCGCTGGCAGCCTGCTTGACGGGCTTATCTCAGGCGGTCCGAAGACTGTCACAGATTCTGCGGGCACATCAATCCTGCAGCCTGGAGCGAGGAACGGTTCGCCGAAGGTTGGGTGCTGGAGCCACGAGAACTCCAGGTCTTGTTCGCTAAGGTTGTGAACGGTCTCCTTGATCGACAGCGCTTTCTCGCCGCTTCGAAGAGCTAAGGTCTTCTCGACCGCCAACGGGTAGCGGTAGCATTCAACTCTGAACCTTGCGACGGCCTCATCGGGGCCTTCCTTCTCTAGGAAGCAGCTCCAAGGGATTAGACTCGTTTCGCCGTGGAGGCCCCACTCTGCTCCACGATGCCTGGAGACCCCGGCCCCAGCGCTGGGCAGAATGTCCTGCCATCCTCCCCCGTAGAAGTCGAGGAACGCGCCGTCAGACCTCGCTGACGAGGCAACGAAGGTTGAGGGGCTCCTATAGCCCAAGGGAGAATGCCACATGAAGTCGATATCCAAGGGTTTGTACCTGAACTCCATTATGTCCGAGCCCTTGTCCAGGAGGCTGACGACTCTCAGGAACTCGTTCTCCAGTACCAGGGCTCTCATGCCCTTATAGGTCCAGTCCAGACTTGCATGACATGCCATCATACCCACCGTTGAGGAATGAATCAGAGGATGATATTAAGGAATGGAGTCTGAATCGCAAGCCAAATATAGAGGCTCGTCTCCTATGACCGCACGCTCTCGGTGACGCGGCATGTTCGACTGAAGGCTGGTCCTTCTTGTACATGCAGGCCAGTCTGGCCTTTGGCCGTTGCCACGTGGTGGAGTGCCGCCCCAGGGGGCCGGTTGCCTGGAATACGCAGTTGAGACATCAAACCTGACCAAGGTCTTCACGGGGAAGGAGGGAGGCAAGACCCGTGAGATAAGAGCAGTGGACAGTGTAAACCTCAGGATCAAACGAGGCGAGTTCTTCGGCCTCCTCGGCCCAAACGGCGCAGGCAAGACCACGTTGATCAAGATGCTTGCAACGATCATACTGCCAACCGAGGGAACAGCCCGCGTGAACGGCTACGATGTGGTGAAGGACGCCGAGAAGGTGAGGATCAGCTTCGGGTGGCTTCACGGTGAGACCGGAGGAAGAGCCCTCTACTGGAGGCTGAACGCAGAGGACAACCTCAGGTTCTACGCGTATCTTCAAAATGTTCCCTCAGCAGTCGCCGAGAGACGGATCGAAGCCCTGCTCGACTTCTTCGGGTTGAAACAGGACCGGCATAAGATGGTTAAGGACTACTCCACGGGGATGAAAGTCCGTGTTATGCTGGCGAGGTCGCTCCTCGCGAACCCGCCCATCCTGTTTATGGACGAGCCGACCGTCGGACTCGATACTATCGCCGCGGTGGAGACGAGAGCCCTCCTGCAAGACCTGAACAGAGAGTTGGGAAAGACGATAATCTTCACAAGCCATAACATGTATGAGGTTGAGAGGCTCTGCCAGCGCGTCGCGATCATGAGGAACGGGCGCATTATCATCGATGATGCACCTTCACGTCTCAGCGACGCGGTCAGAGACACACACGCGATCGAGGTTAGGGTGCAAGGCGGCAAGGGGTCTCAGCTCCTCACCGAGGCTGCAAGCAAGCTCTCGGCTGTCAGGCGGGTTCTCGAAGTCACCGCGGAAGGGGAAGGCTTCCTGATCAGGCTGGAGGTTGATGACGAGCATAGGGCGATCGCCTCCGTAGCCTCGGAGCTAGGTTCGCTCGGCGTGGCGGTTGTCTCAATCGGTCGGACGCAGCCAACGCTGGAAGACGTATTCGTCAAGCTCACGAAGGGGTAGCGCATGGACCGAAGCAAGGTTGTTGACCTGCTGAGGGAGGACCCGCCTAGGCTGCGGTCTGAACTGAGGCAGACCTGGGGGGTCTTCTGGGCCCAGTTGAAGATGTTCCTATCCTACAAGACATGGGTCGTTACCGAGACTCTAAGCACAGTTGCCTCCATCGCCATGTACTATTTCATGGGTTTCCAGGTGAGGCCTGGGCAGTTGGCAGAGGCCGGCTACGGTTCGAGCTGGCTCGCCTTCGCCCTCGTCGGCGTGGCCTCGACTAACT